>NZ_JBQQBR010000004.1:0-406120 GCF_052245935.1 Nonomuraea sp. 3N208 | reverse complement strand
CCTGGTCCGCGCCGGGGCGAAGTTCCGCAAGGGCAAGCTCGTCGAACGCCCCGAGGACTCACCAACGATCGAAGACTCCCAGAAAGCCGCTTAAAAGATCTTGATCCACAGGTATTGACGATTGCTCCCTGACCGAGCAGGTCCTGTCCTGGAGGCTATGTCCGGCCGCCCGTAGAAGGGCGACGGAGGAAAGTGTGCGCCCCGCCACCGCTCACGGCTTCAGCTTAAGCCTCTTCCTCGACGCACCCGGGAACACGACGACCAGGTGTTGCTCCTCCCCTGCATCGTCGACCCGCACGTACACACGGAGCCGGTAACGACCCTTCCCCGCGATCGCCAGGTTCGGCATCGGGGCACCCGCGCCCACCTCTCCGCCCTCGCCCATGTACGGCACGGTGAGCTGGCCGCTGCGGCTGACGATCGGCACCTCGTTGACCTGATCCCACCCGGCCGTCCGCCGTGGCGGCGCGGTGCGGAAGGCCTTCACCGTAAGGCACAGATCAACGACGTCTGCGACGTGCCCGACGAGCACCGCGCTGCCGGCCACCCCGACGAGGGTGCTGTCGTCGTAGACCTTGTCCATCGCCTGCTCCGCCACCTCGTCGGCGGCTTCGTCTTCGGGGTCGTGGACCAGATAGCCGGGATCGCCGTCGACGAACAGGAAGTATTTGGCCGTGGCCTGGACGACACCCTTCGTCCGGGGCCACGGGTCGCGGCACTTCGCGTTCTCCTCGGCGATGTAGGCGGTGTTCGCCGCCTCCGTCTCCGTGGTCGACCGCAGCAGCTCGGGATGGGTTGCGCCGACGATCTCCGGGCAGACGTAGACGAGGTCCCACGGGTCCACGCGCCAGGCTGGCCGCGCGCTCCCGGCCCGCGTCAGAATCGCCTCCTGCTCGTCGCGGTCCTTTGTACGGCACAGCGCCCGCCCGTACGCGAGGATCGCCTGGTCCGACAGGCTGTCCGGGAACATGGGCGGGACTCCGCCCTCTGTGCTCCGCGCCCGGCACAGGAACGCGGCGTCGCGTTCCGCAGGTTTCAGATCGCCGAAGCTGGGCCGGTCATAGCAGTCCATCGACCAGCCGGTGTAGGTGAGGTGCGCGGCCTGCTCCGGGTGGATCATTGCGATGATCGGCAGTACGGCCACGGCCGCCACCGCGACGCGGATCACGCGCCGCCGCGCGGGCGGAAGGTCCGCCGGGCGGTCCTCAGCGGGCAGTTCACGGGCGGTCGCCGCGATCCACACGGTGCTGACGAGCCCCACCGCGTCCATCATGACCAGCATCGCCAGATTGCCGCTGGAGATCCTTCCGGAGAGAACGTTGAGCGGGATCACCAGCGCGCAGACGCCCACCGACAACCACCCGGCGGCCTGCGTGCCGCGGCTCCACCGGCCGTCGCGCCGCTGCCCGACGACCGTGATGATGGTCGCCGCCACTCCGCTCAGCATCAAGCCCAGTCCGACGATGCCGCCCGATCCAAGCTCTGGGAGGTCGAGTTCGTCGAGCAGTTCGTTGGCCATCCCGGCCAGCACGACCGCGAACATCGCTCCGGCCGCCGCGCGCAGTATGCGGGACCGCCAGCGGATAACGAGCAGGTAGAGGACGTCGATCGCGGTCCACAGCGCGAGCTGGAATGCCGCGCCGACCGCGTCGGGGAGCAGCGCGATCGGGTACCACAGCACGAGGGCGTACGCCACCGCCAGATACAGCAGTCGGCGCAGCACCTTCGCCCGGCGGTCCAGCGGTCCCGGCGCGGGGGCACGCAGGATCAGCCACAGGAGCGCGGCCTTCACCAGGGCGGCCACGAGCAGCGCCACAACCGTCGGGGTGTCAAACCCGCCGCGCGCGTAGAACTCCGCATAGGCCGGCGGCGACCATTCGACGGCCACCCAGAGCCAGGCGTCGCCGAGCACCAGGCCCGCGACCGCCGCCGCAAGAACCAGACCTACTAATCCAATCCTGATAATCCGCCAGAAACTATCCGGAAGCACGGGACGCGATCTTAGCGCGGCACAGGTCACGAGCTGAAAGATGTGCTCGGCGGCGTCCAGCGGGCGACCGCTCCATAACGCCGCGTCGGTCCAAGGTGGCGCTCATCGGACTGCTCCACTACGAGAGGAAGTGGTTGTCGCAATCCGGTGGAGAGGTCACTTTTGGCAGCTCTCTGGCGGCCGAATGTTGACCTTGATCAGGAGCTGCCACTCAAGGTCAACTTCGGGCGTGGAAGGATCCGTCTGTGCCAACGATCGTGTTCGAGACCCACGCGACCACCACTGACAACGAGGCGGGGATCGCAACGGGGTGGTTGCCGGGTGAGCTGTCCGCACAGGGGCACCGACAGGCCGCGGAACTCGGTGAGCGGCGCCGCGATGACGGAATCATCAAGGTGTTCACTTCGGACCTACGGCGTGCCGTACAGACCGCCGAGATCGCCTTCGCGGGTAGCCGGATATCCGTCTACCAGGACGAGCGGCTGCGGGAGTGCGACTACGGCACCTGGACCGGGCGTCCGGCACCGGAACTGGCCGCGGTGCGCTCAGAGCACGTTGACGAGCCTTGGCCCGGTGGGCAGAGCTACCGGCAAGTGGTCGAGCACACCCGCGACTTTCTCCGGCACCGCGCACACGACACCGGCCGCATCCTGGTCGTTGCCCATTCGGCCACCAGGTGGGCATTGCAGCACCTGCTGGAGGGCACCCCGCTGAAGGATCTCATCGATGCCCCCTTCGACTGGCGGCCCGGCTGGACCTTCAATCTCCCCACCGGCTGGGGCGATCGGCCCTCTCCCCACGATGACGCCGAGTTCCGGGTCCGGGTGGCGGAACTCGCCTCGAGGATCGTGGCGGGCACGGCCTTTCCCTATTGGGCCGGGCTGGACATCATGGGGCTCGGGATGAGTCTGGGCTCCGACCTGGCCATGAGGGTGTCCCTGGTATGGGCGGCACTGACCGACATTGTGGAGCTTCGGCCGCAGGAGCAGGCCCAGGCGGAGGAGCAGATGCGCGCGGCGGCAGCGGAATGGCTCGCCATCGCGGGCGACACGGTAGCCGAGAGCATCTACCTCGACCGTTGGACGTACGACATCCTCGGCTACCAGCGAGGGTAGGAGCGGTGGCGTTCCAGCTCGTGGACAAGCCGGTGACCGGGATGATCTGCGAGGCGGGGATGGGTCGGGCGGTGATAGCGGTTCCAGGAACTGGCCACTCGCTGCCTGAGCAGGGTCAGCGCATCCGGGTTGTCGTCACCGAACCGTCGTAGGAGCGCCGGGTCAAAGCCGGAAAGCACATCCAGAGCCCCCTCTACGACTTGAACGACATGGTCCGCCGCGGCGACCGCAATGTACGGCAGGACCCACGGCTCTCGGCAGGCGAGTAGGTGCCGGAGGCCACCTCGAGGTGCTCTTTCCAGAGAGTTGCCACTGCCCGCACGGCGGCCTCGTGGGCGTGTTCGCCGTGCCAGCGCCATCCGAATCGGTGCCGCCGCTCCTCTTCCGTCGCCGTTCGGTGATGCCGCCGCTTGTCTTCGGTACGGCGGCGCGCGAAACCGGCCTGTTCCGCGTGCCAGGCGCGGCGGCTGTCCTCCAGCAACCCCAGCGCCCGCAGCAGCGCAGCCTCATCGCGGCGGACGTTCCCAGCGCGGCTGGTGACGAAGTCCCACGTCGCGTGGAATCCCAGCGGCATGTACCTGGCCACCGCGCAGCGTAAAGAGGAGTAGCGCAAGCCGTAGGGCAGGCTGGGGTCCCGGACCCGGCGTGCGTAAGTACCGAAGCTCACGTCAGCGCCTCCCGTGCGGCCATCAGTGCGAAGCCCAGCAGGTTGAGTCCCTTCCACGTCGAAGGAGAGGCGGCTCGCTTGTCATCGGCGGTCAGGCCGATCCCCCAGATCCGATCGAGGGGACTGGCCTCGACGATCACGCGGTTGCGCGTGCTGAGCACGAACTCCTTCAGCTCCGGATGCCGCCCGAACTTGGCGATGTTGCCGCGCACCACGATGTCGAACCGGTGAGCGTCCCAGACCTCTTCGTCGAAATCCCGTACGGTGCGGCCCAGCTTCTTGGCCTCGCCCGGATGCCCGGCTGCCAGGATCTTGGCCGCGGTCTCGTGGTCGCCGAACAGCCAGGCCTTGTGCGCCATCATGTAGTGCTCGGCGGAGCCGTACGTCTCACCGTCCTCGGTGAAGGTGACCGGCCACCACTGCGACAGGCAGCCGGGGCGCAGGGTCTGGTGGCCCCAGAAGTACAGGTACTTCAGAGGGTGACCTGCCCGCTCAGCGGCGATCGCCTCGGCCACGTTTCCAGGGAGTCGCTCAATCACGTCGATACCCTGCCATAACGGCACGCGGTTTCACTCCTCAATTAGAGCGCGGAACTGCGCGAGCCCCTCCGGCCTGGCCAAGGACTGACCGATGGAGGTGAACGACAGCAGCCGCACTGGTCGCCCTGCCACCTGCCTCAGGCGGATGCGGTCTCCCAGACGAACCCGTCGGGGTCGGTGAAGGGGCCGGCGTCGCTGCCGATCACGATGCGGTGCGAGCCGGTGCCCTCCTGGGAGACGCCGGTGTCCTTGGCGAGGGCGCGGCGCGGGTAGAGCGCCAGCGTGACGGCCGACGACGGGGTGTCGAACTCGACGTACTTGCCGCCGAAGCTCTTGGCCACGGCCAGGCCGCGATCGAGGTAGAAGCGCTTGCTGGCCTTGACGTCCGCTACTCCCAACAGGAGTGCGACCTGGTCGATGTGCAGGGCGGCAGGGCCGGTGTCCTTCTTCTTCGAGGTCGCGATCTTGCAGATGGTCCCGTCCGGGGCGCGTACGACGCCGCCGTAGCCCCAGAAGCTCTTCGTGGCCGGCGTCAGCGTCGTGGCGCCGGCGTCGAGGGCGGCGGCGATGAAGGCGTCGACGTTGCCCGGCTGGGACACCACGAGTGACAGGGCGAACCCGCGGAAGCCGGTCGTCGGCGCGTCCGAAGCGCGTACGTTCACGAAGACCTCAAGGCCGAAGGCCTTGTAGAAGGCCTCCGCGGCCGTGGGGTCGGGAACTTCCAGGGTGATGGATGCGAAGGAGGTCATGGCAGGTCCTTTGGGTGAAGGGGGTTTGTCGTCTTGTCGGTGGCCGCTGTGCGGCGGATATGGCGGGGGAGGCTGGCGCTTACCGGTCCTGGATCAGCCCGAGGACGTTGCCATCGGGGTCGGTGACGGTGGCCACCAGGCGGCCGCCGCCGACCTCGTGCGCGGCCTCTTTCACGGTGGCCCCCGCGGCGGTCATCTCGGCTAGCGTCGCCTCGATGTCCGATACGTGCCAGTAGGCGACCGGCGAGGTCATGCCCTGCGGTCCACCGCCCGGCACCAGGCCGATGTGCTGGCCCTCGGCCTCGAAGCCCACGTAGTAGGGCGAGTCGGTCTGCGGCGCGATACCGAGCAGGGCCGCGTACACCGCCTTGGCCTTCTCCAGGTCGGACACGGGGTGCAGCACGGTCTTGATTCCCTGGGTGGACGAGCCGGTCATGGTCACTCCTGTCGGTCGTGGGTCTCATCGACCCGCTGTCTGCGTACTCACAGCTTTGCTTCCGGACCCGCCGGCCCACATCCGTGGTGACCACGGAACCGTCCACGGATCGATGGCACGGATCGCGCACGGTGGCCACTACGGATGGGGGGTGCAGAGGAAATGCGGCAAACTGGGACAGTGTTGGCAGAATTGGAGATCTCGCCTCGGGAAGCCGAGGTGCTGGAACTGGTCGGGGCCCATCTCAGCAACGCTGAGATCGCGGCGCGGCTGGTCATCTCGGTGCGTACCGTGGAGAGTCACGTCTCCTCGCTGCTGCGCAAGCTGGAGCTGCCGGATCGGCGCGCGCTCGCCCAGCGTGCGCCCGAGCCCGTCGGCGCCGGCCCGTCTCACCCGGCACCGGTTCTGCCGGCCCCGTTGACCTCGTTCATCGGGCGGGTGAGCGAGCGGGCCGAGCTGATCGAGATGATCAAGGCGCAGCGCCAGGTGACCGCGATCGGTCCCGGCGGAGTGGGCAAGACCCGGCTCGCGTTGGCGGTGGCCGCGGAAGCAGCCGGCGAGTACGCCGACGGGGTGTGGTTCGTAGACCTCGTCCCGGTCACCGATGCGAGCGTGATCGCGACTGCGGTCGCCGGGGCGCTCGGCCTCGGTGAGCAGCCCGGCCGCGACATGACCGATTCCGTGGTCGCCGCGCTGGCCGACCGTCATGCGCTGCTGGTGCTGGACAACTGCGAGCAAGTAGTGGACGGGGTGGCGCTGTTTCTCGAGCGGCTGCTGGGGACGTGCCCTCGAGTGACCGTGCTGGCGACCAGCCGGGCCCGGCTGATGGTTCCGTTCGAACGGGTGTATCCGGTCCCGCCGCTGTCGCTGGCCGTCGATGGCGAGTCGGACGCGGTCGCGTTGTTCATGGAGCGGGCGGCGGCGGTCGGCCGGGCGATGGATCCGCCCCTGCGCGACCAGATCGCCTCGATCTGTGCGCGGCTGGATGGGATGGCGCTGGCGATCGAGCTGGCCGCCGCCCGGTATCCCACGCTCGGGCTCGATGGCATCACCGCCGCTCTGTCCCACCCGCTGCGGATGCTCACCGGCGGCTCTCGTGCCGATGAGCGGCATCGCTCGGTGCGCGGGGCGCTGGACTGGAGCCATGCTTTGCTGGAGCCGGCCGACCGGGCGCTGCTGCGCCGGGTGTCGGTGTTCGTGGCGCCGTTCACGGCTTTGGCGGCGGCGGAGGTGGCCGGGGGCGAGGAAGGCATTGTCGCCGAGGGGCTGGCCCGGCTGGCCGAACAGAGCCTGCTGGTGGTGACGGCGTCACCGAGCGGGACCAGGTATCGGGCGTTGGAGACCATCCGTCAGTACGGGATGGAGCGGCTGTCCGAGGCTGGTGAGCTGGTCGACGCTCGATCCGGCCACGTTCGCTGGTGCTTGGCCAAGGCCGCCGAGCTGGCGGTGGTACGGGCGGACTGGCGGGCCCGGTTCGACGCGGTGGCGGACGACCTGCGCGCCGCCCTGGCGTGGGGTGCCGACCGGCCGGAGCGGCGCGCGGACGCGTACGATCTCGCCCGGTGCCTGGCGGAGCTGACCTTCACCCGTCGCCTGATCGGCGAGTCTCAGGGGCGCTATGAGCAGGCCGCCGCGCTTGCCGACGACCCCGCCGCCTCCGCGTCGATGCTCCGGCAGGCCGCGGCCGTGGCCGGCTGCCGGATGCAGGGTGATGACATGTACCGCCTGCACCGCGCGGCCGCGGACGACGCCCGCCGGTCCGGCGACACCGCCGGCGCCGCGTGTGACCTGGCGACCGCCGCCTCCAACGCTTACCGGTTCTCCGGCAAGTTCGTACGGAAGCTGCCACAGGAAGAGGCGATCGCGCTCATCACCCAGGCGCGAGAACTGGCCGGCGACGACCCGGCCGCCCAGGCGGCGGTGGCGCTGGCCGAGGCCGGGCGGGCGCTCACCGACGCGATCGGTGCCGCACAGGGCCTGGACGACAACGCGGTCCCGATGACGATCGCGCGCGCAGAACGAGCGGTCGAACTCGCTCACCGCACGGGTGACCCGCTCGCCGAGTCCGCCGCGCTCGATACGCTCACCGGCGCCCAGAGCTGGGCCGGTGACACGTTCGCCGCCGCCGACACCGCCCGGCGCCGGATCACGCTGCTCTCCTCCACACCGGACACCCCGGCCGGTACTCACGAGCTGATCGAGGCGCTCGGTGAGGCCACCGAGGCCAGCCTCGGCGCGGGGGACCTGCCGGGTGCCCGCCGGTGGGCACGGCAACTCGCGGATCATCCGTTGCTGGCGGAGGTCGGCCATCGTGCCACAGGCTGGCTCCTTGTGGCCGACACGTTGGCGGGCAACGTCGACGAGGTACTCACCGGCAGCGTCCGGTTCCTCGACGCCTGGCAGCGGGCCGGCGGCCCCGCCAGATCCATCCTCGGTCCGCCGGCGGCCGCAGTAGCGACGATCCACGGCCTACGCGACGACCAAGATGCCTGGCGCGAATGGAGCGCAGTGCTGAATCAGCTCGACCCCTCATCCGCGAATACCTGCGGCTACGGGGCTGTCTTCGACGCGATGCTTCTGCTCCACCGTGGGCAGGCGCCGGAGGCGCTGGAGCGGATGGCGCCTGAGCCTGGCGAGGTGTGGCAATGGGTCACCTGGATCTGGCTTCACTGGTATGTGGCGCTGCGCGCCGAGGCCGCCGTGCTGGCCAGGGGCTCCTATGCCGGCGACCGTCTGGCCGAGGCTCGGACCGTCGTGGCCGGCAACCCGGTCGCCACTGCCCTTGTGGAGCGGGCCCAAGCGCTGCTCGACAATGACCAGGAACGGTTGCTCGCCACGGTATCTGCGTTCGACACCGCCGGTTGCCGCTATCAGTCGGCGCGGACCCTGGTGCTCGCCGGCGGCGACCACGCCGCCCGCGGCGCGGCCGCGCTGGCCGATCTCGGCTTCGCCCCGATAGTCCTGCCCCGACACCCATGATCAAGATAGAGAGCAGCTCCAGTTCGCGCGGCTTGAGCGCGGCCAGGCGGTTCTCGCTGAGGTCGGCCGGCGGGAGGTGACGGCCCGGTGCGGCAGGTGCAGGGTGACCAGGTCCCACAGCTTATGCACCAGATCGCGTACCGCAATCTCATGAAGTACAGCCACCGGCCCGCCCTGCCGCGACCGCCTCGGCAGTGCCGACTCACCCCGGGTCCGGCAGGTTCATCGATGCGAGCCTGGCCGGGTCAATCACGGTCGCGATGGCGACGATCCGGTTCTCGACGATGGTGAACGCCATGACCGAGAGTGGAGTTCCGTCCTCGCGCCAGGAGACGAACCCGGGAAGGCCGTTGACGAGCACCGCTCGCCCTCGCGCGGCTGCGCCGGCGGTGACTCGCGTGGCTGCGCCGGCGGCGACCTTGGTGGCGCCGAGGATGACAACCACACCGTTGGGGGTGTCGACGGTCAGCCTCACCTCGGGGTCGAGCACGCGCAGCAACCCCTCGAAGTCGCCGCGGCGAGCCGCCGCCAGGAAGGCCTGGACCACCTCGCGCTGCTCCCGTCCGGCGGCCGTCGGCCGCCCGGTCGCCTGCACCTTCCTGCGGGCGCGGCTGGCGAGCATCTTAGTGGCGTCGGTGGACCTGCCGAGGATCTGGCCGATCTCGTCGAACGGCACCGCGAACAGGTCGTGCAGCACGAACGCCAGCCGCTCTCTCGGCCCGAGCGAATCCAGGACGACCAGGAGCGCAAGCCCGACCGAGTCCGCGAGCGCCACGTCGTCCTCTGGCGCAGGGCCGTCGTCGGCCGTCACCACGAGCTCGGGCAACCGGTCGTCGTAGGACGCCTCGGGGCGGGCCTGGCGCGACCGCAGGACATCCAGGCTGATCCGGCCGACCACAGTGGTCAGCCAGCCCGCCAGGTTGTGGATGGTCGCGGTGTCCTGCCGGGCGAGCCGGAGCCAGGCCTCCTGGACCACGTCCTCGGCGTCGGCGTGCGATCCGAGCATGCGGTAGGCGACCGCGCGTAGCCGGTCGCGCTGGGCCTCGAACGCCTCGCCCACCGGGTCCGCCGGGCTGGTGTCGGACATGTTGTTACCTTTCTCGGATCTGCTCCGTCATGGGTAATGACGGGCCCGGATGGGCCCAGGTAACCGATGAAGGAGCAAGACCGATGGAAGCACGCATGAAGAGCCGGGCGAATCCCGACGTGATGACGGCGATCCAGCATCTCTACAAGGCGATTCACGCCGGTGGCGTCGACCCGCTCGTGCTCGGGCTCGTCCACCTGCGCGCCAGCCAGATCAACGGCTGTAGCCCGTGTGTCTTTGCCGGGATTGCGGCGGCCAAGAAGCACGGAGAGACCGACGAGCGGCTGCACAACGTGGTCACCTGGCGCGAGACGCCCTTCTTCACCGAGGCGGAGCGAGCCGCGCTCGCGCTGACCGAGGCCGCCACCCGGATCCAGGACGGCGCGCCAGGTGTGACCGACGAGATCTGGGACGCCGCCGCCACCCACTTCGACGAGAAGCAGCTGTCCGCGATCAATCTGGAGATCGCGCTGACCAACTTCTTCAACCGGATCAACCGTACGATCCGGCAGCAGGCCGGCCAGACCTGGTAATCAGTTCGTGGAGGGCAAGGGAGGATTCGTCGCAGATGACCGCGTGCGGCGCTCGGATGCATACGGCCAGAAGGACGAGGTGCGCGGTCTCTGGAGTGGATGCCTGCCGGTAGACCCCTCGGGAAGCTCATGGACCGTTCCGCCGGCGGTCATGTCGGCCAGGTCTCGCGAGGAGAGAGAAGCCAGCCGGGCATGTCCGGTGGTGAAGGTCGGAGGTACACAGGCTGAATTCGTAGGGTCGGTCCGCGCCGGGCCGGTAGCTGCGGCCGTTGCCGGGCGCGTCGAGGGTGACGCAGCGGAAGTGCGGGATGAGCCGGCGTAGCAGGTCGCGCCAGACAAAGCTCCACATGCCGGTGTGGATCAGCAGCAGCACCGGGCCGTTGCCGGCGTCGGTGACCGCCAGGCGTCCGGCCGGAGTGGTGAGCGCGCCGGTCGGCCATGGCCACACCGACTCCGCCAACCAGGCGGGACGGTCGAGGGGTTCAAGCGGAGACATGCATACCTCCTGGTCGTATGTGTCGATGGCGCGGTGTCAGGTCGTCGCCGCCGTGCCCGGCGGGCGGCGCGGCCAGCCCGGGCGCGAGGAACGCGACCAGCCTGGCCAACTGCTCGTCGAGGTCGTCGGTGCCCAGCTGCCCGATCTCGCCCGGTTCGGGTGCGGTGGCGAACAGGACGGTGACCATTGCGACGACCATCCACATCCGGATCCGCAGTTCAGCCGCGTCCACGTCCGGCACGGCGCGTTCCAGCAGGGCGAACAGCCGGTCGCCCTCCAAGGGCACCCGGTCGCCGTGGGTCGCCACCGCCTGGTCGAGCAGCTGGCGGCCCTGGCAGCGGGCACAACGCTGCATGTCGGCAACTCCGGCCGGGCGGTTCAGCGGGACCGGCCGGTAGCGCTCCGGACATGCCATATCGGCCTGTAGTCGGGGCAGGCCGTAGAGGTCAGCCGCGGCGTCGGCGTCTCGCCGCTCGCGCGCATGGGGCCGTCAGCTCTCGGGCACCCGCTCTGTGATGCGCCTGATCCGGTCGTGGTGCGCGGCGGCGAGGCGTTCGAGCTGCCCCGGACAGCGTTTGTCGTACTGGATGAGCGACGAGAGCAGACCGGGGTGCCGGAACTGCGGTGCAGAGGCCCATACTCCGCGCGGGATCGGAACTGTGCTCTTCTCGTCCACCATCCAGGCGATGTGCCCCAGCGCCGCGTCCAGATCCTGCAGCACGTCCATGGCATGGGTCAACGATTCCGGCGGGCACTCGGTCAGGGTCCTGACCAGGAAATCCGTCTCGGGCGTCTCCCAGTTCCTGCCACGGGAGACCGAACTGCCCGGGTGATCGGCACGGCCGGCGCGGTACAGCATCGCGAGCAGTTCCTCGGCGGTGAGGTGGCCGCTTGCCATGCGGTCGGAGACGCCCTGCCGCTTGATCCGCCGTTGCCACCTGGACAGGACGCTGTTGACGAGGAGGGCCAGGAGGATCAGGCCCGTGACCGTCGCGCCGCGCGCGTCGTCTTGGTTCTCAGGGGAGACGTTCGGGATTTCGGCCGGTAGACCTAAGACGAGGATCGCGAGGGCGAGGAAGAGGCCGCCGTTGAGCCAGCGAAGCAGGACCGCCTTGTTCGGAAGCGCCAGGTTGCGCTGGACGGCGTGGAGGATCTCGTTCGGGTCGCGGGCGGCGATGTGCTGCGTGAACAGGTCGTGCAGCGGGCGCAGATGCGGCACGATCCAGTCCCGCGGACCTTGAGGCAGCCGCGCCGTCCAGCCCATGAAGGCCACCAGCGCGACGGGCCACGAATCCGCCGTCGCCCTGAACAGTTCCAGGAGCCCGTTTCCTATTTGTCCCGACAGGAGGAAGACGAATGCCTGCACGGCGTGCGTGATGGCGCGCAGGGCCAGCAGACTCCCCACGAACGCGGGGATCACGGCCATGGCATAGGCCTTCCGTGAGACGGTCTTCAGTCGCAGGCCCGAGCCGAGGAGGAAGACGCCGCACGTCAGTATCAGCACGGCATTGGGCCACCATACGCTCACGTCCCCGGAAAGCAGGGTGCTGAGGCGGACGATGCCGATGACCGCCCACGCCTGCAGCAGGCGCACCGTGGCGCGGACGAGGGCTGCCAGGCCGATGACGTCATCGTCGAGGCGGATTCTGGCCCGGGGGACCAGCAAGCTGACCAGTGGCGGGGACTGCAGAACCCGGGTGAGGAGCAGCAGGCGGACGTGTCCCGGCAGGCGTGAGAACGTCTCCGGCGACGCGTTGAGCTGCTCGGCCGCGTTGAGAGTCAGCCCTTCGGGGCTGTCCGTCCGCACCAGCCAGGTCACCGCCCAAGCTCCGACCTCCGGCGACGCGAGCGGCAACAGAGCCAGGGCGCGTTTCTGCTCTGCCGGCCGGCCGCGCACGAACGCGCTGACGACGATGCGGTCGATGAGGCGGGTCAGCTCGGCGGACGCAGGCACGTCGCCCTCCACCCTGTTCAGCAGGTCGAGCACGTGCCTCATCGGCGCGGGCCAGGCCAGATCCGGCCCCGCGATGCCGGTGATGGGAGCGTTAGGCGCGGACGTGAGGTACGGGGTCACGTCGCCGATCGCCCACTCCGCCTTGGCCAGCTGCTCGTCGAGCACCTCGCGGGCCGCCGTGACCAGTGGCTCCCGCAGCTCGCCCGCAGGCGGGCCGAGGCAGAGCGCGAGGGGATCGCGCCAGGCCGGAGCCGTGATCAGCTGCCGAGGGTCGATCCGCTGGCGCATGCGTACGAGCCATCGAGCGGCGAAATAGTCGCAGAACATGCCGCTGGAGAACACGGCCGTGTCATTGCGGTACGCATGCAGGATGCCCGCTGCGATCAGCGCGTCGATCGCCGCGGGATCCGGGGGTTCGAGGTCCGCCGCGAGGCCGCGGTCGATCACGCGAGCGGCGAGCGATTCCGCGACCTCGGCGGCCTGGAGCGGGTTGGCGGCTGTCCCCAGCCGCTCGGCGACGACCGCTTCCAGCAGCTCGTACGAACTGCCGGGAAACCGCTTCGCCTCGGCTTGCCGTACGTGGTCGCAGAGGAACTGCAGAAACCGCGGATTGGCCGCCCGCCGCGCCAGCTCGGGATGCTGGGCCAGCTGCGTCAAGAGTCTCTTGAGCACCATGTCCGTGACGCCGCTGCTCGCCGCTATTTCCTGCTGCTGCCCATAGGTCAGCGGCGAAAGACGCAGGATCTTCTCGCCCGCGAGGGCGTCCGGCTCGTCCTGGGTCACGACGATCGCCTCGAACGCCGGCCCGCTGTCGGCGAACTGACGAATGGCCTTCAGGGTCGTCTCGTCCGAGTCCGCGGCGTCGAAGGTGTCGAACAGGAAGAGCCACCTCAGGTTCCGCCGTCCGCTCAGCAGATCGCGCAGGTCGGTCTCGATGACAGAGTCCCCGTCGGCGACGAACTCGTAGACATGGCTGCGGATCGCCTCTGCGGTGATGGGCGCCGCCACGTCGGCCAGGTTGACGTACAAGGCCATCCAGCGGGGCTTCTTCGTGCTCGTGACATGCTGGTGCGTTCGCCACAACGCCTTCCGCAGTGCCAGCGTCTTCCCCGAGCCTGCTTCGCCGGCGACGAAGGTGACTTTGGCGCCGGAACGCAGCAGCTGCCGAGAGGCCGACCGGCGGCGCGGGACCTTCTTGCCGATGGTGACGAGCGGCTCGGTGAGCTGGTCCGGCTCGCCGAATCTCCCGATGGCGGTGTTGGAGATGTGCCGTAACTTGGTCACGTACGACTCCGGCCCAGTCCGCACCACCCGTACGATGCCCAGGACGAGCACGGCGCAGCCGACGCCCGCTGTCACGATCGACGTGATGTCCGGCCAGACGCGCGGCGGGACCCCTGCGCCCCTGAGCCAGGCGAAGACGCCGAGCCCGGCCAGCAGCAGGCCCACGACAGCGAACGACCGCCCGCTGATCTTCCGGAATGCCTCTTCACGGCCGTGGGCATGGCTGAAGGCGTCGAACCGCAGGCTGATCACTGCCGCCACGGCGGCGACGGCGGACAGGATCCACGCGATCTGATCGAGAAAATTTTGCGTCACGAGCTCATTCCTCGGCGTAGTCGGCTACCTGGACAACGAGGCAACCGCAAGGAGCGTTACCGGGGTCGAGGGGGGATCCGCGCCCCGCCGCGCTCGGCGGGGCGGTAGTAGCAGCGCCGGCGGTGTGGACCGTAGCGGGCAGCTCGCCGCCGATCACCGGGTCGGCGCCGGTAGGCCGCCAGCCCTCGATCAGCTTTTCCGGCCTCCATAACCTCGGGCACGCCGACCTGGTCACCGCGCTCTACACCCCTGCACAAGAAGATCATCCCATCACCAGCCGGGGTGCTGGCATCACGACATCAGGACGACGCTCCAAGGCCGCCAGCAACCGGTCGATCGGCCTGCAGGGCCAGCCCGTCATCTTCCAGCGGAGCCCCGCCCCGCGTGAGCTGAGACAACGATCTTGCCCGGGCCAGTGTTGAGGCATGGGTCGAGCTCAGGGAGTACTTCCTCACCGATCAGGCGAAGTGGGTCTGGCGGTATCGATCAATCAGCTGGATTCGGACCCGGGTTGCGCGGGGTGGCTCACCCCAAGCTCATATTTGAAGTGCCTGTCTGAATGAGCTGCTGCCAGAAAGTGAACCTCCGCCTTGGGAAGTCACACACCAACTCGGTGAAAGCTTCCGGTCATAGCATTAGGTGTGGCTGTGTGCGAGGGCTGCGGCCTCGGTACGGGTGCCGACCCCCAGCTTGTCCAGGATGTTGGCCACGTGGAACTTCACCGTGTGCTCGCTGATCATCAGCTCCTCCGCGATCTGCCGGTTACGCAGGCCGCGCGCCAGCCGTTCGAGCACCTCCAGTTCGCGTGGCTTGAGCGCGGCCAGCGCCTCGTCCTGGAGCTTGGGCGCGGGCGGCACGAGCGGCAGCACTGCGGTCACCGTGGTGCCCCAGCCGGGAACCGCGTCGAGGGAGAGGGTGCCGCCCACCGCGGTTGCCAGCTCGGTCAGGCGGCGCAGTGGCAGGGCGTCGGCGGTCAGGACGCCTGGTCCGTCGTCGCGGACCTCCAGGCGGAGGTCTGGCCCGGACGGTTCCCAGGTCACGCGGATCCTGGTCACGCCCTTGTAGTCGAGCATGGTCACGACGGTGTTGTGGACCAGGGCCTGGGCGGCGTTGGCGATGTCGCCGGGCAGGACGCGGTCCCGATCGCGTGGACCGGCCACCTCCAGCGACACCTCGCCGTAGCGGGTCAGCGGTGCGAGCTTTGCGGCGAGCCGGTCGAAGGCGGGGCCGGCCTGCTCCTCGCTCAGCGAGGAGTCGAGGTCGGCGGCGGCACGCAGCTCGATCAGCGCCGATACCGCCAGGTCGGTGGCGTTCCGCCGGGCGGCGGCGTCGTCGAGCCTACGGCTGCGCAACGTGCTGAGCAGCGATTGGAGCGTGGCCGCGTGGGCGGTGGTGAGCTCGGCGATGGCGCGGGCGCGCTCGCCGGCGGCCAGGCGGTTTCCGCTGAGGTCGGCCGGCGGTAGGTTGACGGCCCGGTGCGGCAGGTGCAGGGTGACCAGGTCCCACAGCTTCTGCATCAGCTCGCGAACCGCAGTGGTGGGCTCGATCTCGCCGGCCGTCACCACCACGAGCAGGGCGCCAGAGGCGCCGGCCGGCCGGGACGCGACGGCGAGCGCCGGGATGAGACCGCCCGCCAGGTACGCGTCCCCGAACCATGGCCTGCCCACCTCCACGGTTCCACCTACATGCGCCAGCTCTGCGCTGGTGATCTGCTCGGTGAGTACGGCCTCGCCGTACGCCTTCATGGGATGCCTGGCGCAGTCGCCGGTGAGCATGGCCAGCGCCTGGTGCGGCAGGAACTCCGACACTGCCTGGGACAGGGGCTCCAACATGCCGCCGATCGGAGCCTGTAGCACTGAGGCGGCGGCGGCCAGAGCGGTGGTCGGGTCGGGCACGCGCATGGCCTCATGCTAGGTGATCTCCCTGGCCTGCTGGTCTGCTCGATCGGGCAGCGGATACCACCCGAACGGCCAGTGCGTTAGTCGGCCGTCGGTCAGCAGGCTTTCCCTCGACCGGTCACTCACCGCGACGCGCCCCGCTCGCTCACCTTGCCGTAGGTCACGCGGCCTCGGTTGCGTGGCTGGTCTCCACACCGTGCGGTCCCGTCAAGGGGGCGGCATGGCTCTGTTGAGGAGGAACATCATGATGACGCTGCTGAACCTGCCCGCCCGCGTGGGCGATCGTCCCCGTACCGGGCCGTCCGTGCCGCACGTCCAGCTCAGCCAGAGAAGCCCCGAGGAGATCCGCGAGCAGCTGAAGCAGTGGATGAGCACCGAGTTGCCCTCGACCGAGATCAGGCCCAGCGAGATCGCCGAGCCCCGGTCCATCGCCTTCTTCCTGGCGGGCGACGCGGCTCCACCGCAGGGAACGGTGCTCCTGCCGCCCCGCCTGATCGCTGAGTTCGCGCACATTCACGTCGATGGCAGCCTGCATCTGGCCCTGTCACAGGAGGACCAGCGGGAGCTCATCGACAAGGGGTGGGGTGAGCGGCATCCTCTGTATTCACCCACCATCAACGTGGTGATGCTCTACGGCCCCCGGACGGCGGGGGAGCTCGAGGTGGCCAAAGGCGTCGTCGCGGCCTCCTACCGGTACGCAACCGGTAGGACGCTGTAGCAGCCTGGGTGCTCGCTCACGTCGCTACAACCATTGCCCAGCCGTGCACCGCTCTGCCCAGACGCGACCGATACGGGCAAGGTGGAAGCATGCGTGTACTTCTCCTGGGCGGCACCTGGTTCCTCGGCCGGCGCGTGGCCGAACGGCTCGTGGAGCGCGGCGACCAGATCCTGCTCGCCCATCGCGGCTCCCCACGCTCGGCTCCCGAGGTGCCCGGCGAGCACCTCCTCGGCGAGCGCCATGATCTCGTACGGCATGTCGGCCGGATCAAGGAGTTCGCCCCCGAGGCGATCGTGGACACCTGCGCGTTCACCGGGGCCGACGTCGATGCCGTACTCCCGGCGCTGCCGGATGTGCCCACGGTGGTCCTGTCCAGCCAGGACGTCTACGAGGCCTACACCGGTCTGCGCAGCGGGCGCGAACTGTCACCGCTGCCGATCACCGAGGAATCGGCCCTGCGCAGCGAGCGCTACCCCTACCGCGGCACGGGGCTCCCCGATGTCCCTGACGACTACGACAAGCTCGACGTCGAGGAGCGCTGGCTGCCACGCGGCGCGGCGGTCCTGCGGCTGCCGGTGATCTACGGCCCGCACGACTGGCAGCGCCGGGAGGAGCCGATCCTGCGCCGCGTACGCGCCGGCCGCCGCCAGATTCCTGTTGGGATGGCCAACCTGTTGTGGACGCGTTGCCACGTTGATGATCTGGCCTCCGGCGTACTGGCCGCCCTGGATCGCCGGACGGCCGACGGCCAGGTGGTCAACCTCGGCGAGACCAGCACGGTGACGATCCGTGCGTGGTTCCACCAGATCCTGGCCGCAGCCGGGTCATCGGCGGAGCTGGTCCGCGTGCCCGACCGGGCTCTGCCCGAAGACCTGGCCCTGTCCGGGGAGCAGGCCCAGCACCTCCTGGTCTCGGTCGCGAAAGCCCAATCCCTGCTGGGCTGGGCTCCCGGTTCCCCCGCCACACGGGTGCAGGACTCGGTCCACTGGCACCTGGCCCATCCGCCAGCCGGCATCAGCTGGACGGAGGCGGACACGACAGCCGACGAGACGGCGCTCGCAGCCAGCCAATCCGGCAACCCGCACTAGCCGGCAACCATCGCGACCGAGTAGCCGAGGTTGGTCGCCCAGAAGAGCAGCCCGTATGCCCTTGAACGCAGTTCCGCCGAGACGAGGTCGGCGACACCCGGTGGATGGCGCCATGGCGGCCAGAGCACGAGCCGCACTCCAGTGAGCGAAATATGAGTAGGGGCTACTCATGTCCCGGCGGTGGGCCGCGGGACAGGATGCGATCGCGGGGGCCGGGAGTGCCTGCCCGCGCTCCGTCCTTTGATCTCTCCCGGAGGAAGAACATGCTCACACGTTCCGGCAGGCTCGCGGCGATGACGGCATCGGGGTGCCTGGCGTGGTCGCTGTTCGGGGTTACGGGAGCCGGCGCTGAGACCGCGTTCGCCCCCGACAGCTGCGCCAGCGGGTACGTCTGGCGCGGCGCGCGGCCCAGCGACCACGTATGCGTGGACCCGTCCATACGCGACCGGACGCGGTCGGAGAACGCGTCAGGAGTCTGGCACGCGTGCACGACCGGGTTCGTCTGGCGGGAGGCGTACCCCGGCGACTACCGGTGCGTGGTCCCCAGCTCCCGCACCCAGGCGCGGCGCGACAACGACAGCGCGGCCCGCAGGCTCGCGTGGGTCATCATGATGAAGCGCAACCACGCCGGCAACGGGCCCTCTTGTGACGGCGAAACCTGCTCCACCACCAACGAGGGGCCGTACCAGACCGTGGCCGTCCGCGGCTACTACCTGACGCCTGGCACCCAGGTCACCGTCCAGGTCAAGCGCTCCTCGGACGGCGGGGTGCTGTGGCAGGGCCGTGCCACCGCGCAGTCGGGCGGCAATGGACCGGCGGGCAGCTACTCGGTCGACACGGGGCGCGTCCTGTGCGGCGGGAGCTCGTTCAAAGCGTCGCTCACCGCGTACGTGGTCGTACGCGGCGACGGCGGACAGTGGTCGCCGCGCGTGCCGATCGCCTGGCGGTCCTGCTCACTGCTGTGATCACGGGCACAGGCCGACGAGCGTCAGCGTGAGCAGCCGGTCGGCGCGGCTGGAATGACCGCGCCGCCCGGTTCAGGGCGTGGTGCGCCCGGGGGACGGGGGGTTCGCTCAGGCGGGTGGCCGGTTCAGGAGAGCCGTAAGGGCGGTGCGGTCGTTGACGCCGGTCTTGTCGTAAATGGCGTACAGCGTGTTCGCGACGGTGCGGACGGAGACGACGAGCCGCTCGGCGATCTCCCGGTTGGTCAGCCCCTGCGCGGCCAGCACCGCGATCTCCCGCTGCCTCGGGGTCAGCCCGGGAACCTCGAGGTCCATCAGCGCGAGTGTACGGGCGCCCTGGCAGCGTTGCGCGAGGTGCCATGCCCGGGTCTCGGCAGCCCGCGCGCCGCGGGACAGGCCCGATTCGCGGTAGCGCGCGGCCGCCTGGGCCGCCGCCTCGGCCGCGTACAGCAGCAGGCCCAGCCGCTCGAAGCCGGCCGAGACCGCGTCCAGCTCCGCGCCGTCGCGGGCGACGGCGTGCTGTGCGAACAGGGCCACCAGCGGGCCCTCCACGCCGACCGCGGCGAGCCGCCCGGCGACCAGGTCGGGGCGGCCGAGCCGGACGACGTCGTGCAGCACGATCGGCAGGTCGCAGGGCAGCGCGGTCTCGGCGACCTCCAGGCAGAGTTCGACGGCCCTCGCCACGTCGCCGCGTCCGGCCTGGGTCCAGATCCGGGCGAGGCGGAGGGGCACGACGACGGACGGGCCGATCGGCATGCCGGTCGCCTCCGCGCGCGCCAGCGCCTCCTCCGCCGCGTCCACGTCACCGAGGAGCGCGTGCGCGTGCGCCAGCTCGCCCAGGCACGGTCCGGCCAAGGTGCTGCGGGTGGGCAGCCGCGCGGCCGTGTCGCGGGCCCAGGAGATGGCGTCGCCGAGCCGGCCGCGCAACCGCAGCACGCGGGCCTTGAGAGCGCCGAACTCGAGGATCGCCCGGGTCCAGGTGCCGAACTGGCCGTCCAGGCGGTATCCCTCGTCGGCGAGCCGCTCGGCGGTGTCCAGATCGCCGAGCAGTAACGCGGCGTTCGTGGCGTGGCCCGTCAGCGCGGCGGTGAGGCTGCCCATGGCGTCCCGTTCCCTGGCGATCCAGGTGCGGGTCTCCTCCACACGGGCCAGGCATTCCCTGGCGCTGCCGCGCGCCAGCAAGACGGCCGCCTCGGCGCCGCCGATCGTGCGCTCGCCGTGCGGGGTGAGCGGGCCCATGCGCCGCGTCCGCGCCAGCAGGTCCTCGGTGGCCGCGATGTCGCCGGTGAGCGTGGCCAGGACGGCCCGCATGACGTACATGCCCTGCAGCATGGGGACATCGCGGACGAGCCGGGTGGTCTCCTCGAGGACGGCGCGCGCCTTCGTGACGTCTCCGAGGCCCACGGCCAGGTTCATCGCCCGTTGGATGCCGAGGTCGGCCCGGGCGGTCTCGTCCATCTCCGTCTCCCAGACGGCGGCGGACACCTCCTCGGACTCCTCGTACCGGTCGGTGTAGAACAGCACGGTTGCCAGCGCGGCGAGCGCGGATGTCCCGCCGCCCGCGGCCACGGCCGCACGCCCGAGCCGTACGGCCAGCTCCAGGTCGCGGGCGACCCGGGCGCGCTTGGACCCGGCCAGCAGCAGCTCGGGATCGCCGGTCATGCCGGCGTCCAGCCGCCACACGGCCACCCTGAGCACGTCCTCGCGCCGCCGCAGCCCGGCCTCGGTGACCGCCTCGGCCAGTCTCCGCATCATCGTGCGGGCACGCAGCACCCCGCAGCCGTCTCTGATGACCTCGCCGTGCAGGGGATGCGCGAGCCGCACCTGGAGGCGCAGGCCGTCCGGTTGCACGCTGACGAGCTGCCGGTCCTCCAACTGCTGGACGGCGTCGAAGGAGCCGAGCGCGGCGAGCAGATCCGCGCCGAGCGGCTCCCCGTACGCCAAGAGCTCCATCACCTCTCGCTCCCGCGGCGTGACCTCGCCGATGCGGCCGGCGATAGTCTCGCGCAGCGTGGGCGTGATCGTCATCGGCCCGCGCCAGCGCCACACGCCGTCGGCGTCGGTGAGCACCCCGGACAACACGAGCTCGCGCAGGTAGAGAGCGTTGCCCTGGCTGGCACGCCACAGCCGCGTCACGGTCGCGGACTCGACGTGGCCGCCCAGCGCGCCCTTGAGCACGGCCGTGGTCTCCTCCAGTGAGAACGGCTCCAGCTCCAGCAGCGGCGTCATACCGTCTTTCCACAGCGCCAGCACTGCGTCCGGCACGGGCGTCCGGCTGCGGAGTGTCGCTATCACCCGGGTGCCGCCGCGCGTCACGAGGTGGTGGACGAGCGCGGCCGAGGCCGCATCGAGCAGGTGGGCGTCGTCCACCACCAGCACCGGCGCGCCCAGCGCGGCGGCTGCCCAGCCCAGCGGGTTGCCGGTGGGCGGTGTGGTGGGAAGCAGCGCGGCGAAGGCGCCCAGCGGGATCTCCGCGGCGGCCGCGGTGGCGCGCACCCAGGCGACCCCGTCGAGATCGTGGACGGCCTGCGCCACCAGCCGGCTCTTGCCCGTCCCCGGCGGGCCGGCGACCACGACGCCCCTGGAAGCAGACCTGATCTCCGCGAGTTGCGCCGCACGCCCGGTGAACGGCCAGGAGCTTGGTGTCACGGCGAAAGCGTATTTGAGTAGACCATGCTCATGCGAGGGCATTGTCCGGTCGAGCATGCTGTGCCCATGACCATGGCACTGACCGCTGACCTGACCGTTCTCGTCCGGGAGAGCCTCGGCGACCCGCTGGCCGAGATCGCCGGCCAGCATGCCGAGCTGCTCGACCACGGCCCAGGGATGTTGTCCACGGCCTCGCTCCACCGCGTGCACGGCACCACGACCAGCGGCGCGACCTGGTCGTTCTTCGTCAAGTCGATCCACTCGCTCAGGCATTGGCCCGGGCGCGCGATGATCCCCGAACACTTGCTGGCCGACGCGGACGCGAACTTCCCCTGGCGGGCCGACGCGGACGTCTACCTCGCCGGCCGGCCGCTCCCTGACGGACTGCGGCTGCCGCGGATGTACCGGCTGGACGACCTGGGCGACGACCGGCTGGTCATGTGGCTGGAGGACGTTCAGGTCGCGCCCGCGGAGTGGGACCTGAACCGTTACCGTTGCGCCGCCCGCCTGCTCGGCGACCTGGCCGCGGCACAGCCCGTGGCAGGGGCGGCGACCGGTCCGCGCGAGCCGCTCGACAGCCACCTGCGCTACTACCGCGAGGGCCCGCTCGACCATGTGTTCCTGCCGGCGCTGCGGGACCCGGCGACGTGGCGGCATCCGCTGGTCGCCGTGAACGCCGACCCCCTGCTTCGCGCCGACCTGCTGGCCCTCGCCGACCGGATCGACCCGCTGATGGAGGCCCTGGACCGCCTCCCGCACACTCTCGTCCACGGCGACGCCAGCCCAAAGAACCTCCTGGTCCCGGCCGACGGCTCGGCGGAGTTCGTGGCCATCGACTGGAGCTGGCCGTGCCCTGCGGCCGTGGGCTTCGACCTGGGCCAGCTGCTGGTCGGTCGCGCCCACACCGGTGAACTCGACCCCGAGGACCTGCCCGCCGTCCACGAGGCGATCGAGACCGCGTACGCCGCATCGGCCGGCGCCCTGGCGAGCCCGGACGAGGTGTCCTTCGGCTACGTCGCCTCTCTCGTGCTCCGCAGCGCGTGGTCCGCCATCCCCTTCGAGCTCCTGGACCAAGAGCCCACCCCCGAACTGCACGAGCTCTTCCGCAAGCGGGCCGGGCTCGCCCGCTTCATCGTCGATCTGGGCCGATCCCTGGTCATATAGACAGGCAATCCGCGCGCGTACGTCGACGCGGATGCAGCGGCCCCCTTCTTGCCGATCATGCCGATGCGCTGTTCAAGCTCGTCGAGCGCGAACCCAATCGCGATTCTCGCGCACGACGGTGAACCCGGCCGATCGATAGAGCACCACCGCGGCGTCGTTTGTGGACGGTGTCGCGACGGCGACCGCGCTCGCACCCCGATGGGCGAGAGCCGCGCACGCGCCCAGCACGGCATCGCGCCCATAGCCGTGCCCGCGATGGTCCGGATGGGTGCCGACCGGCTCGAGCAGCCCGCACCTGCCCACGCCCGCGAGCCATCCGGTCGCGGCGGCTGCAGGCTCCCCCGCGGGCGTGCGCACGAGCGCCTCCACGGCCAGCCCGCCCGCCGGCGACCGCTTCATCGTGCGCCAGCGCTCGACGGTGAACGTGGATCCCGCGAAGGCGGACCGCTGCACCAGCACCCGGTCGGCCGCACCGGCCTCACCGACCGGCTCGGCGCGGCTCGACACCGGCCGCGGGGTCCACGACATGACGAGCCAGGACTCCTCCTGCTCGAGCTCCCACCCGGGCACAGGCAGACCGTCGGACCAATCGTTGCCGGGCTCGAGCAGCTCCTCGGCATCGGCCGCGAGCGCCCCCAGATCGGCGCCGGGCGCGGCGGTCACGCGCAGCACGGGGCCGTCGAGGAAGCCGGCTGCCACCGGCACCACATCATCAATCCAAAGAAAAACGGCCGCGTCGTCGAACCGCAGATACCACCCCACGTCTCCGGGATGGACGCCGCCGCCCGGGGCATCGACTGGCGTCCACTCGCACAGCGCGCGCAGCGCCGGGCCGGTTTCGGCAGGGGTCAGGCGGTGCCGCGCGAGTGAGATCATGGACGGCAGATTAGCCAGCGCGCCACGGTGTCTCAAAGGCTTATATCCAGCGGTCGAACCGCTCGACCGCCTCGGCCGTGGGCGTGCCGGGGAATTGCTGACCGGCTGGATCACCGGC
Organism: Nonomuraea sp. 3N208; assembly: GCF_052245935.1. Taxonomy (NCBI): domain Bacteria; kingdom Bacillati; phylum Actinomycetota; class Actinomycetes; order Streptosporangiales; family Streptosporangiaceae; genus Nonomuraea; species Nonomuraea sp. 3N208. The sequence continues at coordinate 382,503 of NZ_JBQQBR010000004.1, read as the reverse complement.
AGCACGCCGACCGCGATGTGGTCTGTCCGTGGGAGGATCACATCGCCCTGGCCGCAGCCCTCGAGATCGAACGCACCCAGAGCTGATCACACCGCCTCCGGCACCGGCCCAAGGCTGACCGCGCTGTTCTAGCGGGGAGGGGATTTGCGTCGCATGAGAAGGAGACTCGCAGCGGTGAGCGCTGCGGCCACGCAGAGCAGGGCCGCGCGGACCGCCGGCACGTACCAGACCGGGCCCTCGATAACCACGTCGGGCACGGCCTCGTCGGTGTTACCGATGGTGAAGGGCGTGTAAGAGACCGCAAGCGTCAGGAGGAGGAGGTACGCCAGACCCGAGGTGACCACCGCGGCCTGCGTCCCCGCCGTACCGCCCCTGATCCAGACCCGTCGGGCCAGGACGATCAGACCCACGACGACGACGACGAACAAGACGGTGTAGGCCCAGGCGCCCGTCTCCGCATCCTCAAGGAAAGAAAGGCCGACACGGTCACTCCTCACAATGCGCCGGGCCTCGTCGATGCCCGCGAAGCTGAGGACGGTGATGATGGGCGCCGCCGTGATCGAGGCGGCGATCAGCGCGGCGGGCACTCTGCCGTCCGCCCGCTCCCCATTCGGCACGGCTGCCAGCCGGGCCATTGCTGCCATGAGCGGCACGGTCAGGAGTGAGCCGATGACGGGCCACACCACCGGCAACCTCGTGAACGTGCCGGAAAAGCTCATCATCGCGATGGTGAAAAGGAAGGCGATGATCCCTCCCGTGATCAGCACGGCTTTCGATCCGCCTCGCCGGGTTGCCAGTACGGCCAGGATCACGGCGATCCCTGGTGCGATGATCATCATGGGGGTGGGGGGCGGAGACCCAAAACCCTCCCCCAGCTTCCACGCGTAGGCCGCCGCCGCGAGCACGACAATGCCGATCGCGCTTCCCACCAGAGCCCGCCGCGTGAAGGCGTCGGCCTGCATGGGGCTTTTGTGTGGCGGAATCGCGAAGAGGGCGAGGACGTACGACAGGGCGGCGAGGCTGAAGAGCGTGGCGATGGGCCAGACGTACCATGACACCCCGTCGTCGGCGGCGGCGAAGAAGAGCACAAATGCGCCGAAGTACGAAAGGACCATCAGCCAAGGGCCGATCCAGGCAGCCAGCAGCGAACCCAGCGGTTTGCCCCGATAGACCATCAGGGCGACGACGCCCATCAACGGCGCCGCGGTGAAGTTGAACAGGGCGCCGATGAAGACGAACGACGAGGACGGACTAGCGGCGGTGAACAGCATGGTCCTGAGTGCCTGCAGTATGGACCCGGCGTCTATCTCGCGCAGGTTGCTGCCTGTGGGCCGCGCCAGGACAGCGAGATCGAGTCCACCGATCAAGGCGCACCATAAGGCTACGGAGCCGAGCAGGATAGCCGCCCACGCATGACGTCTCATGATGAGTTGGACGCACGAGATCAGCTACAGGTTGTGTCGGTGGACGGCCCTGGGGTTCTCCCATGACTTCTCGGCGTTCTCGCAGCGGGCATCGTGGCCCTCGGCCGTGCCGCCGGCCGCTCCCTGACGGACTGCGGCTGCCGCGGATGTACCGGCTGGTCGCCGTGAACGCCGACCCCCTGCTGCGCGCCGACCTGCTGGCTCGCCGACCGGATCGACCCGCTGATGGAGGCCCTGGACCGCCCCGATGAGGAACGTCGGGGACGGCTTCCGATCGATTTTCCGTCACCTGAGCTGGACCTACACGGTGGAAATGATTCCCGCCAAGGCCTACGACGCTTTGGTGTACGTGCCGCAGGCCAGCCCGGTCACGCCACTGTGACGGCAACCGGGTGTTCGTAAGCTCGTCGCCGTACGTGAGCCCTGGGAGCGTGCGGCCCGCCACTGCACAGCGGGCCGCACGAAGGAGCGCTAGCCGCCGAACCTGCTCGTGTTGCGTGGGTCGGATACGCCGAGCCCGCTCTTGACCGGGCTGATTCCACTGCTCGGGCCGAGCCCGCTGCTGCTGCCGAGTCTGCCCCTGTCCGACGCCGCCGACGCGGCCTGAGCCATCGAGCCGGTCAGCAGCGCGACCCCCATGGCGGCGGCGACGATTCCGGTGACAATCCGCATGTTTCTCCCCCTGTCTGGAGCGGATCTGTGCTGCAGCCCAGGGTCGTCGAGCGGGGTCATAACGGCGTCATAGCCGCAGGATTATGACGCCGCTATGACAGCGGCGGGCGAAGCTGCTCGGAACAGATCGGCGTCTGGGGGCAGACACATGGGGCAGCGCTCGCCGGGGTTCCGCGACGTGTTCGCGGTGGGGGAGTTTCGTACGCTGCTGGCGGCCCAGAGTCTCTCGACGGCCGGCGACCAGGTCGCGCGGCTGGCGCTGGCCATCCTCGTCTACGCCGACACCGGCTCGCCGGTGTTCACCGCGGTCAGCGTCGCGCTCACGTACGTGCCCGAGTTGCTCGGCGGACCGCTGCTGAGCGGGCTCGCCGACCGCTACCCGCGACGGGAGGTGATGGTCGCGTGCGACCTCGTCCGGGCCGTACTCATCGCCGCCGCCGCGATTCCCGGCCTGCCGTTGCCCATGCTGTGGCTACTCGTTTTCCTGGTGCAGACGGCGAGCGCGCCGGCGCGGGCCGCACGGTCGGCGAACATGTCGGTCATGCTCGCCGGCGATCGCTACACGGTGGGGCTCGCGGTGATGTCCACGGCCGCGCAGATCGCCTACTTCGGGGGATTCGCCCTGGGCGGCGTGCTGGTGAGCGCGGCGGGGCCGCACGTGGCGCTGCTGGTGGATGCGGGTACGTTCGCCGTCTCCGGGCTGCTGTTCCGCATCGGCCTCGTGCCGCGCCCCGCGAGCAGGCGGGACACGACGATGCTCGGCTCGGCCCGGGCAGGGCTGCGGCTCGTCTGGCGGGATCGCAAGCTGCGTGCGCTGGTGACGCTGGCCTGGATCTACGGCTTCTACGTCGCGCCGCTCGGGCTCGCGGTGCCGTACGCGGACCAGATCGGCGCGGGAGCGGCGGCCGCCGGCTTGTTCCTGGCCGCCGAGTCCGTCGGCTCGGTGGCGGGCGGCCTGCTGCTCGCCCGCCTGGTCTCGGCGGGGCTCCGGCTCCGGCTGCTGGGTCCGTTGACCGTGCTCACCGGTGTGCCCCTGGTGGCCATGGTGTTCGCGCCGTCGATCTGGCTGTCGCTTGTGCTGCTCGTGCTGTCCGGGGTCTTCGTCGCCTACCAGGTGGTCGCGAACGCGACGTTCGTCATGTCGATCGCCGTCGAGTACCGCGGTCAGGCGGTCGGCATCGCCGCGTCGGGGCTGTTCGCCGCGCAAGGGCTCGGGATCTTGGGCTCCGGCCTGTTTGCCGAGGTCGTTGGGCCTGCGGCGAGCATCGCGGCGTTCGCGGCGGTCGGGGTGCTGGCCGCCGTTCCGGCCGGCGTCGCCTGGCGGCGGGCGACCCGGCACGCCTATGAGTACGCGGGGAAGGAGGGATGATCATGGAATCCAAACGTGCCTTGGACTGGCACGCGCCAGTCGAGTGGAACTGAGTCCGCTCAGCCCGCCCGGCGGGTCCGATGGGCGCGCCGGGCGGGGACTCCCGCTTCGATGTCCGGGTCGACGGCGCCGATGGCGGCGATGAGGTGGCGTACCTGGGCGCGGGCCGCGGTGGCGGCCGGCTCGCAGCCGCGCTCGGCGTGCACTTCGGCCTCCTGGTGCAGGGCGCGGGCCTGCCAGATCGGTGAGTCGATGGCCCGCGCGAGCCGCTCAGCCTGGCCGAACCGGTGCAGCGCCGCCTCGTGGTCATGGCGCAACCTGCTGGCCGCGCCGAGCGCCAGCCACGCCTTGGCCTCCACCAGGGGCTCGTCCACGACACCGGCCAGCTCGATCACCTGATGGAGGTACTCCTCGCCTGCGGTGAGACGATCCCGCTCGAGGTGCAGACAACCCAGGCCGTAGCGGGCGAAGGCCTCGCCCCGCTGGTCGCCGAGGCCGGTGACGGTGGCGAGGAGGTCGGTGAACGCCTGCTCCGCCTCCTCCAGCCGTCCCGAGGCGAGGAGCAGTTCGCCGATCCGATAGATGACTTCCGGGTGCACGTGCGGGTCGACCGCCCGGCTCGCGGCAAGGGCCTCGTCCAGGTACGGGCGGGCGGAGTCGAGGTGGCCGACGTCCAGCAGGAGCTGGCCCAGCAGGCGCAGCACGAGGATCTCCGCACCCGCGTCGCCGACCTGGCGTATCGCGTGGAGTGCGCGCTCGCACTGCTCGACGGCCTCGGCGTACAGACCCCTCATGCCTGCCGTGAACGCGGCCACCGCGTTCGCCAACCCCCAGCCGTGCCGGTCGCCGCACTCTGCGAACAGCTTCAGGGCTTCGTCGACGGCCTCGGCGGCCGGCTCATAGCGGTGCCGGTACGCCTCCAGCAGGCCGATCCCGGTGAGCAGGGCGGCCGAGCCGCGGGCGTTGTCCGCGGCGCGGGTGGCGGCGAGGGCGACCCGGTGGGTCTCCTCCCAGTCGTCGTAGTGTCCGCGGGTCTGGAACAACGACACCGCGCTGACGGCCAGGTCCCAGCACAGCTCGTCGAGGCCGAGTGTGGCGGCTTGGCGGACGGCGGCGGCGATGTTGGGGCGTTCGGTCTCGTACCAGGTGAGGGGGTCGGTGTCGACGATGTCCAGACCGGGTGGTTGCCAGCGGGCGGCTGCGCCGTGCAGGATCGCGTGGTCGCCGCCGTAGACGGCGCGGTGTGCCCGTTCGACCAGCGCCAGCCAGCCACTGAGCACGCGCGGAATGGATTCGGACTCGCCGAGCTCGCGGGCGTAGACGCGGACCAGGTCGTGGAAGCGGTACCGCATGGGCCCTGCGACCTGGAGGAGCTGGGCGTCGACCAGGCTGTCGACGAGGTCGGGCGACCCGTTCGCGGCGAGGGCGGTCCAACCGGGCAGGTCGGGGGTGTCGGTCAGCGCAAGGGCCGAGAGCAGCCGGAGCGCGGCCGGGGTGAGCCCTTCGGCCGAGAGCGCGATGCTGCTGCGTACCTCCAGATCGCCGTGCGCGAGCTCGTCGAGCCGCCGCCGCTCGTCTCTGAGCCGCTCCACCATGTGGCCGACCCGCCAGTGTGGCCGGCCGGCGAGTCGGGCACCGGCGATGCGAAGCGCCAGGGGCAGGTTTCCGCAGAGCCGTACGAGTTCGTCCGCGGAGTCCGGTTCGGCCCGCAGCCGGTGAGCGCCGGCGACCTTGGCGAGGAGCCGTATCGACTGGGCGGGCTCCAGCTCTCCCAGCTCCATGCGTCCGGTGCTGGGCAGGGCGCACAGTCTCGACCTGCTGGTCACCAGCACAGCGCAGCCCGCGTTGCCCGGGAGCAGGAGGCGCATCTGCGCCTCGTCGATGGCGTCGTCCAGCACGACCAGGACGCGCCGCGTAGACAGGAGTTCCCTGAACCTGGCCGCGCGCTCGTGCACGCCGGCCGGAAGGTCCTGTACCGGCTCACCCAGCGCGCGCAGGAACTGCGCGAGCACCTCCCCGGGCGGCACGCGCCGATCCTGTACGGCACGCAGCCGGGCGAACAGCTGGCCGTCCGGAAACCGTGCGCGCACGCGGTGCGCGACGTGCAGGGCGAGTGTGGTCTTGCCGACCCCGGCCTTGCCCGTGACGATCAGGACGGCGACCGCGGGCCCGGCCTCCGGCCGCAGCATCGCGTCCAGCTCGGCCGCCGCCCGGTCCCGACCGGTGAAGTCCGGCACGTCGGGCGGCAGCTGGCCCGGACGGGGCCGGTCGGGCTCCCGGTCGAGGTCGAGTGCGGGATCCCCGGTGAGCATGGCCTGCTCCAGCCGCGCCAGGCGCGGCTCCGGCTCAAGTCCGAGCTCTTCCACGAAGGTCTGCCGGGCGGCCTGGTAGAGCACCAGAGCATCGGCCTTGGCGCCGCACCGGTAGAGAGCAAGCATCCGCGCCTCCCACATCCGCTCACGCAGCGGGTGCTGGTCGGTGAGTGTGGCCAGCTCGGACAGGAGCTCCCGGTGCCGGCCGAGCCGCAACTCCAGTTCCAGGCATGCCTCCAGTACGGCCAGGCGGGCCTCCTCCATGCCGGCCTTCTCTGCCTCCAGGACGTTGGCGTCGATGCCTGACAGGAGAGGGCCACGCCACAGCGCCAGGCCGCGCCGCAGCGACGCGACGGCCTGCGCATGCCTGCCCTCGGCGGCGGCACGGCGGCCTTCCTCGACGTGGCCCGCGTACTCGAGCAGGTCAAGGGTGTCCGGGCCGGCCTCGAGCAGGTAGCCGCCCGGCCTGGTCCTGATCACGTCCGGGCAGCCGGCCGCGGCCAGCGACCTGCGCAGCCGTCCCACGGTGTTCCGGACCTGCCGCGGGGCCGACTCCGGGACCGGATCGGCGAAGGATACCTCGACCAGCTGGTCCACGGTGACCGTGTGGTTGGCGCGAAGCAGCATCAGCGCGAGCGACTCGCGCTGGCGTAACCCCAGGTCCACCACATCCCCGTTGACGGTGACCTCGATCCGTCCGAGAACATGGAACCGCACAGCCACCTTTACGCCTTTCCCCCGTTTGCCGATAATCGTGGCCACGGGCGTGACGGGGTGTCCACGCTCTGCAGTCATGGCTGAAAAGCCCAGCATGAACAGCGAAGTCGGATGTTGCGGATCCATTTCACGAGTGAGGACCTTGCCCGGACGCGGATCGCCACGACGGCGGATCCACTCTGGGAGATCGCGCTGAGCATGTACCGCCTGACGGGGCGCAGGGGCAGGAGCGCGTTCGCCGCCTGGCGGAGCCGTACCCGGCAGGAGCTGGCCACCACGGGCGGCACGGCCACGGTGCGACGGGTCCTGGCGCCGCTCTTCCCCAGCACCTCCTCCTACTTTCCGGACTTTCTCACCCCTCCCGACGGCGGTCTCGGGCTGGAGGCGGGAGTGGACGCCGTGCTGAGCACGCCGCGGCGGCTGCTCCGCCGGGAGCTGGACAAGCTGGCGGGCAGGACGGGTACGCCGTCATGGGCCTGGGGACTGGTTGACGGCCGCCGGGACGCCTTCCACGATCTACGGGACGGGCTGCACAGCTATTTCGACACGGTCATCGCGCCGTACTGGTCCGACATCCAAGGCATGGTGGACGCCGACCGGGCGGTGCGCGGACGTGCGTTCCTGGACGGCGGGGTCGACTGCATGCTGGCCGGCTTCCGGCCGATCATGCGCTGGGAGCCGCCCGTGCTGTCGATGGATCATGCGGTGGACCGGGACGTGCATCTCGGCGGGCGCGGGCTGGTGCTGATCCCTTCGCACTTCTGCTGGGGGGCGCCCGTGCCGCTGGCGGATCCCTCGCTGCCGCAGGTGGTGGTCTATCCGATCCAGCGCGATCACCCGCCTGCCGCGCCAAAGCCCGGCAGCACTGTCGCCCGGCTCCTCGGTCCCACCCGCGCCGCCATCCTCCGTGCCGCCGTCGAGGGGGCGACGACCGGCGAGCTCGCCCGGCGCCAGGGGATCTATGCCTCCGGCGTGAGCCAGCACACCCAGGTGTTGCGGGAGGCCGGCCTGATCGTCAGCCGGAGGACGGGCGCCCAGGTCATCCACACCATCACCCCCTTGGGCGCGGCCCTGCTGGCGGGCGCTACGGACAGCAGGTCCGTTGGAGATCGGCTGCGGTGTGGCCGATCTGCGCCGGACGTGTCAAAGGACAGCAGGCCCGGCGCGGTTCGGGAACACCGAGACGCGAGCCCTTGATCATCCACCTGTCCGACCACCCCGGTCAGATGATCCTCATCGATGCCGTTCTGGAGAATGGCGGAACGGCCGACTTCACCGCCTGGCCGGTCGCTGAACCGTTCCAGAACCGCTTCCTTTCTGATCAACGCGAGACTGGCCTGAAGTAGTTGGCGGCCTCCCACCGCGCAACCTCCTTGCCGAGTCGCGCGCCTTGCACGTCCGCGGTACGGAAGTGAACACCGCCCCACACGCGCGAGTCGATCACCTCGTCGAGTGCCTGGGAGAAGCTGGTGAATCTCCTGGTCGTGCCCGAGCTGGAACTCGTTGCACTGAATGCGATCGTGTCGGTTCCGAAGAAGGTCTGCAGTGCGCCGGCGATCGCGGCACTGCCGCAGGTGTGTCCCGCCGCGTGTTCTGCGAATCCAGGTGTTTCGAGCAAGGGAGTCCACTTCCGGTTCGGTCTGGTGGCCGGGTTGCCGTCGCTCGCGGCGTCGCGGATCGCGGTGACCGGCCGCCACCAGTTCCAGTGGTTCTTGTCGTTCACACAGGCGATCTGGGAGTCGGCGGCAGCCAGGTACACCATCGCCAGCAAGCGGGCGGTCTCTGCGGCATTCAGCTTCCGGCTCTGAGCCAGCGACCGGACGATGTCGTCCCACGGCGCCTGGTCCCAGTAACGCGCGACATCGGTCTGTTCGGGTGTCCGCGCTGGGCTGTCGGCCGCGCCCAGCTTCTTGACCTCGGCGAAATCCTTGGCGTAAGCCGTGCTTGTGAGTGCGTTGGGGCCGCGGGTCCGCAGTTGCTCGGCGCTGGGGATGAGGAACGGTTTGACGTCTCCGAGCCAGGCTGTAGGGGCGACCGTGTAATTCGGCGGCGTCGGCCGCCACTGGCCTGGCTCTGTGCCGATCGCGGGTTGCCTCGTGCCATTGCGGCCGTCGCCCTCGCGTGCGGCGAGCATCGCCTCGGCAGCCTGCTCGCCGGCCTTGACGCCGCCTCTCTTGGCGGCGTCGTCGTGGATCGTGGACAGCGATCGCTCGTACCGCGACTTCAGCTCCGGCTGCCGCTCTGGCAGCAGCGCGATCATCGTCCGATAGGCGGCGGTCGCGGCGGCGGCCTCTGCGGAGTACCACGGTCGTGCGGGCGGTGTGACGAGATAGGGCTGGTTGGTGCGCGTGATCGCGTTCACCGCGTCGTACACCGCGCCTTGCACCATCGCGATCTCCAAGCGGTTGACCATCTGCACCGCGTACCGGTTCCATTCCAGGACGACATCGGCGGATGCGGCCGCCGGCGCCGCATGCGCGGTCGTCGGTGCCGCGAGCGGTACCACCGCGCTGACGGTTGCCGATAACGCGGCGGCAACGGCGATGGTGCGGCTGAATCGCTGCTTCTGCATGATCTCTCCTTTGGGGCGACCCGGAGCCATTCCGGCCGGCGAGGTTGGGCGAAATGCCATGACCATCGGCACGATCGAGCCGAGAGATGCGATGACAAGCCCACGGCCGAGCGGCCATAGTCACCAAGCTTCGGTGGTGGATAGGGCTGACCGCATCGACCACTGGGGGGAATTGCCCGGTCCACGATCGGTGGACAAGCATCACCACTGCGTGGACTGCCAGCGGGATCTCAGAACGCCAATGTCAATGGCCCGCCGCGACAATGAGCTCGGATGTCAGAGGACGCCACCCGCGTTCGACTGACCGGCGGCATTGCTCGGGGTTGTCGCCTGCGCTGGTGAACAGGGCGGTCAGCAGCGGCACGCCCTGGGCGAGCGCTTGACGGGGCAAGGGGCCGGTCGCGACCAGCGATGCCAGTCCATGACCGATGGTCCAGCTCTGGGTAGCCAGCTCCAGGGGGTCGATGTCGTCACGAAAGCGACCGGCGGCCGTGGCCCGTTCGGCGCCGCGAACCAGACTGTGCAGCGTGTCATCTGCGGCCGCGGCGTCCTCGAGCTCGAATGCGGCGTCGAACATGACCCGGTAAAGATCGGGACTGGTCAGGGCGTTGGACAGGTACGCGGCGCCGAGGGCGGCCAGATCTCGCACCGGATCCTCCGACGGCGAGACTGTGGCGAGGCGGGCGGCCAGGCGGGTGAAGCCTTCCTGCCGCACGGCTTTCCACAGGCCGTCCATGCCGCCGAAGTAGGTGTAGACGGCCATGGTCGACACGCCGGTTCCGGCCACCAGCGTGCGGAGTGTGACCGGCTGCCGAGCGGCGAGCATCTGCGCGGCCCGGTCGATCAGCAGGGAGCGGACCGCCGGGTCCTTCATCCTCACCATGGCAGCACAATACATAGCTTTGCTATGTTTTCGGGGAATGCCGAACCATCTGTGCCGATGTGCAAGGAGCGGACATGGCCGTGACGCTGGTCAACCCCGACGGGCTGCCGAAACCCGACGTCTATCGCCAACTGTCGATCGCCACCGGGTCCAAACTGGTGTTCCTGGCGGGCCAGGTGGCCCGCGATGCCGAGGGCCGGCGAGTCGGCGAAGGAGATCTGGCCGCTCAGGTCGAGCAGGCCTACCTCAATATCGGCACCGCACTGGCCGCAGTCGGCGGATCCTTCGACGACGTGGCCAAGCTGACCGTCTACGTCGTCGACTGGAAACCTGACAAGATGCCGCTGCTGGGAGAGGGCGTCGCGCGGGCAGCCGCGAAGCTGGGGGTCGATCCGGTCAAGCCGATCACGCTGCTGGGCGTCGCGGCGCTGGGAGAACCCGATCTGCTGGTCGAGGTCGAAGCCACCGCGGTCATCGACTGAATCGGGCACCTCAAAATCTGGGCACCATGGGACACGCCCGCCGGCCTCCCGTGTCGGCGGGCGTGTCCACCTCAGACTTCAGGCCCACGCCGGTGCCCACCTGCCCGGCTGGAATCTCGGCATGCTGCTGCGGCACGTCGGCGGCGATAGCTGGAGGGCTCCTGGCCGCGGGACGCGGCCTGGGCTCACAGCGGCAACTCCAGCGTGATGGTCGTTCCGTCGCCGGTTGATGAGGCGATGTCGTACCGCCCTCCCATTGCTGCGGCGCGGGCGCGCAGTTCACTGCGGTTGAGAACCTCCTTTGAGTCGAGCCCCAACCCGTTGTCGCACACGGTCAGCCTCAACGTGCCCCCGGCGGTCAGCGCCATCGACACGTACGTGGCCTGCTCCACGGCGGAGAGCGCGTCGACGAGCACCGCGAACGCGAGGCCGGCCGCCTCGTCGGGCACCACTCGCTGTGGCAGCGCCCACACCTCGACCGGGATCGCCGTGTGCTTGCCCCAGCCGGCCACGAACGCCTCCACCGACTCCCGCAACGTACGGCCCGTGACGTGTGACGGCTCCCTGATCAAATCCAACACTGCGGTCATGACACCCCCTCTTCCCTATGGGACCAGAGTTGTGGAGCATCCTTGGAGCCACATGGTGATGGGATGAGAATCACATGAAGACAGCTCAGCCGGTAACGGCTGCATCTGCCCAGGCCGGAACCGTCAGTGCTGCGAAGTGCGTGCTGTTCCCTGGCAAGGCGAAGAAGGATGGCTACCGGGATGTCGTCGGCGCGGGCTCTGTGTCGAGCGACTGTAAGGGCCAGGTCGAGCTGCGCCTTCAGCGCCAGCGGTGGTACGGCTGGGAGACCATGGCCCGTGACACCTGGGACCCCAAATGGGGGCACCAGGAGAGCCGTGGTCTATGCGAAATGCAAGGGCACCCACAACTGGCGTGTCTGGATGTACTCCGACAGCGCGGGCGCCGCCACCGCCGGAAACACGAAGATCAGCTGCTAATTCGCCGCCTGATTGGTCGCGACGCGCATGCGGACAGGTCGTGATCGCAGCGTGGGTCAGGCTGCGGCTTCCTGCTCAAGGGATCGCCGCCGGAGCACCTGTTCGCCGCCATCCGCAGCGCCGCCCGCGGGGACATCCTGCTCGACCCCGCCGTGACCGGACGCGTCGTCGACGGCTACCGCCGTGCGACGCCGCCCGTGCCGTCGCCGTCGGGGCTGACGGCGCGGGAGGAGCAGGTGCTGCGCCTGGTGGCCGGAGGCCTGTCCAACTCCGAGATCGCCGACGCCCTGTCCATCACCGAGGCGACCGTGAGCACCCACCTCAACCGCCTGCTGGCCAAGCTCTCACTGCGCGATCGGGCCCAGGCCGTGCGGTACGCGTACGAGTCGGGCATCGACCGCGCCCTGATGGCGTTCTGGGTTCGACCGGCGCCGCGCCGAGGAACTGCTCGAGCACGTCGATCAGCAGCGCGGCCGGGAGCACCCACCACCACATCGAACGTGGCGGACGCAGCTCGGGCGGACGCGCGTGATAGGCCCTTCTGACCTGCGGCAACACGTCTACCTTGCGGCTCATCGCACCGACCCTTGCGGAGGGCCCTGATTCACAGAGAACCGGCCTGCCGCAGTCGACCAAAAAGTGATATCATTTTAATAGCAAGATGAAGTCACGTAGAAAGGACGGACGATGGCGAACACATCGGGCGGGGCCGCACTTGAGGCCGCCGTCGTGGACATGCCCGCACCGCACACGAGCGAGCACCCGGTGCGGGCGGCCAACGGGTTCGTGATGCTGGGGGTGGCGACGGCGCTGGACCTGGCCGGGATCGTGCTGCTCGTCGTGGGAATCGTCATGCTCGCCTCGGGGGCCGGGCAGGGCGGCATGTGGGTGGTCATCGTGAGCAGCCTGATGATCCTGCTCGGGTTCTTCATGTACTTCGGCCTCACCGCGGTGGCGCCGGGCGAGGCCAGGGTGGTGCAGCTGCTCGGCCGGTACGTCGGCACCCTGCGCACCCCCGGCTTCCAGTGGGTCAACCCGATCACGGTGCGCCGGCGGGTGTCCACGAGGATCCGCAACCACGAGACGGACGTGACGAAGGTCAACGACGCGGACGGCAACCCGATCCAGATAGCGACCGTGGTGGTCTGGCAAGTGCAGGACACCGCGCAGGCGGTCTTCGAGGTGGACGACTTCGTAGAGTTCGTGGCCATTCAGGCGGAGACGGCCGTGCGGCACATCGCGGGCAGCTATCCGTACGACGCGCACGGCGAGCCCAGGCTGTCCCTGCGGGACAACGCCGACGAGATCAACGAGCGGCTGTCCACGGAGATCGCGGCCAGGGTGTCGTCCGCCGGGGTGAAGGTCATCGAGTCCCGCATCATCCACCTGGCGTACGCGCCCGAGATCGCCCACGCCATGCTGCGCCGCCAGCAGGCGGGCGCAGTGGTGGCGGCGCGGCAGCGGATCGTCGAGGGGGCGGTCGGCATGGTGGAGATGGCCTTGGCCAAGCTCGCCGAGCACGACGTGGTCGAGCTGGACGAGGAGCGCAAGGCGGCCATGGTGAGCAACCTGCTCGTGGTGCTGGTCGGTGACCGCGACACCCAGCCCGTGGTCAACGCGGGCACGCTCTACCAGTAATCACCGTGGAGCGGAAGAAGATCCTCCTGCGGCTTGACCCGGTGGTTCACGACGCGCTGGCCAGGTGGGCGTCCGACGAGCTGCGCAGTACGAACTCCCAGATCGAGTTCCTGCTGCGCAGGGCCCTCGCCGAGGCCGGACGTCTGCCTGACGGGGTGGGGCGGATGCGCCCACGCGGACGGCCTAGGAAGGCGCCTGAGGACGGCACAGGGGACGACACAGATCAGGAAGAAGAAGAGGAGCGGGCGGATGGAGACGCAAGTGAAGCAGGATGAGTCACTGACCCGATCGGCCTTCCTACTGGCCTTCGACCTGCGGAAGGAGAAGCTGACCCAGCGGGGCGAGCTGGGCTACCTGCTGCGCGCGGCCACCCTCGCCGAGCTGCTGCTTGCGGGCAACCTGGCGGACGAGTCGGGCAAGGCACGAGCTCTCATTGCCCCGGCCGCCGAGCCGGGTTCCCTGCGGGCCGTGGTCTGGGAGCAGATCTCGAACTCGCGGCCCCGCTCGTGGCGGCGGTGGGTGCAGAAGGACAACGGCAAGGCGGTCCGCGTGGTACGCGACGAGCTGGCGGCCGCCCGGATGATCAACGTGGAGCGGCGCCGGATCCTGCTGTTCCCGGTCGAGCGGATCACGCCGCGCAAGGCGTACCTGTCGCGCAGGCTGGCCGAGCGCGTCGGCCGGGCCATCCGCGGCGGCCAGCCGGTCGGGCACCTGGACGAGGACGTCCGCGTCCTGGCGGCGCTGGCCACGGCGGCCCGGCTCAAGACGGTGGTTCCCTCCTGGCGGGAGACGCGTCTGCGCCGGGACAGGATCCAGCAGCTGTCCGCGCCCGTCGAGCCGATCGCGACCGCATTGCGCAAGAGCGTCGAGGAGGCCAGGTCGGCGGCGGCGAGCGGCTGACACGGCGCATCACGGCGGCTCCCACCGCCGGCTCTCGGAGGAGATCACTTGACCACGTCAATCGAAGCACGGCCCGGCCCCGCGCCATCGAGCGGGCCCTTGGCCCCGGACCTGCCCCGGGGGGCGATCGCAGTTGGTGTAGCTCTTCCGCAGTGACTGGCTGAGCTGGCGTTTACTGGCCTGGGCTGTTTGTTCGTGAATCCGACTTCTACTGAGGGTGCAGGCGTGCGAGGCGGTGGTTGCGATGGGTTCGTTGCGGGCGGTAGCGGCGATGGCCCAGTCGGGCTCGGATGTCCGCATGTATGGATGTGTCCGGAAATCCTGTGCAAAGGGGGAATCCACAAGACTGTTGTCCGACGTCACAGGAGTGACCTAAGGGGCAGGCGACCACAGTAGAGGGGGCTTATCGTTCCCGGCTGTCAGGGTCTGAGGTGGCGGTGGAGGAAGTCGGCGGTTGCCTGGGCGGCTTGGGTTACGTGCGGTTCCACGTCATAGAGGTCGATGTGCTGGGCGGCGTCCAGCCAGAGGATCTCCTTGTCGCCGGGCTTGCGTTCGTAGAGCTCCCGGGCCAGCGTCGGCGAGCAGTAGGCGTCGGTCTTTCCGTGGACGATCAGTAGCGGGGTGGCGGCCAGGAGGTCCGCCGTGCCGAGGGCGTCGAAGGTCATCAGGGTGTGGAGCGATCCTATGGTGACCTCGTTGCGCCAGTACGGGGAGGTGGACCGGGCGGTGCCGTAGTAGGCGTACGGCTCATCGCCTGTCATCGCGGCCTCGCCGCCGTCGGGCGCCACGGCGGGTACGTACTCGTCGTACCGGTCCAGGAAGCCGCCGAGTGCGGAACGGTAGGCGTCGATGCCCATGGTCTGGGCGATCCGAGCCGGGCTGTTGTAGGCGCCCGCGATCCCTGCCACCGCCTTCACTCGGGAGTCCGTGGCGGCGGCCCGTACCGCGTAGCCGCCGCCGAGGCAGACGCCGACCACTCCGATCTGGGCCCGATTCACCTCGGGTCGGCCGGCCAGCACGCCGACTGCAGCCCTCAGATCGGCCAGTTTTCCCTGACTGTCCTCATGTTGGCGGCGTCCGCCGCTTTCCCCGAAGCCCCGGTGGTCGAAGGCGAGCGTAACGAGTCCAGCCTGAGCGAGTAGCTCGGCGTAGGTACCGAGGACTTGCTCTTTCACCCCGGTGAAGGGACCGGTGAGCACGATGCCGGGTTGCGGGCCGTCCGCGTCTGGAAGCCGGAGCTCGCCTACTAGCTCGATGCCTTCGCTGCCGAAGGAAATTCGCTCGGCTTTGACAACGGTCATGAGCCCTCCCTTGCATCGATTGGTGATGAGGCCGCGAGTTCGGCGGCAACGGCGTCCGCGCCCAGGCCAACCAGCCAGTTCAGGGGCGCCCCCGGTAGGAAACGGGTCAGGGTCTGCGTCAGCTCCAGCTTCTGCGCTTCGCTCAGACTCGGCGCACCGGCCGCCAAACGCCCCACTGCCTGTCGGTACATGAGCAGGTACTGCCGCTGCCGGATCAGCAGGCCGGTGTCGCCGGGCGCGCCGTGGCCCGGATAAAGCGACACCCCGGCCAACTCGTCCACCAGCCGATCGAGCGCACCCAGCCACGCACCCGAATGCCCATCCGCCGTATAGGAGTGCACGCCGTCGAAAGCCAGGTCACCGATGAAGGCATTCCGCTTCTCGCCGGCCTCGACGAGGAGGTAGGAGTCGGCGTGACTTTCAGCGGCTCCCAGGTCGTGCACCTGGATCTGCAGCCCGGTGACGTCCAGCGTGCCGCCACCGTCCAGCGGCCGGTCCGGCACCCGGAACCGGTCCGGCCATTCATCGCCGTAGGTGGGCTGCCACTGCTCCCGCTTGGCGACCGCGGTCTGCTCGATCGTCTTGGCGACCAGTGCTGTCGCATAGACCGGCACGTCCTCGCCGACCACGTACGGCAGCCCGTTGAAGTGATCCGGGTGGGCATGCGTCACGAACGCCGCCACCAGTGGCTTACGCAACGCCGCGAGTCGCGCGGCCAGCGCCCGCGCGTCGGAAACCAGCAGTCCGGCATCGACAAGCACCACGCCGTCCACCGTCTCCAGCAGGTAACTGTTGACGAAGATCCCGGGCTCTGCCGCCGTGTACGTGTGGACCTTAAACTCTGTCATGGCCGAGACACTAGGCGCCCTGATCTTGAACCGGCCAGAAGGCACTTTGAGGTGCCCCTCCACACGGGAGACCCCATGGCACTGGTGATACCCGACGTCCTGGAAGAAAGCTGCGCGACCCGGCAGGCGCTGGAGCGGCTGGCCGCCAAGTGGCGGGTCCTGCTGATCTACGCGCTGCTCGCCGGACCGCAGCGGCACGCCGAGCTGCGCCGCAGGCTCCCCGGTATCACCCAAAAGGTACTGACCGAGACCCTGCGGAGCATGGAAAGTGACGGGCTGGTCGAACGACGGGTGCTCAAGGACACCGCCCCACAGCATGTCGAGTACGCCCTGACCACACTCGGCCAAACCCTGCGGGAGCCGCTGTCCGCCATCTGCGCCTGGGCATTGGAGCACCCCTAGCGGTGGCCGCAACAGCGACGTCCGCTCATCGGAGAAGAGGACGAAAGCGCGGGAGACGTCTCGTGCTCATCCCGAGCAACGCGTAACAGATGGTCACCGGGACCAGCCGGGGCCCGTCCGGCGGCGTGTTGACCTCAACCGCGATGGAGGTTCTTGCCTGCGCTGCGGTCAATGACTGCGACAGTTCGTCGTCGAACAGGCTGCCCGCTCACGCATGGTGACGACCTGCGGGAAGCCGGGGCGCGCGTTGTTTACAGCAGATTAGGTGCGGTGGGACCACTCGTGGCCGGTGGCGGCGGCGATGATCTGCGCGAATAGGGGCGACATGACACCCGCAGGCGCCGAGCGGCGGAGGTCCCGTGAAAATCTTTGGCATGGCGTCGGATCCGGGGCGAGTCGTTCGTAGAACAGGTGAGAGGCGGCCGGAGGAAGCCGCCGGGACAAGGGAGTGATGGGATGACGCAGTACTTGATCTCGTTCAATGACGGCGCGATGGACCACATCCCCGGCGAGGACATGCCCGACGTGGGCAAGGCCTCGCACGCGGTGGTTCAGGAGGCCGTGAACGCCGGCGTATGGGTGTTCGGCGCCGGACTGGAAAGGCAGAGGGCGAGCGTCGTGGCCACGGACGGGATGGTCACCGATGGGCCTTACCCGGAGACCAAGGAGGTCATTGGCGGGTTCGTGGTCGTCGACGTGGCCTCACGCGAAGAGGCGCTGGCGTGGGCTGCCAAGTTCGCCGTCGCTTGCCGCTGCGCGCAAGAGGTCCGGCAGCTCATGCCCGACCCCGAACTAGACGCGATGCTCCGCCAGGCTGACAGGCGATCGTGACATCCCGACGACGTCTGATCGAGGCAGACCTGCCACATTAGAGCAAGACTTGCGTGGCCGCGGTTGACGACGCGGGTCTGCGGATCGACCTGAGCTGGGAACGCGGGGCGGTGACCCCGGGGATCGGGCGGGGGGTGAAGCCCGGTCCCCGGACTTGGCCGGATTCCCGCAACCACTGATCGCGCGACAGCCACGCCCATGGCGGCGAGTGTGCCCGCTCATCTGCAAAAACTGCGCGTCGACCCATCGTTCGACATCGCAGCCGAGGTCTACGGTGAGTGACTTAAGGACTAAGTGCTGGCATCGTTGCCTCGTCTGCCATGGTCAACAAGTGGCGCTCGTTCTCACGAACATCCGCGAAGGACGGGGCGAGGAGGTGGCGCCGGGAGTGACGAACATCTGGCTCCCGTTCTCACGAAGGTAATCAGGCAGCTCATGGACGGCTTGCGACAGTCGGCCCGGATGGAACACCACAGGTGCGTCCTCTGGGATTCCGGCTGAATCCGGAAGGGACCATCGACCTCGGTGGGCCGTGGGTGGCCTCCACGCAGCGCTGGCGCAACGTCCAGGCCAACCCGCGGGTGAGCTCTATCGTGGACGACATGACGCCGGATGGCTCGGATGCCGTCAAACGGGTGCATGGGACGAGGCGTGGGAGTCCGCGGTCAGGGGGAGGCAATGGGGGACACGCGCCGGGATGAGAGTCAGAGCATGTTCTTGATCGGCTGGGGTGTTTCCGGCACGGGCTGGGCGAGGATCTCGGTCGCCTCCCGGGGCGTGAGCAGGCGGGCGTCGCGCAGAAGGCGGACGGACTCCTCCCACTGTTTCCGTGCTTCGCCGTGCCGTTCCAGGGCGTGCAGGGTGGTGCCGAGCCACCAGTGTGATACGGCTTCCCCCAGGCGGTATCCCGACTCGCGGAGCACCCGCACGGCCGTCGTGTAGCTTTCCACCGCCTCGGTCAGCCGGCCGGCATAGCGGTAGACGTCGCCCAGCGAGTCGTGTGCCGTGCCCGCACCGGCGAGCGGGTCCGCCTTCGGCCACAGCTCCACCAACTGGCGTGCTTCCGCGATCGCCTCGTCGAAGCGCCCCTGATGGCAGTAGACGTGCACCCGATTGTTGCGGATCACGGCCGTTGCCACAGGGCGTTCGGCGTCGTCGTTGAGCGTTAAAGCGGACTCCAGGTAGCCGAGCGCGTCGTCGAGACGGCCCACGATCGTGTTGATGACACCGAGGTGGTTGAGGGCTCCCACCTTCCTTCGGGGAAGTCCCGCGCGGTCCCAGTCGGTGAGCGCTGTATTCAGTTGCGCGATCGCGGCGTCGTAGCGGCCCTGGTCTCGGAAAACCCAGCCGAGGAAGTTGCGGAGCTGGGCCTTGTCCTCCCACGCCGCGATGCGATCAGCCACCTCGATGGCCTGCGCGTAGACGTCGGCGAGTTGAGTGTGCCAGGCCTGGTAACAGAAGGGCCAGTGGAGTCCGATGACCAGGCCGATGGCGGTCGCCGGGTCGGGGCCGTCCAACGCCTGCTGCGCGGCGGCAAGCAGGTTGTCCCGCTCGTCCTGGACCCATCGTCCCGCCTCCTCCAGGTTGAAGGTGATGTCGGGCAACTCGACGGGGCATCGCAGTACGGGATCGCTGTTGACTATGGTGCCCGCCATCCAGAGGGTGGTCAGGTAGTGGTGGAGTGCGCGCCGTACGGCGGTGGTGCGTTCCTCGTCGGACAGATCCTGGTGTGCCCGTTCGCGGGCATAAAGGCCGACCAAGTCGTGGAGCTGGTAGCGGCCGGGTCCGGCGGGTTCGAGGAGGCGGGCGTCCTGCAGGCGTTCCAGGGCGGCTTCGGCGCGGTGGAGGGGCCAGTCGGCCAGGGCGGCGGTGGCGGCGGGGGTGTGGGTGGGCAGGCCGAGCAGACCGAGCAGGGGCAGCAGGTTGGCGGCGTCGCGGCCGGTGGGTTCTTCTCGGAGGTGGTGGTGGCTGACCGCGATGCTGGCGCGGACGGCCAGGTCGGCGTATTCCAGCACGTCCAGGCGGCGGGTGGCGTCGGCCAGCCGTACTTCCAGGTCGGACAGGGTCCACTCGGGGCGGGCGGCCAGGCGGGCGCCGACGATCCGCAGGGCGAGGGGGAAGCCGCCGCACAGGTGGACGATCCGCTCGGCCGCCTGCGGTTCGGCGCGTACCCGGTCGGGTCCGGCCAGGCGGGACAGGAGCGCGACGGCGTCGGTGGCATTGAGGGTGCCCAGGTGGAGTTGGCGGGCGTGGTCCAGGGTGGACAGCGGGTCCCGGGTGGTGATCAGGACCCGGCAGCCGGTGCCGGCGGGGATGAGCGGGCGGATCTGGCGGACGTCGCGGGCGTTGTCCAGGATGACCAGTAGGTTGCAGGTCGCGGTCAGGGAGCGGTAGCGGGCGGCGGCCTCGCCCGGATCGGCGGGGACGGCGGCGCCGTCCAGGCCGAGGGAGCGCAGCAGGTGGCGCAGGGCTTGGGCCGAGGTCAGCGGGTCGAGGCCGGGGGTGGATCCGTGCAGGTTGAGGTAGATGACGCCGTCGGTGAATCGGGCGGCCATGGCGTGGGCGACGTGGACGGTCAGGGCGGATTTGCCGATGCCGCCGGGTCCGTCGATCACGGTGATGGCGGGCCCGTGGGTGGGTCCGTCGGCGGCGCCGAGTGCGGTGCGCAGGCGGTCGATCTCGGTGGCGCGGGCGGTGAAGGCGTGGGTGTCGGCGGGCAGTTCGGCCGGGATGTACGGCTCGCTGACCGTGACCTCTTGGGCCGGGGTGGTCAGGTCGAGGACGGGATCCTTGACCAGGACGGCCTGGTGCAGGCGGCGTAGTTGGGCGCCGGGTTCGATGCCGAGTTCGGAGACCATGATCCGGCGGGTGTCCTGATAGACGGCGAGCGCTTCGGATGGGCGGCCGGCGCGGTGCAGGGCGAGCATGAGCTGGGCGGCGGGGCGTTCGCGCAGTGGGTGGGCCCGCACGTGTACGGCCAGGTCGGCGGCCACCGCGTGGTGGTCGCCGGCGGCCAGGCGGAGATCGGCGTGGTCTTCCAGGACGGTGAGGTGCTCTTCTTCCAGGTGGGTGGCTTCGATTCGTGCCCAGGGGGCGGTCAGTTCGGCCAGGGGTTCGCCTCGCCACAACTGCAGGGCCGAGCGGAACAGGGCGTCCGCGACGGCCCTGCCCCCCTGTGCCTGGGCGGTGCGGGCGCGTTTGGCCAGGCGGGTGAACAGGTGAGCGTCGATGTGGTCGGGTTCGAGCGCGAGCCGGTAGCCGCCGGGCATGGTCTGGATGATCTCTTCGGTGGTGTGGGGTTCGAGGGTTTCGCGGAGTTTGGAGATCACGATGTGGAGTTGTTTGGCCATGGTCGCCGCGGAGCTGTCTCCCCATATGTCGGTGAGGATCCGCTCGGTTTGTACGGCCTGCCCGGCGTCCAGGGCGAGTCTGGCCAGCACGCCGATTCGTCGTTGCCCGGCGAACCGGATCGGTTCGTCACCGGCCAGGACCTGCCACGGGCCGAGAAATCTGATCTCCAGGGCCATTCGCTCCCATCCTTCAACGGAGTCGGCATTGTAACGAGATGATCGGGCGCCTTCGCGGCGATGACGGATGGAACGCCATCTTCGCGCGGATTCCGGCGTCTTAGTTCACATATGCATGTCTAGACGTGCAGGCTTACATGTCACTTTCAGGCTTACATGTGACTTGCAGGCTGCCGATCACAGGAGAGACCACGGCAGGACTGCCCCACGGCGTCCGTACCGGCTGACCAGGAAAATCGACATCGACGAGGCCACGATCATGGGCCGTCAACCGGGAGCGGGATCAGTGTCGCACCGAGCTTGCTCTCGCCGTGTCGAAGCGACAGTTCGTCCATATGCCGAGACGAGACGACGGCAAGCGATGCCAGATACCAGCATGCGCCGCCGTGCCGTATGTCGAGGCTTTGGAGCGGCGACTCCTGAAGAGCCAGTACAGACGTCCGCCAAATGTCCGGTCCAGACCTTCAGCAATGCCTGCGTGAGGAGGAAGAGTGCCTACTTTGACGCAGGAGGCGCGGCCTACGAGCTGCGCCATCGAAGGCAGGGCAGTACGCCTGCCATCTGCGCTTCGCGGAGCCGGACCTCGCAGCCGGGCTCGCGCTGCTGGAACAGCTCGGTGGCTCCGATCAGCAGCTGTCCGCCTGCCGCGCCAGGCGAAGGCGGCGCGGAGTGAGTCGGGATGTACGTGCGGTTCGACTGACCTGCCGGTGGCGGCCGCGTGCACGTCAGCGTGTGAAGGCAGCCGCGTGCTCCTGCGCCCAGGTGGCGAACGTGCGGCCGGGCCGTCCGATCAGCCGCTCGACGTCCGTGGTTATCTCGGGCGGAACGCCGTCGTTCGACCGCCACCAGTCCTCGGCGGCTGGTGTTGCCGAAGACAGCGACATACCGCCTATCCCTAACGTGTGGCCTTGCGCCGAAATATTGGGAACGGAGTACTTTCGCCATGCAGCACCTTCGCGAGTGGATGATCACTGGACTGGTGGCGGCCGCGATGGACCGCGTGCATGGCCGGAAAGATCGCTTAGGCCGCCCCTCATGACGACAGACTTCATCAAGCTCGCGAGGCGGCTTGGTCCCGACTTGGCCAAGTCCGCCCGGCGCCCTCGAATCCCTGTCCCTCCCAGCCAACCTCGACCCAGACCGCGCCTTGTCTGATCTGGCATCCGTGCAACACCTTTGCGTCAGGGAGGCCGTGAGTTGCACGGCTCGCCATCCAGGTCACGGCCTCGGAGCTCGGTGAACGTCTCGCCCTTGCGGGTAGACCAGCACCAGCAGGGCTTGCTGTCCGGGGTTGAGCAGCCGCCAGGCCGACCCGCTCGCGCCATCCGAGTTTCAGCGCCTGCTTGCGCGGCGACCCCAAGGCCGGTACATCCCGAGGAGTGCGGTGGCGACCAGCGCCACCAGGATGACCACCGATCCGGTCACCACCCGGGAGGCGGCCCGCGCGTCGCCCGCGGCCGCGTCGACCACGAACCCGGCACGGAGGAGCAGCGACCCCGCCAGGGCCAGAACCGTCAGCACCAGCTTGGCCACCACCCATGGCTGGGCGAACAATCCCGCCCAGCCCGCCAGCGCGACACCGCTCACCAGCGCGGCCAGTCCTAAGGGGACGACGATGGCCAGGTCATAGAGCTGGATGAGCGCGTAGGAAGCTGATGTGGCGGAGACGGCGAGCACGAGGGTGGCGTACGCGCCGCCGAGCCAGCTCACCGTGACCAGGACGTGGACGGCGACCAGGAGCCGCCTGGCCCTCACGGAACTCCCGTGCGGGCTGGCATGAGCGTCATGCCACTGGCTCCGTTCCCGGCGATGGCGTGCGGGTCATGCCACCCGCTCCCTTTCCGGCGTCGGAACGCGTCGCCGACCCGGCATGCCCAGCGCGGCCACCGCGCCGAGCAGCGCGATCACGCCCACGCCGCCCATCGCCGCGGCGAACCCGTCGCTGAACTCGTGCGGCGAGCCGTACCCGCCGGTGCTCGTGAAGAGCATGCCGGCAACGGCGACCCCGAAGACGCCGCCGAGGAAGCGGAGCGTGGTAACCGCGCCCGACGCCTTGCCGATCTCCGCGGGCGCGACCGCGCCCACCGCCGCCTTCTGCACCGCCGGAATCGCCATCGACACACCGACCCCGCCGACCACCAGCAACGGCAGAATCTGCAAGTACGGCACGCCAGGATCGGCCACGAGCGCGAGCCACCCCAAAGAGATCCCCCATAGGCCGAGCCCGGCGACCGTGAACACGCGCTCGCCCACCTTGTCGGCGAGCGCCCCCGCCACCGGTGCCACGATCATCAGCGCGCCGGTGGCGGGCAGCAGCCGCAGCCCCGCCTCCAGCGGCCCGACGCCCTGAGCGGTCTGGAAGAACTGTGCGAAGAAAAAGAACATCCCGTACAGCACCGCGAACAGGGCGAAGTTCGCCAGATTGGCGGTCGTGAAGGCACGGTTGCGGAAGAGCCGCATGGGCAGCATGGGCGCGGGGACGCGGCGTTCCCAGCCTGCGAAGGCGACGATCAGCACGATGCCCAGCGCCAGCGCTGCGAGCACCTCCGCGCTGCCCCAGCCCGACGCGCCGCTGCGGACGAGCGCCCAGACGAGGCCGAGCACGCCGGCGGTCGCCAGCAGGAGCCCCACGAGATCGAGCTGGTTGTCGGGGCCGTGGCTCTCGTCGATCTTGGCGAGGACGCCGACGATGGCGAGCACCCCGACCGGCACGTTGATCCAGAAGATCCATTCCCAGGACGGCCCCGCGGCGATGGCTCCGCCGACGAAGGGGCCGACGAACGTGGCCAGTCCCGCCACACCGCTGAACAGGCCGATCGCCCGCCCGCGGCGTTCCGGCGGGAAGGCCGCCGAGAGGAGCGTCAGCGCCAGGGGCATCGTGAACGCCGCCCCGACTCCTTGAGCCACGCGAGCCGCGATCAGCCAGCTCGCGTCGGGCGCCAGGGCGCACGCTGCCGAGGCGAGGGTGAAGACGGCGAGGCCACCGGCGAACACTCGGCGGCGCCCCCAGCGATCACCCAGCGCCGCACCGGTCAGCAGCAACACCGCGAAGCTGAGGTTGTAGGCATTGACCGTCCACTCGAGCTCTTCGAGCGAGGCGCCGAGGTCCTGCCTGATCGTGCCGAGCGCCGTGGTCACGACAAGGCTGTCGAGCGAGATCATGAACGCGCCCAGCGACGCTAACGCGAGCACCCAGGTCTGTCTGGTCACATCACACACTCCTTCGATTTACTTGCAATATTTCTCTAAACACTCCTAAAAAACAAGTATCTTCTCTCTTTCCTGTAAACTGAGGGTTGTGACGGGAAAGCGGAAGTACGGCGACGGCTGCGCCGCGGCGCACGCCCTCGACCTCATCGGAGAGCGCTGGGGCCTGCTCATCGTCAGGGAGCTCCTACTCGGCCCCAAGCGGTTCACCGAGCTCCAGGCCGGCTTGCCCAACGCCAGCTCCAACGCGCTGTCGCAACGCCTGCACGAGCTGGAGGAATCAGGAGTCGTACAGCGGCGCAAGCTCGGGCCGCCCGCCGCGGTGTGGGTCTACGAGCTCACGGAGTGGGGCCTGGACCTGGAGCCAGTCCTGATTCACCTCGGCCGCTGGGGCAGGCGCTCACCCAGCCGCGACCCGCACGCCATGGCCAGCGTGGACGCGCTCATGCTCGCCCTGCGCAGCCACTTCGACCCCGATGCGGACCCGGGGCTGAGTGCCACGATCGCGGTACGGCTGGGCGACGACCGCTTCAGCGTGCGCGTCTCAGGCGGGACGCTCACGATCACGCGCGCCGATCCCGCGGATCCCGTCGCCGTGATCGACACCGACCTGCGCTCGTTCGCCGCGCTGGTCATCAAGAAACGCCCCTTGAAGGATCTGCCGGTCGCCATCAAGGGCGACGAGGAAGCCGTCCATCGCCTCCTCGCCACGCTGTAGCCGTATGGGGCAAGCAACCCTAGGACGATGTGCTGGAAGCCGGCGTCGATGGCTTCAGCGATCGCGTCCCGTGTGTTACTGGGGTGGTCGTAGGAGACCGGCAGGACGATGGATCGGCTGATCGAGGCGGGGTCGCGGCCGATCTCGGCGCAGAAGCGGTCCAGTAAGGCGCCGCGACGGACGGCGTCGTCGATGTCACCGCCGGGGATGTTCCACACGTCGGCATGCTCGGCGACCACGCGCAGCGTAGCGGTAGAGCGTCGGGTGCGCCATCAGCGGCGTCGCAGCGACGGGTCGAGCAGGGCTGGCGGAGTGTCGTACTTCTCGTGCGCGGCGAGGTCGACACCGGGAGCGACGATCGCGTCGATCGCGTCAAGTACGTCGGCGGACAGCACGGTGTCTGCGGCGGCGAGCTGAGAGTGCAGGTGGTCCAGTGTGCGGGGGCCGATGATCGCACTGGTCACGGCGGGGTGCGCCGTCACGAAGCCGAGCGCGAGCTGGATCATCGTCAGGCCGGCCTCGTCGGCGACCTTTGCAAGCTGCTCGACGGCGTGAAGCCTGGCGCGGTTGGCGGGGATGGCGGTGTCGAAGCGTTGCGGCATGAACGTCGAGCGGCTGGTCGTGATCTCTCGACCCGCACGGACCGCACCCGACAGCCAGCCCGAGGCCAACGGGCTCCATGCCAGCACGCCGAGCCCGTACTGTTCGGTGACGGGCAGCACGTGGGTCTCCACGCCCCGCTGCAGGATCGAGTAGCTGGGTTGTTCGGTGACGTACCGGCTCAGGTGGTTGTCTCGGGCGGCCCACTGGGCCTGGACGACACGGTAGGCCGGAAAGGTCGAGGAGCCGAAGTAGCGGATCTTCCCGACGCGCTGCAGGTCGGTCAGCGCCGACAGCGTTTCCTCATCGCTGGTCCGCGGATCCCACCGGTGGATCTGGTAGAGGTCGACGTGGTCGACGCCGAGGCGGCGCAGGCTGTCGTCGAGTGCGGTGACCAGCCAGCGGCGCGAACTGCCCTGGTGGTTGCGCTCGTCACCCATCGGCATGTTCGCCTTGGTGGCGAGCACGATGTCGTCGCGTCGACCGGCGATGGCCTTGCCGACCATCTCTTCGGACTCGCCGCCGCTGTACATGTCGGCGGTGTCGATGAGGTTGATTCCGCCCTCGAGCGCGGCGTCGACGATGGCGGTGGCCTCGTCCTGGGTAGTTCGCCCGAGGGCGCCGAAGTTCATCGCTCCGAGCACAAGGGAGCTGACCTGTACACCGGTGCGGCCCATGGTGCGGTATTGCATGTGTCTCCTCCATCGGGGGACTGTCGACGTCACGGCTCGTTGATGGCTGGTCGCCCGCTCTGGCATCATGGTTAAGCGGAACCGTGCTCCGTCTAACATACGGAGCGCTGCTCCGCTTTGCAAGGCTTGGCAACGAGAGGAGCCGACACGGTGTCCGACATCGATGGGCAAATAGCGCGAACGTCCCCGCGGAAACGGGCCGACGCCCGACGCAACGAACAGACCCTGCTCGCCGCCGCTGCCGCCGTGTTCGTCGTCTCTGGCGTGGACGCGCCGGTGCGCGACATCGCGGCCAAGGCCGGCGTCGGGATGGGTACGATCTACCGCCACTTCCCGACGCGAGCAGACCTCGTCATCGCTGTCTTCCGCCACCAGGTCGACGCCTGCGCCGAAGCCGGACCAGCCCTGCTGGCGAACAGCAGCACACCGCACGTCGCGCTGACGCAATGGGTCGATCTCTTCGTTGACTTCCTGATCACCAAGCACGGACTCGCCGCGGCGCTGCAGTCCGACAACGCTCGCTTCGAGACTCTGCACGCCTACTTTCTCGACCGTCTCGTGCCCGTGTGCGCTCAGTTGCTCGATGCCGCTGCCGCCGCCGGCGAGATTCGCCCTGATATGGATGCCTACGGACTCCTGCGCGGCATCGGCAACCTATGCGTCGGTGTCGACGGCGACTCGCGCTACGACGCGCGTCGCATGGTCGAGCTTCTCATCGCCGGGCTACGTCAATCGCGCCCGACCGACCAATGACCCAGCGAGTCGCGTTCGAGGCCGACGCCTCTGAGGTGACCCACGGAACATCTCATTCAAGATCCAAAAAGCACGCCCAGGTGAGCCTGATCAGAGCCGCCACGCGGAACCCATGGTCAGCGGACCTTCAGGAAGAACGCCCTGACGTCGTCGACCAGCAGGTCGGGGGCCTCCATGGCGGCGAAGTGACCGCCCCGGTCGAACTCCGACCAGTGAATCACGTTGTGCTCACGCTCGGCGATACGCCGGATCCCGCCGTCGCCGGGGAAGACCGCGACCCCGTGCGGGACCTCCGAGCGCTCGACCGGCATCCCCACTGTGCCGAGCCCTCCTTGTAGAGCCGAGAGGTCCTCGGTGCAGCAATGCACCGGGGTCTGTGGGGGAATTCACGATTCCGCGAGGAACTTGGTGGGGGTTCGGGGCGTCATGTCTAGCATGAGCGATGAGGCGCAGAACCATCGGTTCCGGCACCTGCCGGAGCGGCCGGACCCGTCGACGTGGCGGTCCGGTCGGGATGAGGGGCCGTTGCCGCAGGTAATCGCCGAGCCGGCGGAGGTGGGGGACACCGGCCTGCGCTGGGTGGCGCCCGAGCTCGAAGCGGCACGGCAGATCAGCGACGCGATAGTACGGCGCCGCGGTTCTCGTGACTGAACGGCCCAGGCTCGCTGGCGGGCGGTGAATGCACCTCACCTGGTCGCCCTCGTCCGTGCGGGCGCCCGCTTCGAACGCGGCGTTCTGCTGGAACGTCATGAGGGGAAAGACGCCGCATGACCAGCCCCGACCGCTACGACTACTGCGGGCTCTACCTACAGGGCGTCAGCGAAGATGCTGCGATCGAGCTGGCCGCCCGAGCCATCGGCGCGACACGTGATGGTCGCCTGCTGCGCGTCGGCACCATCGAGATCGAGATCCGGCGCAATTCCGACTGCACTCACGATGGGCCCGACTTTCCAACCTGGCCGATCAAGATGGAGATCGAAAGAGGGAACGCTACCAGCCACCAGGTCATCGAGACGGTGACCAAGATTCTCACCCACGCCTGGCAGGCAGGCCATGACGCAGTCGCTGCCTGTGACTACGAAGACGAACTTCCCGACCACGGTGGATACCCCCGCTACAGAGGTTGAAGTTGTCCGTACCCCGTCCAGCTCAGGGCCCTGCTGCGCTTCCAGGAAGTTGGATGAAGAACTGAGTGCGGCGGCTTCCACGCAGCGCGTTGGAGATGCCGCCGATCGTCTTCGGCACTCTCGGATGGTCTACCGGGCGGCCACTGCCAACGGGGCTGAGCGCTCATGGCGCCGCCTTATGGTCTTCAGGGTACGACGATGAACGCGGTTGCTCGCAGGAGTCCCCGGGCAAGACCCGCGCTGACGAAGGGGACCACCTTCGAAGACTGCCGTGCTCTCCAATGCTGATCATTGAGGGGTAGGAGGTGGCTGGCGGTAGCCGGTGACGGTGGCGAGGACCGCGTCGCGCCAGCGGGCCTCCGCCTGGTCGGGCGTGCCGAGGTGGCCTTGGAGTTCGAGGGTGGCCAGGCCGTGTACCAGGCCCCACAGGTGCTGGCCGATCAGCCGGGGGTCGTGGCCGGGCAGGTGCCCGGCGTCGGCGAAGCGTTGAAGTGCCTGCACGACGCGGGTGAGGCTGCGGCGGGCCAGTTGGGCGTCGTCCCCGACGGGACGGAAGCCGGGTACGGCGCCGCTCATGAACAGGCCGTAGAGGTTGGGCTCCTCGAGGGCGGCGGCCCGGTACGCGAGCGCCAGTGCCGTGATCTCCACGAGCGGGTCCTCGTCCTCGGGGACGCCCTCGTGGTGGCGGCGCATGGTTTCGGCGGCCTGCTGGTAGAGCGCGCGTAGCAGGCCCTCCTTGTCGCCGAACAGGCTGTAGACCGCCCGGGTGGTGGTCTGGGCCTCCTGGGACACCCGCCGGACGGTTACCCCGGCCGATCCCTCGGTCGCCAATAGGTCGCCGGCCACCGCCAGCAACGTGCGGCGGGTCTCTTCATCGTGCGCGCGTGGGCGTCCCATGCTGGACAGCCTATCGCAACACTGTTACGTTACGGCGTAACGAAACAGTGTGACGAAACCGGGAGAGCGTCATGGACTACGACGTCGTCATCGTGGGAGCCAGCATCAGCGGCTGCACCGCCGCCATCCTGTACGGCCGGGCCGGCCTACGCGTCGCGCTGCTGGAAAAGCACCGCAGCATCGACACCCCCAAGCGGTTATGCGGTCACTTCCTGCTCGGCCGCGCCCAGGCCCCGCTGCGCCGGCTCGGCCTGTGGGACGACCTGCTGGCCACCGGCGCGGGCACCGGCGACCTCTCGATCCGGACGGAGTACGGCTGGACCGATCGCTCCCGTGCCGACGTCCCGCCGTTCCTCAACGTCAGGCGCACCACCCTCGACCCGATCCTGCGTGGCCGCGCCGCCGCCACCGGTGGGGTGGACCTGCTCCTCGGCCGTACGGTCACGGGCCTGCTGACCGAAGGACGCCGCGTGAGCGGCATCCGCGCCCGGCTGCTCGACGGCACCGAGGAAACCCACACCGGCCGCCTGGTCGTCGGTGCCGACGGCAACCGGTCCAAGGTCGCCTCGCTGGCCGGCGTCCCCGAGCAGTTCACGCCAAACGGCCGCGCGTTCTTCTACACCTATTACCGGAACGTCCGGCACACGCTGCCCACCCCCGCCGCCCTGTGGTGGAACGACCGGGACTGGGTGGTACTCGGTCCCACCGATGGCGGGCTGACCGAAGTGGCGGTCATGCCCGCCAAGGACACCCTGCCCCCAGACCTGACCGACCACGCCGCCTACATCGAGCGCTACGTCGCCTCGCTGCCCGACGCCCCCGATCTGACCCGCGCCGAACGCGCCGCCAAGGTCGTCGTCGCCCCTGACTACCCGCTCATCCGCCGCCACCCCACCCCCGAGCCGGGCCTGGCCCTGATCGGTGACGCGGCCCTGACCGCCGACCCCGCCCCGGCCCCCGGCTGCACCTGGGCGCTGCTGTCGGGTCAGTGGCTCGCCGGCGCCACGGCGCCTGCCCTGCTCGCCGGCGACGACCCGGCGGCAGGGCTGCGCCGCTACCGCCGGGCCCACCGCGCCCTCGAGCGGGAACACGCGTTCATGCGGGGCGACGCGGAAACCGGTCCGCCCAGTGAAGTGCAACGCCTGCTCCGTGAGGCCGCGGTCCACGATCCGGAGGTGTCCCGCCGCCTGGCGCTGGTCGGGATGCAGGTCGCCCCCACCACGTCCCTGCTCAACCCGGCTCTGGCAGTCCGCGCCCTACTCGTACGCCACCGCAGCCGGCGACGCTCCGCCGGACGGACAGGCCAGGCGGAGGCCGTATAACCCCATGTGAATCGAAGGCGATCTCCGTCTTCACACCACGTCGGCGAGGCGGTCTACCTGGGACGGGTCGAGGCCGTAGCAGTAGAGCATGACCTCGTCGGCGCCGAGGTCGGCGAAGGCGGCGATCGTGGTGCGGATCTCGGCGGGTGTGGTGAGCATTCCGGCGACCATCCGATCGGCCATGCCGGTGAAGGTGTAGTAGGCGTGCATGTTGGTGCGGGCGTCGTCGATGACGTTCTGGGGGCCGAGTGCGACGTTGACCTGTGCGACGATGCGGGGTTCGCCGTCGCGGCCGTACTTTTTCCAGAAGGTTCGGACGGTGTCGAACAGGTCGCCTGCCCATGAGGGTGATGCGGCGGAGAGGAAGCCGTCGCCCCAGCGTGCGACGCGTTCGAGTGCGGCGGGCTTGAAACCGCCGAAGAGGACGATCGGGCCGGTGGGACGGGCGGGGGCGGGCCCGATGGGGCCGATGTCGTCGCCGTAGGGCTCGCCGGACCACAGGCGGCGCATCATCGCCATCTGTTCGTCCAGGCGGCGGCCTCGAGTACGCAGGTCGACGCCGGTGACCTGGTGGTCATCGTCGCGGCCGCCGATGCCGAGGCCGAGGACCAGGCGGCCGCCGGTCATCCGGTCCAGGGTGGCGGCCTGCTTGGCGAGCAGGGCGGTGTCGCGTAGCGGGGCCAGCAGTACCTCGGTCTGGAGGCGGATGCGGGATGTGGCGCCCGCGAGGACGGCGAGGGCGACCAGGGGTTCGGGGTTGTGGTAGACGAGCCGGTCGAGTAGGCCGAGGGTGCTGAAGGGGCCGGCGTCGGCGCGCTGGGCCCAGTCGGGCAAGGTGGTCGGGTCGCCGATGGGCAAGCCGATACCGATGTTCATGTGACAGACCTCCGAAGGGAAGGGTCGGCAAAGACTCCTGCCGCCCCTCCAGCACCTCATCGAGGTGGGGCGCTCTCGCTCTGCGGCCTACTTCTGGAGAGCGTCTCGTCGAAGTGATCACACTGTAGGACGAACGATGTTCGTTCGGCAAATCAGATGATCGGGCCCGGTCGGGCGACGAGCGCGCGCACGCCCTTCGGGGACTTTCTGGTGATGCAGGCGGCGACGAGCGATCTGCTCGTCGCGCTCGTGCTACGCGCGCAGCGAGATGTGCAGAGCCTCGCCGACCCGGCGGTAGCCGACGCGGGCGTAGACGCGGGCGGCGCCGTCGTCGGCGGGGGTGAGGAACGGAGTGCTGATGCCGGCGTCGGCGCCCGCGCGGGTCAGGAGCGCGGTGACTGCGCCCGCGATGCCGCGCCGCCGGTGCGAGACGCGTACGGCGATGCCGGCGACCTCGGCGACCCCGTGATGCGGGCTGCCGGCCTGGCCGGCGCCGACGACGTCGCCGGTCGTGGTATCCACAGCGGCGGCCACGATCCCGCCGCCGTCCAGGACCCGCCGCAGCCGTGCGACATCGTGCTCGGTCGCCTCCGGCGCCTCGAACGCCGCGTTCATCACTTGGGCGACCTGCCAGAGGTCGGCGTCGGCGGTCACGAGCTCGACCCGTACGGCGGGATCCACGGGCGCGTCCACGACCTCGCCCGGCGGGCACACGAGCAGCGGGTAGCGCCCTTCCACGGTGAACCCGGCCGCGAGCAGCGTGCCCTCCACCTTCGGCGCGGCCTGCGGCACGTACTCCAGGCGAGGCGTCCTGGCCCGCTCCCGGAACGCCGCGACCAGCGCGGCGACCTCGCCCTCGGTGGGGTCGGCGGCGTCGTCGGGGATGGCGTAGTTGAACGGGAGCGCGTCGTCGTGCTCGTCGAACCTGATGGTGAACGGCTCGTGCCGGTGCGCCCGGGCCCCGGCGGCCGAACGGAGATAGGCGTGCACGTCTGCGCCGAACAAGTCAGATCCTTTCGGAGAAGCGACAACTCCGACAGATCGTAGACCCACCGTTGACTACGCCGCGAAGCCCGCGTACCTGAACCCTGCGCCGCCCGGATTACCGGTGTTTACGGTGCTTATCGCGCCTGTGGCGGGACGGTGTGCGGCGCGGGAGCGAGAGGTGCGCCAAGCACCGCGTCCGGAATCAGCCTCACCCAGTGCCACGGCATGCCACAGTCAATCCGGCGTCGCGTGCCGGGGTGGTGACACGGTCAGCCAGAACGTCTCACGGCCAGGCATGTACGGATTCGTGGATGGAAGCACAACCGGCGAGGGGACCGGTCTCAACGGCGGGATCGGCGGTGGTCCTGGCCACCAGCCCAGAGTCCTCTTCTACGTGGGCGTTCCCGACGTGGAAGCCGCGCTCCAGAAAGCCGAGAGCCTCGGCGGGACGCGACGGATGGGCCCCGACGGGACTCCGGGCACCCTCGTGGTCGGCCACTTCACCGATCCCGAGGGCAATCTGATCGGCGTCGCCGGCACGGCTTAGCCCTCGGTCTGAGCTGTCCAGATCATGGCCGTGGTAGGAGCCTTCCCGCTCCCGGCGAAGGCGAGCGATTCCTTTCCGGCCATCGTTGTTCTGCATTCATCGAGACCGATGCTGGCGATCTGCCCGCGACGTGGGCGGTGCCGAAGCGGAGCCTCGAGGAGCGCAGGCCGACGACGCGACCGCCGTCTACCGGTGGCTGCTCGACCAGGGAATCAGCGCCGACCGCATCGTGTTCACCGGCGATTCGGCAGGCGGTGGGTTGTCGGTCGGCGAGGCGGACGCCCGTAGCCGGCCCTGCTAAACTCATCTCGTTGAGCCTTCTCGGCCGGAGCCACTCCGCCTGGGGAGGCTTTTTTCATGCCCCGGATCCGGCCAGACCCGATGACCGCGGCGCTCACGCACCTCTCCGGCAGCCCCATAGGCAAGGACATACACCTGATCATGACCGCACAGACGAACTCCGCCGCGGCGGCTGGCACCTGGCACCTCGGCGACCTGACCGTCAATCGGATCGGGTTCGGAGCGATGCGCCTGACTGGCAGCGTCGCCTTCGGCCCCGGCATCCCGGGCGACCGCGATCGTTCGATCGGCGTGCTGCGGCGCGCGATCGAGCTCGGGGTCAACCACATCGACACCGCCGCGTTCTACTTCTCGCCGTATCTATCGGCCAATGAGCTGATCAACCGGGCGTTGGCCCCCTATCCTGACGATCTCGTCATCGCCACGAAGGTATGGCCGGCGCGTGACTCCTCGGGTGCCTGGTGGTGGGCCACGCCAGAGCAGTTGCGCGATCAGGTAGAGGACAACCTGCGCCAGCTCGGGCGTGACCACCTCGACGTGGTCAACCTGCGCATCCCCCCAAGCCGGAGGACCGGCTCGATCGCCGACCATTTCGGCGCGCTGGCCGAGCTTCGCACGGCCGGGCTCATTCGCCACCTGGGGGTGTCCAACGTCACGGCAGAGCAGCTGGCCGAGGCCCAAGCCATCGCGCCGGTGGTGTGCGTGCAGAACTCCTTCGGCATCGGCGCGTCGGCCGGCGAGCAGGAACTCCTGCGCAGCTGCGGCGAGCAGGGCATAGCCTTCGTGCCGTTCTTCGCGATCGCCGGCGCTGGGCGCGAGGCGGGGGCGACCGCCACGGAGCACAAAGACGTGCTCGCCATCGCCCGCGCGCACGGCGCGACGCCCGCGCAGATCCGGCTGGCCTGGACGCTGCGGCAAGGACCGCACATGCTGGCCATTCCCGGCACCGGGAATCCGCACCACCTCACCGAGAACGTGGCTGCCGGAACGCTGCGGCTGTCCGACGACGAGGTGGCCGGCCTCCAGTCCCTCGGCTGACCGGGGTTCGGTGCGAGCCGGACGCAGAACGTCCGGAATGGGGTCTACGGTCGCGACATGACCAACAGCGACTACTGGTGGGAACCGCCACTCGCGGGCACCGAGGCCGAGCACCTCGTCGGTGCGCTGGACCGCCTGCGCACAACCTTCCGCTGGAAGACCGACGACCTCGACGCGGCCGGGTTGCGGGCCCGCATCGGTGCCTCCTCGCTGACGCTGGGCGGCCTCCTCAAGCACCTCGCGTGTGCCGAAGAGCAGATGTTCAGCACCAAACTCAGCGGCGCGCCGCTCGGCGCTCCGTGGGATGCCGCGGACTGGGACACCGACCCCGACTGGGACTTCAACTCGGCCGCCCAGGACACCCCCGAAGACCTCTACGCGCTCTGGGACGCCACCGTCGAACGGTCCCGGGCGAAGCTTGACGCGGCCCTGGCCGCCGGTGGACTCGACCAGCTCGTCCACCTCACCTACTCTGACGGGCGCCATTGCAGCCTGCGCCGGCTGCTCTGCGACCTGATCGAGGAGTACGGGCGGCACACCGGGCATGCCGATCTGCTCCGCGAGGCCGTGGACGGGCTGGTCGGCGAGGACCCTCCGGCTGGGTGGCACGCAAAGTCCAACCGCCCACGCCTGCGCAGCTGACCGGCCGACGAGTGGACGGACTGTCGGTCCTTGGCGTTACTGTCTCGGCATGACTGACTTCATCGGTGATGAACTCAGGGGTTCGCGGTTCGAGCGCGTTGATCTCAGCGGAGCGGAGTTTCGCGCCAGCGACCTGGCCGGTGCCCAATTCCGCAGCGTTAACCTGAGCGGTGTCGTGATGCGCGGAGTCGAGCTGGTCAACGTCGACATCTCCGGCGAGATCGCGAACTTGACGATCAATGGTGTCGACATCGGGCCGCTGATCACCGCCGAGCTCGACCGGAGGCACCCCGGCCGGGCCAAGATGCGCCCAACCACGCCCGCGGGCTTCCGCGACGCATGGGACACCGTCGAGCGGCTCTGGGACGGCACCGTCCAACGGGCCCGCCGCCTGGATCCTGCGCTGCTGCACGATTCCGTCGACGGCGAGTGGTCCTTCGTCGAAACCTTGCGTCACCTCGTGTTCGCTACTGACGCATGGATCAGAAGGGCCATTCTCGGCGATCCGGCTCCGTGGGATCCGCTCGATCTGCCGTGGGACGAGATGCCGGACACGCCGGGGGTGCCCCGCGACCGCAAGGCGCGACCGTCGCTGGACACGGTGCTCGAGCTACGTCGTGACCGGATGTCCACCGTGCGCGAGGTCATCGACGGGCTCACCGACGAGTCACTGGACGGCCATACCGAACCGGTCGAGGCGCCGGGATGGCCACCACCATCGCGTAGCTACCCGGTGCGTGAATGCCTGCTGTGCATTCTCAACGAGGAATGGGAGCACCGGCTCTACGCCGAACGGGATCTTGCCGCTCTGGAGGCGGGCAACCCATAGTGC
This sequence comes from Nonomuraea sp. 3N208, assembly GCF_052245935.1. NCBI lineage: Bacteria > Bacillati > Actinomycetota > Actinomycetes > Streptosporangiales > Streptosporangiaceae > Nonomuraea > Nonomuraea sp. 3N208. The sequence continues at coordinate 347,080 of NZ_JBQQBR010000004.1, read as the reverse complement.
CTGATACGCCAGGTGTGCGGGTCCCAATGCGCTCGGCTCGAAAGCGGCGAAGTGGTCTGCCGTTAATGATCGGAAGTGGCTATCGGCACCGGGCCCCGCTGCGCGCCTAGTGTCGAGCCATGACGAGTGTTTCCTCGGACTACACGCATGTGCGCAAGCGGCTCTCGGCGGGCGAAGGCCTCGAGCTGCCCGGCGTTCGCTTCAAGTGGTACGACCTGCACCGGGAGGACCGGGAGATCGGCGACGACGTACGGAAGGAGGCACGCGAGTTCCTCCGGGCAGAGATCGGCGGGATCAGTCCCAAGGGCGATCTCGGCTTCGTCATCCTGCACCGCGTCGGGGACGCTTATCTTCTGCTCATATGCACGTGGCTGAACGACAACGAACTGTGGGAGACGGCCTACCTCAAGGATGCGGCGGGGTTCGAGCTGATCCCGTTCGGGGAGACGGCCAAGGGGACCTACTGCGTGTGGGAGATGGGCGCCATCCTGCACGAGCAGCAGGCCTGGATCCGCTACCTGTTCTCCCCTCGCGACGCTGAAGCCGGACGCGCCTACCTCGCCGACCGGCACCCCGGCGGCCTGATCTGACGCTTCGTCGTTGATTCTCAGCGGCGATGAGTAGGATCAGGCCTGTTCGGATTGGCCTTATGCTGCGTGGGATTTTGCGATGATGGAGAGATGGGCGACGCCGTTCAGGACTACATCGAAGCCATCGACCCCGCGTACCGGCCGTTGTTCGATCGCCTCCATCACCTGATCTTGGATGTGCATCCCGACGCCATCGTTGTCCTGTCCTACAAGATTCCCACCTACAAGGTCGGCCGCCGCCGCCTCCACCTCGGCGTGTGGCGGCATGGAGTGTCGCTCTACGGCTGGGGCCAGGACCGCGCCGCCGACTTCACCGCCCGCCATCCCCAACTCCAGACCAGTAAAGGAACCATCCAGCTGCGCCCGGACAACGCCGCAGGCATCCCCGACGACGAACTCCGCGACCTGATCCGCGCCGCTCTGGACGACTGAGCAACCCGCATCCCACTGCATGCGGGGCCCGTACGCACACGCGCTCGAGGTCCGTGGCACCGGACGGTTGCTGTTCGTCGCTGGGACCATGGGGCTGGATCCTGCGGGAAATCCTGGAGCGACCCTTGATGAGCAGGTCACCTGGGGATGAGCGATCATCCTGCCGTTCGCCCCGCTCCGCAACGAGTTTCGGCTACGGCGCTCATCGGCTTTCTGTGCCGCTATCGCAGTCTGTGTCGGAGTTGGGCGGACAGTCCGGCTGAGGCGTCGCGGAGTGCTTCGGTGAAGGTCCGCCGGAGGTGTTCGTCGGGGGCGTCGGAGCGTTGTGCGATCGCTGTGGGTCGCACTGCGGCGGGGTGATCGATGCGTACGAGGGCGATGTTCGGGGGAAGCGCCGGTACGGCGAGTCCCGGTACCACGGTGACGCCCAGACCGGCGGCCACGAGACCGAGCTTGGCGACCCAGTCGCGCGCGATGAAGGCGATGTCGGGCTGCCAGGAGGCGTCGCTCCATGTGCCCAGGAGTGTGGTGCCGGGTTCGGTGCTGGCGGTGATCCATCGTTCGTTGCGGAGCATCGCGGCTGTGACGCTTGTTCGGCCGGCGAGGGCATGGTCCGGCGGGACCGCGATGAGCAGGGGGTCGTCTATCAGGGGGAGCACCTCGACGCCCTGCGGCGCGTCCTGGGGGCGGGTCACCACGGCCAGGTCCAGGCGTCCGCGGGCGACAGCGGTCAGCAGGCGAGGACTCAGCCCCTCGCGCAACGGTAGCTGTGTGTGGGGTTCCTGCTCGGCGAGAGCAGCGATCGCTCTGGGGACCAATGCCGCCATGGCAGTGGAGAAGGCTCCGACGCGCAATCGGCCGGGCGGCCGCGCGTCGAGGTCGTGGAGGTCCTGGTGGGCGGCGTCGAGTTCGCCGAGGACCGTTTCGGCATGTTGGAGGACGACTCGGCCGGCTGTGGTCGGCTGCACGCCGCGCGCATGGCGTTCGAACAGTGGCCGGCCGGCTGCCTGCTCCATGAGCGCGATCTGGCGGGAGACGGCGGACTGTGTGTAGCCCAGACGGTCGGCCGCCGTGGAGAACGAGCCGTGGCGGGCCGCTTCGCGGACCACGCGCAGGCCGACGATCGTGAACTCAGTCATGCGGATTATTCATATCAAACATGCGAGACTGTCGTTTGTCGCATGGCTAGTGTCCTGGTTAGCCTCGTTCGCATGGGTGCCGCAGAGAACAAGAGGCTTCTTCAGGACGTCTTCGACCAGATGGCTCAGGGAAACACGCGTGCGATGAGCGAGGTGATGTCCGATGATTTCCGGTGGGTGTTTCCGGGGAACTGGTCGTGGTCGGGAAGCTGGGGACCGAGGCAGGTGGCACTGAACGTGTTGCTGCGACCACTCATGGCGCAGCTCACCGGTTACCGCAGTGAGGCGGACCTCATCCTCGCCGAAGGAGACCGCGTCGTGGTCCAAGCCCGCGGATATGCCACCACCAAGCGCGGGGAGCCGTACCACCAGACTTACTGCTACATCTTTCGAGTCGCCGACGGGCAAATCACCGAAGTGGTCGAGCACTGCGACACGGCACTGGTCGAACGGGTCCTCGACCGGCCAAACCGATAAGTGACTCAATCCATGTCCAGATGCGGTCATGCAGGGTGAACATGAGCGATCTGGTTCTGTCGTGACAAGTGGATCTAGCTCAAAGTCCGTGAAGTGATCACGGAGCGTGGTGGTGTTCAGGGAGTGAGAAGTAGCAGCACCAGGGGCCACCGAGCCGACACCGGGTTTGAGCGGGTCAGTGCTCCTCATGCAAGCCCGGATCTTGCCTGCCCCTTGTTGCTCGCTTGGTCATTCCGGGTTGGGGAGATCGGTTGGTGGGCCGAGCGGGGGGTCGTTGGCCAGGTCGAACGCGGCGGCGAGGATGGTGAGGACCTGAATCATGGCCTGAGGCGCCAACCCGTACTCGCCGCGGCGTCGTTGTGTGATCAGCCTGGCGCTGTGCAGCGCCTGCATCAGCGCAGGCAAGAGGGCGAGCACAATGCCACCCGCCTGCTGAGGGAGATCGTCGCGCTCGGCTATCGCGGCAGCTACGGCGCGCTCAGCGATTATCTGCATCCCCTGCGCGCCGCGCCCTGTCGCCGCGCCGGCGCCTTCAGTTCGCAAGGTCACTGGCTGGCTTGCTACCCACCCCGACCGGCTCGAAGAAGCCCACCAGCTCCAGCTCAAGGCCGTCCTGGACCGCTGCCCAGAACTGGCCGCACTCATCACCCAAGTCTGCTCCTTCGCCAAAATGCTCACCCAACGCCGCGTTGGCCGTCGGTGATCCAGACGGCCTGGCCGCAGCCTAATTGACCGCCGGGTTGACCTCACTGAAGGATTTGCCCACGGCGATGTTGTCGTGGAAGATCGTACGGCTGTCGACGTCGGTCGGTCCGTTGTTCCACGCAGGCTTGTAGAGGCCCCATTTCAGGTAGCCGCTGGTGGACTCGTCGTCGTTGAACGTGTTGGGACCGGTGGCGCTCAAGACCTTGCGCCACCCAGGATTCTTGTGGGTCTGATACCAGGCGTCGATTTGGCCTTGGCTGCCGTAACTCCATTCGTACTTGAAGACGAAGTCGTGCCACTGCCCCGGTTTCACATCGGCGAGGTCGAAGCTGGTCTTGCGGACGGAATCCGGTGTGGAGCAGGCCGTGCTGTCGGAGTTGACGCGCAACCGCCACTTTCCTGTGGGCTGCACGCTGAGGAACGCGCTGGGAAACTTGTCGGATTCGCACTGGTCGCGCCAGGGTTTCCACTGGAACACGATGTCTTCTCTTGAATCGCGCTGCCAGGTGCTCGCCAGATAGATGCTGAACCCATAGTAGACGGTGTCGCCAGATCGGAAATGGCTGGCATCAATGTCCATCGTGTGGCTTTCCGCCCTGGTGCCGCCGGCAACCATATGATCGCCGTACTTCAGATAGGAGCGGACCGCGTACTTTCCGGTCCTCGGCAGATCATCGACCTGGATCGAGGGACGGCTGCAACATTCGTTGAATCCCAGTTCCGGGTTGCCGGACGACCTCGACCCGTCCTCGTAGCCGAACCGGAGAATGGCAGCGGATTTGCCTTCCGCGGCTGCTGAGACATTCGCGGAGGCGGACGCTGAGGCATCCACGGTCGCGAGGCTGGTGACGGGGAGTGCAAGCAAGGCCGCAGCGAGGACTTTGCGGAATTGCGGGAATGTCGAATTCATGGGGGCGGAAGCTGTCACCGCAGAGAGCTTTCCATCAACCGGGCGAAAGGACCAAGTGATTGCCGCAGCGAGGAGCGTCGAACATACCCGCTCTATACCGCCGCTCCCTAGAGTCATGCTCTGGCCCGCTCCGCACCTTCGACGGCGCGCGCTTGCTTCGGCAACCGGCACGTCCGGCTGGCCCAGCAACCGTGAGGTCGGTTTCGGATGGGGACCAATCGGGCTGGATTGGCTCTGGGAGGGCCCCATCCGCCGGGGGAGTATGGGCTCCATGAACCGCAGCGCCATGGAAACCGTGACCCACAGTCCGGAAGAAGGTATCTACGCCGCCACCGATGACTATGTGCACGCGCTCGAGGTCCGTGGCGCCGGACGGCTGCTGTTCGTCGCTGGGACGATGGGGCTGGACCCCGAGGGAAATCCGGGGGCAACCCTTGATGAGCAGCTCGAACTCATCTGGGCGAACCTCCGTACGATCCTTGCCTCCGCGGGCATGACGGTCGACAACATTGTGAGGCTCACGAGTTACCTGCGGGACGCCACCTACGCCGAGGCGAACGCGAAGGCTCGCGTAGCGGCCTTGGGAGGCCGGCCCGTCCCGACCACGGCGATCGTGGCCGAGACTCTCGTCAGCGACTGGATGGTCGAAATCGAAGTGATAGCCGCAGACGGCCTGGGTGCCATGTGAACCCGGCGCCCCCGCTTCGCTGACGTCCTGCCCGGCACCTGGTGCCGGTCTCACGCGTGCACGCCGGCGTCGCACTCAGCAGAATGCCGTGGTCGCCAGCGCGACTATGTCGCTCGTGGTGACAGGCTTCCTCGACGGGTTCACGGACAAGGTCATCCTCGTGCCGTCGTCGGAAGTGAAGGCGAACGTCAGGTAGCCGATCAGCTCGCCACTGTGCCCCCAGGCCTTCGTGCCGCAGGGCAGCGGGTATTCCTGGAGGCCGAGCCCATAGCCGAAGCCGGCAGCGGTCGCCTCGACCGTGCGCATGGCGGTCAGCGAGGACCTGCTCAGAATCCGCCCGCCCGCAAGCGCGGTCAGGAAACGGTTGAGGTCGCGGCCGGTAGAGATCATCTCGCCCGCCGCCCAGTCGAGTGAGGGGTTCATGCGGGTGGCGTCCACCAGGTCACCGTCGGGCAAGGCCTCGTAGCCGTGCGCGTGCGGGGTGGGCAGGCCGGGCTTGTCTCCTGGGATCATCGTCTGCGTCAGGCCGTACGGTCGCAGGATCCGGCGCTTGATCTCCTGTCCGTACGGGCGGCCGGTCAGCTTCTCGACCAGAAGGCCGGCCACGACGTAGTTGGTGTTGGAGTACGACCACGCGGCGCCGGGAGCGGTGGACTTGGCGGGGTCGGCGAACGCCACCTTGAGCAGGTCGTGAGGGTCGTAGTGGCGGAAGCGGGCCGTTCCCCGCCAGCGGTTGGTGGAGTATCCGGGTTCGTGCATGTAGTCGTACAAGCCGCTGGTGTGGTTGAGGATCTGCCGCACGGTGATCTTCGCGCCCTGCGGAACGACGCCGGGGAGGTGACCCTCGATCGGGTCCGTGAGTGAGAGCCGCTTTTCGTCCACGAGTTGCAGGAGCACCGTGGCCACGAGCAGCTTGGTGACGCTGCCGATGCGGAAATATCCGTTCGGCGAGACGGGGGCGCCGGAGGCGAGGTCGCTGACGCCGGCGCTGTGCACCCAGCTCCCGGCGGCCCCGTCCACTCGAAGGATCGCGGCCGTCGCCTTGTCCTCCCTGACCAGCTTGGCGATCAGGGCCTTGGCCGTGTCCTCCCGTCCATCCACGGTCGTCGCCGTCGCGGGCAGGGGGTGTGGGCCAGCATCGACGCCAGCAGCCCGGCGATCAGAATTTTGCTTCTCATGACGGGCAACGCTACGAATCCGCGCCTGGCCGGCCCATGAGGTATCCCGTCGATCTTGCTGGCGCGTTCCTGAGCAAGCCGGCTGCGGTAAACCACAGGGTCGGCAGGTCACCGCTACCGCCGGCGGGATTCACGCAGGCTGGGGAGGGGGCCCGCCCAGGTGGTCAGTGCGGCTTGGAGTGCGGCCTCGGCGTTCGGCTTGTCTGTTGCCCAGCAGAAGTAGCCGTCCGGGCGGACCAGGGCTGTGGTGCGACGGTCGCCGGTCCAGTGGGCGCGTACGACCTGGTCAGGAACGGGCGCGTCCGCGTTCTGCCCGGCGGGAGTGATCAGCACGAACCTGCCGCCGCGCTGCAGTTCGTTCAGTCGTCCTTCCGCCAGTCGCAGGTCGGGGGCGCGCCGTCCGGTGAGCTTGTGTGCGCCGCGCGGAGCTTTGTAGGCGATGCCGATGCCGGAGATCATGGCGGCTGCTTTGTCGGCGAGTGGGCGGACGTTGCTGAGCATGATTCCGGCGATGGCGCGGAGCAGCCGGGCGGCGGACCCGTGCAGCAGTGCTGCTCGTACCAGCATTCCGCTCATCCGTAGCACGATCTTGCCGACGGCGTGCCGTTCGGTTTGGTAGGTGTCCAGCACCTGGTCATCAGCCCCGTCACGGAGCACGGCCGCCAGCTTCCAGCTGAGGTTGGCGGCGTCTTGCAGGCCGGTGTTCATGCCCATGGCGCCTGCCGGGGAATGCACGTGCGCGGCGTCGCCGGCCAGGAAGACCCGGCCGACGCGGTAGGCGGGCGCTTGCCGTTCGTCGCTGTGGAAGCGAGACTTCCAGCGGACTTCGGTGATGCCGTAGTCGGTGCCGAAGGTGAGCCTCAGCAGTTCCTTGATCTCTTCGGCGTCTAGTGGCGCGTCGTCGGGCAGCTGGTGGTGCCGGTTCCATCCGGTGAGCCGGTGGATGCCGTCGCCCATTTCGGTGAGCAACGCGAACCCGTCGGGGACGGCGTTCACCGTGAACGGCCGATCCGGTGCCTGCTCGAGCTTGAGGTCGGCCAGGATCAGCGAGCGGAGAATCGACTTGCCGGGGAAGGGAAGGCCGATCGCCTGCCGGATGGAGCTGTGCACGCCGTCTGTCCCGACCAGGTAGGAGGCGTGGTAGGTGGTGGACGGGCCGTTCGGATCCGCGTCCTTGCCTGGGACGGCGCGGGCCGTGACACCGTTCGTGTCCTGGTCCAAGCCGACGACCTTGGTGTCGTAGGCGAAGGTGACGCCGGCTGCGCGGGCTCGCCGTTCCAGCACGCGCTCGACCTCGTACTGCGGGATGAACAGGACGAACGGGTAGCGGCTGGGTAGGCGGGAGGGGTCGAGTTGACCTCGCTCGAACAGCGCCAGCCGGTTGATGGGGTGCCCGAGCTCGACGACTTCGTCCGCGATCCCGCGGGCGTCGAACTGCTCCAGCACGCGGGCGTGTACGACCAAGGCGCGGGACAGGTTGCTGATCTCGTGGGGGCGGGCCTCGAGGAGGGTGACGGACAGGCCTGCTTCGGCAAGGTCGCCGGCGAGCAGCAGCCCGGTCGGGCCTGCGCCTACGACCAGCACATCGGTGGTGTGTTCGGCGATCATATGGGGCCCCTTGTCTCAGTAGTAGTTGCGCATCAACTCGGTCGCCCAGTCCGGCTGCACGACCTCGCCCTGCGGACCGAACTCGGTCATGTAGGGCTTGAGGTCGCAGACGGGGCTGCCGTCGATGGCGTCCAGGCCGCGTACGCGCACGTCGAGGCCGTCGACGGCGAGCAGCTGGCAGCGGGAGACGCCCAGCCTGTTCGGGCGGTTCTTGGCGCGCTGCGCGAAAATGCCCACCCGCGGCCACTCCGGATTGCCCCTGGGTCGTCGGGCCGAGGTGTGCACGGAAGCCGGCTCCACGAGGTGGAAGAGGAACACCACCTCCAGGTGCGAGAACGCGTCCAGCCCGGCGAGGGCCTCGGGCTTGAAGCAGGTCTCGTCGAGCCGGATCAACGCCTCGACGGTGTTCCAGTCGTCGTCGAACGCCTCGCTTCGCCCGCCGACGACGGTTCCCACCGGCTGTATCTCCACGATTTCCATGCGACCGACCGTACGAAAGAGCAGCCGCTGCCGAATAGGTCACGATGACCGGAGTCGCGCGCAGGGCTGGGGAGCCGGTTAGGTAAGGTCAGGGCATCATGATCGGCCGGAACGCGGAGATCGCCTTTCTGCAGACGATGATCGCTGAGGCTGGGATCGGCCGGGGCGGCGCCGTTGTCATGCGTGGAGAGGCGGGCATCGGCAAATCGGCGCTTCTGGAGGAGGCCGCGCGCAGGGCCGGAGGTGATCTGCTGGTGCTGCGGATCACCGGCGTCGAGGCCGAGGCGGAGCTGCCCTTCGCGGCCCTGCACCTGCTCCTGAGAACGGCGCGGCATCTCGTCCCGGCACTTCCCGCGGCGCAAAGGGAAGCGCTGCGCGGTGCGTTCGGCGAAGGTGAGGGTGAGAGCGGCGGTCCGGATCGTTTCCTTGTCGGTCTCGCGGTACTGACCCTGCTCGCCGACCTCGCCGCCGACCGTCCGCTGCTGTGTCTCGTCGACGACGTGCAGTGGGTGGACCGTGCGTCAGTGGACGCGCTGGCGTTCGCGGCGCGCAGGCTGGGGGCCGAGCGGATTGCCATGATCTTGGCCGCTCGGGAGTCCTCCGTTCCCGGCATCCCCGAGCTGGAGCTCGCCGGGCTGGACCGGGACGACTGCGAGAGGTTGCTCGCCGAGGCGGCGGCCGATCTGGTGCCAGAGGTCCGGGACCGCCTGATCGAGGAGGCCGAGGGAAATCCCCTGGCTCTCCTGGAGTTCGCCGGGTCGCTCACCCCTGAGCAGCGGGCGGGACAGCTCAGCCCGCTGCCTCTGGAACCGCCCCGGCTTCCCCTGGCCGGGCGGCTCGAGCAGTCCTTTCGCGCCGCGATCCGCCGGCTGCCCGAACCCGCTCAGCTCCTGCTCATGCTCGCCGCAGCCGAGGACTCCGGCAGCCTTGAGCTCGTTGTGCGGGCGGCGGAGGGCTTCGGCGTCCGACTGCCCGACCTGGAACCGGGCGAACGTGCTCAGCTGGTGCAGGTCTCCGAGGGACGGCTGCGGTTCCGCCACCCCTTGGTCAAGGCGGCCGCGTACCACGAGGCGCCCGTCGCACGGCGGCTGGCCGCGCATCGTGCGCTGGCCGGCGCGCTCGACGGCGACGAGCACGCCGACCGCAGGGCCTGGCATCTGTCCGCGGCCGCGGTCGGACCCGATGAGGAGACGTCAGCCGTGCTGGCGGCCGCCGGGGAGCGCGCCCGGCGGCGCGGCAGCCATGCCTCGGCCGCCACCGCGTACGAGCGCGCGGCGCAGCTCACCGTCGATCCGCGGCAACGCGCTCGTCGGCTGGCGGCCGCCGCCGAGGCGGCACTCGGGGCCGGCCAGCTCGCCCGGGCCGGCGCCGCGGCCGATCGTGGACGGCGGCTGACCGGCGATCCCGCGGTGCTGGCGCGGCTGGCCGCCGTACGGGCCGCGGTCGACGCCGAACATGGCGCTCCAGCCGCGTCCACGCTGATCGAGGCCGCCTCCGGCATCGCCCGTACTGCGCCGGACGAGGCAGCGTCCTTGCTCGCGACCGCTGCGGGCGACGCCTGGTTCGCCGGCGACCACGACGCCCTCCGGCAGACCGCGGAGCTGCTGGAATCCCTCCGGCCGGGCATCGACCCCCGCCTTGCGCCGGTAGCCGCGGCAGTGCGTGGCATGGAACGGGTGGCCGCCGGCGATCCGGCCGCGGGACTACCGCTCCTGCGCGCCGCCATTCCGCCGGGCCGCGTCACTGACCAGGTCGTCGGTACGTACGCGGTGTTCAGCGCGCTGATGACCGGCGACGACGACGCGGCCTGTGAGCTGGCCGCCGTGCGGGTCGGCACCTGCCGGGAACAGGGCCTGATCGGGGCACTGCCGCACGCTCTGCAGCTCCTCACCCAGGCGCTGATCCTGCGCGGACGGCATGCCGAGGCGGCCGAATCAGGCGCCGAGGCGTGGCAGATCGCGCACGACACCGGGCAGGCGGGACGGCTACGGCACCTGCATGGCATCCTGGCGCGGCTCGCCGCGATCCAAGGCGAGGACGACAGGTGCCTGCGGCTCGCCCAGCAGGCTGAAGGCGCCGCCCAGGAACGCAACGGATCGGGCTGGGGCGGCTGCGCGCTGACCCTGCTCGACCTCGTACGAGCCCGATACGAGGCGGTGGCCGAGCGGATGGCGCGGGTGCTGGCAGGCCCGCTGGGCCACACCGTGATCGTCACCTTCGCCATACCTGACTATGTCGAGGCCTGCGCCCGCCTGGGTGCCCCGGAGCGGGCGGTTGAGGCGTTCACCCGGTTCGACGCCTGGGCGGCGGCCAGCGGCCGGCCCTGGGCGACCGCGGTCGCGTACCGGTGCCGCGCGCTGCTCGCCCCTCGCGACGAGGCCGAGGCGCAGTACAAGGTGGCGCTCGACTGGCACGGCCGCGGTGGGCGCGTGTTCGAGCAGGCCAGGACGGAGTTGTTGTACGGCGAATGGCTGCGCCGGGCACGGCGGCGCTCCGACGCCGGTGTGCAGTTGCGTTCCGCGATGAGCCGGTTCGCGGCGATGAGCGCCGTGCCCTGGGCCGAGCGGGCCCGTACAGAGCTGGCCGCGGCCGGCGCCCGCGCCGACCTGCCGGAGCTCGGCGTCGCGCCGAACCCGCTCGGCGCACTCACTCCGCAGGAACTGCAGGTCGTACGGCTTGCCGCGACCGGCGCCACGAACCGGCAGATCGGCGCCCAACTGTTCCTGAGCCCGCGGACGGTCGCATTCCACCTTTACAAGGCATTCCCGAAGCTAGGCGTCTCCTCTCGCGCCGACCTGTCGGGCATCGATTTCGGCAGTGCTCAACCTTAGGGAGCGCTCAACCATAGGAGCCATGCCTCACTGCGTTGCCATGACGACGCAGCGTTGCAGCTCCTCGACCGCCTCCGGAGCGCCCTCTACCGTCACACTGCCCGGCTCGCCGCCGCCCTCCCGGTTCCACAACCAGCGCAGCACGGCCGCCGGCGGGCCGCTCACGGTCACGTCGGCCGCGTCGTCGCCGGTGCCGTCCTCGACGGTGAACAGCCCTGGGCCGGTCCGCATCGTCCACGCCGCGCCGTCGGTCCGCACCGCGTACGTCCGGCCCGGCGAGCCGGCGAGGATGTCGGTGAAGTCGTCACCCCATTCGGCGACGCTGTACGCCACGAACACCTTCAGCAGTTCGTCGACGCCGTCGACGGCGAGGTCGTCCGGCATCGGCGCGACCGGCTGCCCGGTGCCGAGTTCGGCGTCGATGCGGTGCAGGTACACCTGGCCGACGTGGTGGGTGAGATCGGCGACGGTCCAGCCGGGACAGCTCGGCACGGCCGCGGCGAGGTCGGTCGGCGCGACAGCCCGCAGGCGGGCGAAGTCTGCCGCGAGGCAGTCGAGGAATCGGCGATATTCCATGACAGACAGTTCAGCACAGCCTCACAGCTCGGTCTGCTGCCGCACCAGGAGCCCACCCTCGTGGAGCTACCCTTGCGGTCGGGCTCGTTGCGGCGCTGTGCAGACGGAGGTTCATATGATCTTGGTGACAGGTGCGACAGGGAACGTCGGTTCCGAGCTGGTCGGCGCGCTGACCTCGGCGGGCCGGCAGGTCCGGGCGCTCGTCCGCAACCCGCGCGGCCACGCCCTGCCACCCGGCGCCGAGCCCGTGACCGGCGACTTGAACCGGCCCGAGAGCCTGGCCGAAGCGCTGGACGGTGTCGACGGGCTGTTCCTCCTGTCGGGCTACGCGGACATGTCGGGGCTGCTCGCACGTGCACATGACGCCGGGGTGCGCCACGTCGTCCTCATGAGCGGCGGCTCGGCCGCCCTGGAAGACCTCGGCAACGCCGTCTCCCGTTACATGACCCTGTCGGAGCGGGCCGTGCGGGAGTCGGGTCTGTCCTGGACCTTTCTGCGGCCCAGGTCGTTCATGTCGAACGCGTTGCGCTGGCTGCCGCAGCTCGCGGCCGGCGACGTGGTGCGGGTGCCGTTCGCCGAGGTGCCGGTCGCGGCCGTCGACCCGTACGACATCGCGGCCGTCGCGGCCCGCGCGCTGGTGAGTGGTGGGCACGAGGGCCGGATATACGAGTTGACCGGCCCCCGCGCGTTGGTGCCCGCCGACCAGGTCGCGGTCCTCGGCCGGGTGCTCGGCAGGGACCTGCGGTGCGAGGGGCTGTCGAACAGCGAGGCGCGGGCTGAGATGGAAGCGGGCATGCCGGTCGAGTACGTCGACGCGTTCTTCCAGTTCTTCGTGGACGGCACGCTCGACGAATCCGAGGTCCACCCGACGGTGCAGGACGTGCTCGGACGGCCGCCGCGTACGTTCGAGGAATGGGCGGCCGCACACGCCGACGCCTTCCGCGCGGCAGGTTGACCTCCACCTGGAGCGGTTGCGATCCGCCTCCGTCGAGTTGTTCGGCCGGGCCTTGCCCGACGAGCGGGTGCAGGCCCATCTCCGGGTGGCGCTGGCGTCGGTCGAGCACGAACGGTTCCTCCCGGCTGTGAAGCACGTCGGACGGCGCCGCCGTGGTGTGGCCCGACGCCGAGATGCTGCGCGGCACCACGATGGCCATCGTGCGCCGGCAGCTGGATCGCCTCGGTGTGCCCCAGCGCGTCCGCCAGGTCACGCTCGAACCGCGCACCGCGCCGTAACGGCGCTGGTCGCCCCGAGGCCCGCAGAAAACCGTTGGGAAACTGTCGGTGGCCGGTGATAGAAAGCGGGGTCGAAGTTTCACCGAGCCGCATCGGGGGCGGTGCCCGTGACTACCAGCACGTCCGAGTTCTCCGTTTCAGGACCACGGCACAACCGGCGTGGGCCGGTGCGCTGGCTCTGGTCCCACCTGCGGCGTCATCCGCTCCACCTCGTCGGGTTCCTCGGCGGGTCGGTGGTCATGACGGTGCTCAACGCCATGGTGCCGCAGTTCACCGGCAACGCCTTCGACGCCGTGCTGGGGGAGCGGGGCGAGCCGATGGACGCGCTCGGGCTCATCGCGCTGGCCTTGCTGGCGATCGTGCTCGCCCGAGGCGTGTTCGACCTCCTCGCGCGGATGTCCAGCGAGGTCCTGGCCAAGCGGCTGGAGCGGGACGCGCGTGATGAGCTCTATGTGAGCCTGCTGGGCAAGAGCCAGACCTTCCACAATCGGCAGCGGGTCGGCGATCTGATGGCCCGGGCCGCCAACGACATCCGGCAGCTGTCCATCATGATCACGCCGGGCGTGGATCTGATCGTGGACTCGGGTCTCACCGGGATCGTGCCGCTGTTCTTCATCGCCGCCATCGATCCGCGGCTGCTGCTGGCGCCGGGTGTCTTCGCGGTCGTCTTCGTGGTCGCGCTCTGGCACTACATGAGGCAGCTCAACCCCGTGGCGACCCGGATGCGGGAGGAGTTCGGGGATCTCAACGCCGGGCTCAACGAGGCGGTGCGGGGCATCGAGGTGATCAAGGTGACCGCGCAGGAAGGGCAGGAGCGGCGTCGGTTCCGGGCCAACGCGCGGCGCTATCGGGACTCGTTCGTACGGAACGGGCTTGTACAGGCGCGTTACCTGCCCACTCTGCTGTTCTCCTTCGCGATGGCCGGGGCGTTGTGGCACGGGCTCTATCTGCAGGGCATCGGGGCGATCACCCTTGGCGAGCTCGTGGCGTTCATGGGGCTCATGGGGATGCTCGGGTTCCCCACGCAGATGTCGCTCTTCACGTTCTCGCTGATCCAGATCGGGATCGTGTCCTCGCGCCGGATCCTCAGCATCGTCACCGCGGAGAGTGAGATCGAGCAGCGGGTGGACGGGCATGCCGCGCCGATCACCGGGGAGATCGTCTTCGAGGACGTCACCTTCGGCTACGAGGAGGACGGCGACTCCGTGCTGCGTGGGCTGACGTTCACCGTGCGGCCGGGGGAGACGGTGGCGATCGTCGGGGAGACCGGGTCGGGCAAGAGCACGCTCACCAAGCTGGTTCCGCGGATCTACGACGTCACGGCCGGCCGGATTCTGGTCGACGGGGTCGACGTGCGGGACTGGGATCTGGACTCGTTGCGGTCGCAGATCTCCACGATCGAGCAGGACATCGTGCTGTTCTCGCGGTCCGTGTCCGAGAACATCGCCTTCAGCCTGGGGCAGCAGGCCGATCACGAGGCGGTGGTCAGAGCGGCGGAGGACGCCCAAGCAGCCGAGTTCATCAGCGAACTCGACGAGGGATACGACACCGTGATCGGGGAGCGAGGGGTCACCCTTTCCGGGGGGCAGCGGCAGCGGCTGGCCATCGCGCGGGCCTTGCTGACCGATCCGGCGATTCTGGTGCTGGACGACTCCACGAGCGCCATCGACTCGGCGACGGAAGACAAGATTCAGCAGGCCATCGGGCGGATCCTCGAAGGGCGGACGACTCTGCTGATCACCCATCGGCTCTCGCAGATCCGGTGGGCGGACAAGGTGTTGTTGCTCAGGCGGGGCCAGGTCGTCGACTTCGGCACGCATGACGAGCTGATCGCGCGAAGCCGCCTCTACCGGCGGGTCTTCGCTCATTACGACGAGGTCGAGATGGGTGACGAGGTTCCGGAGGCCGAGCCGTCCCTGGCCGGCGAGCAGGGAGGGGTACGCTGATGGGCTTCCTCATGGACGGCCTCGACGGTGAGGACTACGACCGCACGTACAACGACCGTGACCTGCTGCGGCGCATCGTGTCGTACTTCCGGCCGAAGCTGGGGACGATGGTCCTCGTCGCCGCGATGATCGTGCTGATGTCAGCCAGTCAGGCGGCCATACCGGCGTTGGGCAGTCTGGCGGTCGACGCGATCGCGAATGGCACGATCGGCCAGGTGGGATGGATGCTCACGGTGGCGATCCTCGTCACCGGCGGGCTCTCCTGGGTGGTCAACTACGTGCGGCACAAGTACAGCGCGCGGGTCACCGGAGATGTCGTGCTGCGCCTGCGGGAGGACGCGTTCGACGCGGTGCTTGCGCGGGACCTGTCGTTCTACGACGAGACGCCGTCCGGGAAGATCGTCAGCCGGGTGACGTCCGACACCGATGACTTCGCCACCGTGTCCACGCTGACGATGGACCTGATCAGCCAGGTGCTGATGGTGGGGTTCGTCACGGTGCTGCTGTTCGTGCGGAGCGTGGAGCTGGCTCTGCTGACGTTGCTGGTGGTGCCGATCGTGGTGGGGCTGGCGCTGGTGTTCCGGCGGATGGCCAGGGTGAGCACCCGCAGGGCGCAGCGGTCGCTCAGCCGGGTCAACGGGAACCTCCAGGAGACCATGGGCGGGATCGCGGTGGCCAAGAACTTCCGGCAGGAGCGGCAGGTATACGAGGAGTTCCGGCCCATCAACCGGCAGAGCTATCAGGTGACGCTCCGGCAGGGGTTCGTCTTTTCCACCATCTTTCCCGTGTTGTTCACGGTGGCCGGGCTCGCGACGGTGGTCCTCGTTCAGCTGGGTGGCGAAACGGTGCTGGCGGGTGGGCTGTCCGCTGGTGATTGGTACCTGTTCCTGCAGGGTGTCGCGCTCTTCTGGTTCCCGTTGACGTCCATTGCCGCGTTCTGGTCGCAGTTCCAGCAGGGGCTGTCGGCGTCCGAGCGGGTCTTCGCGCTGATCGACGCGCCGCCGAGGGTGGTGCAGAACGATCCGCGGCCGGCGGAAAAGCTGGCGGGGCGCATCGAGTTCCAGGGCGTCACGTTCGGCTACGATGCCGGCAATCCCGTCCTGCGTGACTTCGACCTGGTCATCAAGGCTGGGGAGACCGTGGCGCTCGTGGGGCACACCGGGGCCGGCAAGTCGACGCTCAGCAAGCTGATCACACGGTTCTACGAGTTCCAGGAAGGCCGGCTGCTGATCGACGGGCAGGACATCCGCGGTCTGGAGCTGGGGAGTTATCGCCGGCAGATCGGTGCGGTGCCGCAGGCTCCGTTCCTGTTCAGCGGCACCGTCGTCGACAACATCCGCTACCCGCGGCCGGAGGCCACCGATGAGGAGGTACGCGCGGCGGCGGCCGCCGTGGGCGGTGGCGACTGGATCGACGCCCTGCCCAATGGGCTGGAGACGGATGTGGGGGAGCACGGGCGGGCTCTGTCCATGGGGCAGCGGCAGCTCGTCGCGCTGGCGCGGCTGCTCATCCAGGATCCGGCGATCGTGGTACTGGACGAGGCCACGGCCAGTGTGGATCCGCTGACCGAGGCGCAGATCCAGGAAGGGCTGGACCTGGTGCTGGCCGGGCGTACCTCGATCGTCATCGCGCACCGGCTGTCCACGATCGAGCACGTTGATCGCATCATCGTGCTCGATCACGGGCGGATCGTGGAGGAAGGTGATCACGCGGCGCTGCTGGCGCGTGGGGGGCGCTACTGCGAGGTCTACAACACCTACTTCCGGCATCAGTCGCCGAATTACCGGGCCGGGACGGGGTTCGTGTCGGTCGGCAGCGACTGATGCGGCGATCGGCGCTGCTCAGTGCGATGAGCTGCGCCGTTCCACGAAGACGACGTCGCGCCAGCGGCCGTGGTGGCGGCCGATGCGCTCGCGGGTGCCCACGACGCGAAAGCCCAGCGCCTGGTGCAACGCGAGGCTGGCCGTGTTCTCCGGGAAGATGCCCGACTGCACGGTCCACACGCCGGCGTCCTCGCAGGCCGCGATGAACGTCGTCAGCAACGCCGTGCCGATGCCGTGCGCCTGGCAGCCGGGATGCACGTAGACGCTGTGCTCGACCACGCCCGCGTACACCGGCCGCGTCGACACCGCCGAGCCGGCCACCCACCCCACGACCTGGCCGGTTCCGGTGTCGGCCGCCACATACCGCAGGTGCGGCAGGCGGCCCGCGGTGAACCCCTCCCAGCTCGGCGCCGTCGTCTCGAAGCTGGCCTGCCCGGTGTCCAGCCCGGCCTGATAGATGGCCAGCACCTGGGAGGCGTCCGCGTCGCGCATGGGCCGGATCTCCAGCCCGGGACCGGCGGCCGGCTTGGTGGCCCGGACGATCGCCGAGTGCACGCCGTCTCCATGATCGGTGGTCAGCGTGATGTCCACCCCGACGAACCCGGCCGCACCCAGCAGGCCCCGATAGTCCGTCACCGACAGCGCCCCGGCCACGCAGCCGATGCGCTCCTCCGCCGCCTGGCGCCGCCGTGGGTCGAGGTCGCCGTCGGTTACCACATCGCTGACGCCGAACCGGCCGCCCGGCCGCAACACCCGGAAGGCCTCGGCCAGCACCGCGGCCTTGTCGCCTGACAGGTTGACCACGCAGTTGGAGATGACCACGTCCACCGTGCGGTCGGGCAGCGGCACGTGCTCGATGACGCCTTGCAGGAACTCCACGTTGGCCACACCGGCCTGCTCGGCGTTGCGGCGGGCCAGCGCGAGCATGTCGGGGCTGGCGTCCAGCCCGTACGCCTTCCCGGACGGACCGACCCGGCGCGCCGACAGCAGCACGTCGATCCCACCGCCCGACCCCAGGTCCAGGACGGTCTCCCCGGTACGCAACGCGGCGACGGCGACCGGGTTGCCGCACCCCAGGCTGGCCCGGACCGCGGCCTCCGGCAGGGCATTGGTGTCCTCATAGCCCGCGGCGCCGAAACCGCCTTGCTCGAAGGCGTCGGGCCCGCAGTCGGCGACGACCCGTCCGGCGGCCGCCGCTCTGGCCAGGCGCGAGTAGCGGTCGATGATCTCGTCGTGCGCCATCACGGTCTCCTTCATTCGCAGGTGGGTGCGGCCGGCACCGGGTTGCCCATGACCACGTCGGCGGCGGTCGGGAAGCAGCTCACGCAGGCTTCGTTGATCCGGTACAGGCTGGACGTGCCC
Organism: Nonomuraea sp. 3N208; assembly: GCF_052245935.1. Lineage (NCBI taxonomy): Bacteria > Bacillati > Actinomycetota > Actinomycetes > Streptosporangiales > Streptosporangiaceae > Nonomuraea > Nonomuraea sp. 3N208. The sequence goes on along the minus strand of NZ_JBQQBR010000004.1, from coordinate 329,102 downwards.
TGCCGTTCGACCAGCACGAACCGCACCTCGGCCAGGATCTTCAGGTGGTGCGACACGGTGGACTGCCCCACCCCGGAGGCGGCCACGATCTCGCCCACGCTCATCGGCGTCCGCCGCCGGGCCAGCAGCGACACGATCTGGATCCGCGTCGCATCCGCCAGCGCCTTGAACCAGCCGGCGTACTCCTCGGCCTCGGCCCGTGCCAGAGGCCCCTTTTCATCATCCATCGACAATCGACGATAGACGATTAAGCCTCCAAAGGGAAGAGAATGGGGCTGAGCAGGAAGCGGGTGCGATCCGGGGTGGGATCGTGGTCCAGGTGAGGGACGATGGCGGCGCGCATCCTCTCGATCAGGTCGACGAGCTCGTCCGGGCTGAGCCAGAGAGCGTGCCGTCGGTAGCCCACGGAGTCGGCGACCGGGTCGGCCCCGTCCCGGTCCAGCTAGGCGTTGAACTCGGCGAGCAGGGTGGCGACCGCGGCCGCGAACACCTGGCGATTCCTGCCGGGCGCCGGGCTCGTCGGCCTGGACTTTCTGAACCTGCATGAGGGCCGGTCAGGAGACCTGCAGGTACGGGACTCCCGCGTCGATGTCGAAGCCGGCGGCGCCCAGTGAGGCGATGAGCACGCCCAGCCGGGCATACGCGGAAGCGGCCGCCGCCTCATGGCCGCGTTCGCTGTACACGATGGCCGCCTGACGCAGGGCGCGAGCCTGCCACAGGGGCGCGTCGATGGCCTGCGCCAGCTGCTCGGCCAGCTCGAACCTGTGCAGCGCCGCCGCGTGGTCGCCGCGCGACCTGCTGGCCGCGCCGAGCGCCAGCCACGCCTTGGCCTCGATCAGCGGCTCGTCCACCGCGCTCGCCAGCTCGATGGCCTGCTGGAGGTACTCCTCGCCTGCGGCGTGGCGATGCCGCTCGAGGTGCACATAGCCGAGGCCGTAGCGGGCGAAGGCCTCGCACCGCAGATCCTCGAGGTCGGTGACGGTGGACAGCAGGTCGGTGAACGCCTGCTCCGTCTCCTGCAGCGGTCCCGAGGCGAGGAGCAGCTCGCCGATCCGGTAGCAGACCTCCGGATGGGCGAGCTGATCGGCCGCCTTGCCGGCGGCGGGGGCCTCGTCCATGAACGGGCGGGCGTGGCCGACGTCCAGCAGGAGCTGGCCGAGCAGGCGCAGCACCAGGACCTCCGCGCCCGGGTCACCTGCCTGGCGGATCGCGTCGAGCGCGTGACCGCACCGGTCGGCAGCCTCGGCGTACCGGCCTCGCATGCCTGCCGTGAACCCGGCCACCATGCTCGCCAAACCCCAGCCGTGCCGGTCGCCGCAGCGTTCGAAGAGCTCCAGGGCCTCCTCGACGGCCGCTGTGGCCGGCCGGTAGCGGTGCCGGTACGCATCCAGCAGGGCGATCCCGGTGAGCAGGGCCGCGGTGCCGCGGGTGTTGTCCGCCGCGCGGGTGGCGGCGAGGGCGACCCGGTGCGTCTCCTGCCAGTCGTCGTAGTGCCCCCGGGTCTGGAACAGCGACACCGCGCTGATGGCCAGGTCCCAGCACAGCTCGTCGAGGCCCAGCGCGGCGGCTTGGCGGACGGCGGCGACGATGTTCGGGCGCTCGGTGTCGTACCAGGCCAGGGGGTCGCTTTCGACGACGTCCACGCCCGGGGGCTGCCAGCGGGCGGCCGCACCGTGCAGGACCGCGTGGTCGCCGTACGCCGCCCGGTGCGCCCGCTCGACCAGCGCCAGCCAGCCACTGAGCACGCGAGGGATGGACTCGGCCCCGCCGAGCTCGCGGGCGCAGGCCCGGACCAGGTCGTGCAGGCGGTAACGCGTGGGCCCGGCCACTTGCAGGAGCTGGGCGTCGACCAGGCTGTCCACCAGGTCCGGCGTTCCGTTCGCAGCCAGGGCGGTCCAGCCGGGGATCTCCGGGGTGTCGGTGTGGGCGAGCGCGGACAGCAGCCGGAGCGCGGCCGGGTCCAGCCCTTCGGCGGCCAGCGCGATGGCGCCGCGTACCTCCGGGTCGCCGAGCTCGTCGAGCCGCCGTCGCCCATCCCTGAGCCGCTCCACCATGTGGCCGACCTGCCAGTGGGGGTGGCCGGTGAGCGAGGCGCCGGCGATTCTGAGTGCCAGTGGGAGGCTCCCGCACAGCCGTACGAGCTCGTGCGCGGCCTGCGGCTCGGCCGACAGCCGCTCCGCGCCGGCGACCCTGGCGAGGAACCGCATGGCCTGGATCGGTTCCAGCTCCTCCAGCTCCAGGCGGCCGGTGCTGGGCAGGACGGTCAGCTTGGATCTGCTGGTGATCAGCACGGCGCACTCCGCGCGGCCGGGAAGCAGGGGACGCACTTGCGCCTCGTCGACCGCGTCGTCCAGCACGACGAGGACCCGCCGCCCCGCCACACACTCCCTGAACCTGGCCGCGCGTTCGTTCACGCCGTCGGGGAGGTCGTGGGATGGTTCGCCGAGCGCCTGCAGGAAATGAGCGAGCACCTCGGCAGGCGGAACGCGGCGATCTTGCGCGGTGCCCAGCCGGGCGAACAACTGGCCGTCGGGGAAACGTTCCCGCAGGCGGTGGGCGACGTGGACGGCGAGAGTGGTCTTGCCCACCCCGGCCTTGCCCGCCACGACGATGACAGGCATCGCGCAGCCGAGGTCGGGCCGCAGGACCGCTTCCAGCGCCGACCGGGCCTCGTCCCGCCCAGTGAAGTAGGGCACGTCCGCAGGCAGCTGGTCCGGGCGCTTGTCGAGGTCGAGTGTCGGGTCGTCGGCGAGTATGGCCTGTTCCAGCCGCTGCAGCCGACGGCCTGGCTCGAGGCCGAGGTCTTCCATGAAGATAGTCCTGGCGTTCTGGTAGAGCGCCAGCGACTCCGACTTGGCGCCACACCGGTACAGGGCGAGCATGTGCAGCTCCCACAATCGCTCGCACAGCGGCTGCTCGTCGGTGAGCGCGGCCAGCTCGGGAAGCAGCTCACGGTGCCGGCCGAGCCGCAACTCCAGCTCCAGGCATTCCTCGTGGATGGCCATGCGAGCCTCGCGTATGCGGGCCTTCTCCGCGTCCAGCCCCACGGCGTTGACGTCGGCCAGGAAAGGGCCCCGCCACAGCTCCAGCCCGCGGCGCAGCGACATGACGGCCTGCCGATCCATGCCTTCGGCGGCCGCCTGGTGGCCTGCCTCGACGTGCTCGGCGTACTCGAGCAGGTCGAGCGTGTCCGGATCGGCTTTGAGGACATAGCCGCCCGGCCTGGTCCTGATCACGTCGGGGCAGCCGGCCGCGGTCAGCGTTCTGCGCAGGCGTCCCACGGTGTTCTGGATCAGCCGGCGTGCCGACTCGGGCGCCGGCTCCGTGAAGACGGCCGCGACCAGTTGGTCCACGGTGACCGTGTCGTTGGCGTGGATCAGCAGGACCGCGAGCACCTCACGCTGCCTGCTCCCAAGGCCGACCACGTTCCCTCCCGCGGTGACCTCCACCTGTCCGAGCACCCGGAATCGCGCGGCCATGTGGTCGCCCCTCACGCCTTCTCATTAGTTTGCTGATAATCGTGTCGGGGCCGTGACAGCCCGTCTACTCTCTGAGACCACAGCTTAAAGGCCCAGCATGAGGCGACAGGGATGTTGCGGATTCACTTCACGAGCGAGGATCTCGTACGGACTCGAATCGTCCCGGCGGCCGACCCGCTGTGGGAGGTCGCGCTGAGCATTTGCCGGTTGGCGGGGCGCAGGGGGAGGACGGCGTTCGCCGCGTGGCGGGACCAGGCCCGGCACGACCTCGCCAACACGGAAGCCTTGGCCACCGTGCGACGCGTCCTCGCGCCGCTCTACCAGGGCACCGCCCTCTACATGCCCGACTTCCTCACTCCTCATGACGCCGTCCGCGGGCTGGACGCCGGCGTGGACGCCGTGCTGAGCACGCCGCGGCCGTTCCTCCGGCAGGAACTCGACAAGCTGGCCGGCCTCGCGAGGACGCCGTCATGGGCCTGGGGGCTGGCCGACGGGCGCAAGGACGCCTTCCACGAGCTGCGGGAGGGCCTGTACGCGTACTTCGACGCCGCCCTCCGCCCGCACTGGTCGAACATTCAGGGCATGGTTGACGCCGATCGGGCCATGCGCGGGCGCTTCTTCCTGGACGGTGGGGTCGAGGCCATGCTGGCGAGCTTCCGGCCGGGCATGCGATGGGAGTCGCCCGTGCTGACGGTGGTGGGTCACCCGGTGGACAGGGACGTGCATCTCGACGGTCGCGGGCTGGTGCTGATCCCGTCGTACTTCTGCTGGGGTACGCCCGTGCCCTTGGCGGACCCGCAGCTGCCGCAGGTCCTGGTCTATCCGATCCAGCGGGATCACATGCTGGGGGTGCCGAAGGAGCCTTCCGACGAGCCGGGCACCCCTGTCGCGCGGTTGCTCGGCTCCACCCGGGCCGCGATCCTGCGTGCCACCGTGAACGGGGGGACGACCGGCGAACTCGCGCGGCGTCACGAGATCTCCGCCCCGGCGGCCAGCCAGCACACGCAAGTGCTGCGGGAGGCAGGGCTGATCGTCAGCCAGCGAATGGGCCCCAATGTGATCCACACCGCCACGCCGCTGGGCAGGGCCCTGCTGATGGGCGGTTCTCCGGTGCACCCGCGTTACGGCGGGAGGCCCCCGCGTTCGTGATTTCCGGCGGGACGGTGTCGATACCAGGCTCCGGGCTCCGACCACTGGTCAAAGGCACGACGAACGTGAAGGAACACACGTGCGTTACCTGCTGCTGATCTACACCGCCGCTCAGAACTGGGGCCACCCCGCCGTCCTGCGTACGCTCGCCATGCAGGCAGAAGGGCGAGCCGAGCTGACCGCGCAGGTCCAAGCCCTGATCCAGGAGATCGCCGAGTCCGGAGAGCTGGTCGGGGGCGAAGCCCTGGCCGACCCGGTGAACAGCAAGACCATCCGGGTACGCGGCAGCGCGCCGGTGGCCACGGACGGCCCGTTCGTCCAGGCCGAAGAGCACCTTGCCGGCTACTTCGTCGTCGACTGCGAGAGCACCGAACGGGCGATGGAGATCGCGGCCCGCTTCCCCGACGCCCGTTTCGCGGCCGTGGAGGTCCGCCCCGTCATGAGCTCCTCCGGGGAGGAAATGTGAACCCTGACCGCACGTTCCGCCGGGGACGGGGCGGCGGAACGTGCCGGCTCACCGGGGCGCGCTTTGAGGCGCGCAACAGCCATCGAGGCCAGTCGTGTCGATGGCCTGGTCAGAGGAATGCGCTGACCTGAGCGGCAAACTCCTCAGGGGTCACAATCTGAACCCCCAGCGTCTCCGCCTTGGCCCGCTTCGAGCCTGCCTTCTCGCCGGCCACCAGCAGCGACGTCTTGGCCGACACGCTGGAGGACGCCTTGCCGCCCGCCCGTTCGATCAGCTCGTTGACCTCGTTGCGGGACAACGTCGCCAGCGGGCCGGTCATCGCGCCGGTGACAACCACCGACATCGAGGCCAGCGGCAGCCCGGTCGGCGCCGGCTCCCCCTCGGCGGGTGGCGTGGCGCCTGGCTCGGTCATGTTGACCCCGGCCTGGGCCAGCTTGTCGATGAGCGGGGCGAGCTCGACCAGCTCGGCCACCACGACCGGCGCCTTCTCCGGGCCGATGCCTTCTACCTGCTGGATCGCCTCGGCGTCGGCCACGCGGATGGCGTCCATCGTGGCGAAGTGGCGGGCGATGCGGCGGCTCATCGAGCGGCCGGTGCCGCGGACGCCGAGCGCCGCGAACACCCGGCTGAGCGGCCGCGTCTTGGCTTGCTCGAGGGCCGCCAGCAGGTTGTCGGTGCTGGTCTCGCCCATGCGCTCCAGGCCGAGCAGCTGCTCCCGGGTCAGGAAGAACAGGTCGGCGAAGTCACCGATCAAACCGGCGTCGAGCATTTGCTTGATGCGGTTTTCCGCCAAGCCCTCGATGTCGAGCTGGTCGCGGCCGGCCGCGTAGATGATGGACGCGATCGCCTGGCAGTCGCGGCCGCGTACGCACCGCCAGCGCTCCTGCGACCTGTCGATCGCGTCCCCGCACACCGGGCAGACCTGCGGGATGTCGATCGGCCGCTCGTCACCGGTGCGCAGGTGCACGACCGGCGCCTCGACACGGGGGATCACATCGCCCGCCTTGTAGACGGTCACGCTGTCGCCCAGCATCAGGCCACGGCGGGTGATGTCGGCGACGTTGTGCAAGGTGGCGTAGGTGACGATGCTGCCGTCCAGCTCCACCGGCTCCAGCACCGCCCGCGGGGCGATGACGCCGGTGCGGCCGGTGTTCCACTCCACGCCGACCAGCTTGGTGATCTTTTCGGTGGCGGGCAGCTTGTAGGCGATCGCCCAGCGCGGCGCTCGCGAGCTGAACCCGGCCTCCGCCTGGTCGGCCGCCAGATCGCACTTGATCACGATGCCGTCGATGCCGAACGGCAGCTCCGCCCGCACCGCCGCGATCTCGCCGACGCGCTCCTGCGCCCGATCCAGCGTCTCGGCGACGATGCCGGCGACGGGTGTGGCGGCCGTGGTCTGCACGCCCTGCGCGGCGACCCAGCCCATGATCTGGCTGTGTGGCAGCTCGCGCAGCGATGTGGCCAGGTCGGAGTGGTCGTCGGGCGGCGGCACGACACCGTAGCCGAAGAACGTCAGCTCGCACACATACGGCCGCTCCCGCGTGCGCAGCGTGCCCGCGGCCGCGCTGCGCGGATTGGCGAATGTGGTGCCGTCGTGCGCCTGGCGCTTGGCACAGGCCTCCTCGAACTGCGAGGCGGTCATCATGACCTCGCCGCGCAGCTCCACGGTGACGGCGCCGGCCAGCCGGTCCGGCAGGCCGACGATGGTGCCGATGGCGTGCGAGACGTCCTCGCCTGCGGTGCCGTCGCCCCGCGTCACCAGCTGGGCCAGCCGGCCGTTGCGGTAGCGGGCCGAGATCGCCAGCCCGTCGAGCTTGGGCTCCACGCTCCACGCCGTGACCGGGCGGCCGATCCGGCGCTCCAGCGCGGCCGCCCAGTCGGCCAGCTGCTCGGCGCCGAAGACGTTGTCCAGGCTGAGCATCGGCACCGTGTGCGGCACATCGCCAACGACGGCCCCGCCGGCCACCTTGCCCGTGGGCGAGGACGGCAGCACCGCCTCGGGGTGCTCCTCCTCATACGCCTGGATGCCGCGGACCAGCCGGTCGTAGGCGTCGTCGTCGAGCGTGGAGGTGCCGTCGGCGTAGTAGGCCGCGGCGGAGTCCACGGCCAGCTGCACGGCCTCGGCGTAGGCCGTGTCGTCGGCCAGGACGGTGGTGGGGGGCGTCTCGGTCATGAAGCCATCATGCCTGGAGCCACCGACAATTCCAGGCCCGGCAAACAGTCCCTGAACTGCGGCCACGCGCTGACACCGGCATTGCCGCGCCGGAAATCCGGAGCCTGAGCCGCCTCCAGCCGGCAGCGTTCCGTGCAGCCGTCCGCCATTCGCGCCTCACGGTCAGCGTAGCCGGGACTCGATGGCCTCGATGATCCGTGGGCGCAGCTCCGCGGCGCGGATGACGACGTCGACCGAGCCGACCTCGACCGCGCGCTGGATGTTGTGCACGCGATCGAACTCCGTGGCCACCTCGCCGAGCTTCTCCGCGCGGACCGACGAACGGAGCTCGTCGAGCTCCGCGGTCAACGCGGCGCGGTCGGCTCCGGAGGCGGCCGCGACACGCGCCTCCAGGTCCACCACGCGCGGGTCGGCCGCGGTACGGGCGTTGACGTCGCCGGCGAACACCACCGCGGCGGCGGGGGCGCCGCCGAGCACCGAGGCGAACGAGCCTTCCAACGCGAGCACGGTCATGTTCGGGTTCAGCGCCTTCGAGAACACCACGAACGCTCCGCCGTGGTACCGCGAGATGACGCAGAACACGATGGGCCCACGGAAGTTCACGATCGCGCGGCCGATCTCGGCGCCGTACTCCAGCTGCAGCTTCCGCATCGACTCCGGCGAGCCGTCGAAGCCGGAAAGGTTCGCCAGCACCACCAGCGGCCGGTTGCCGCTGGCCGCGTTGATCGCCCGCGCGGCCTTCTTCGACGACCGGGGGAACAGCGTGCCCGCGGTGTAGGTGTCCGGGCCGTCGGTCGGCGGGAAGCCGCGCCGCGGCACGGACCGTGACTCGATGCCGAGCAGGCACACCGGCATGCCGCCGAGGTGCACGTCCTGCACCACTGCGGTCTCCGCGTCCACCATGCCCCTCCAGCGTTCCAGCACCGGATGGTCCTGGTCGGAGAGCGCCCGCATCACGGTACGGATGTCGAACGGCTTCTTGCGGTCCGGGTTGGCCGTGGCGGAGAAGATCTCGCCGACGGTGGTGAAGTCGCTGCCCGCCACCGCATGCGGGAAGTCGGAGATGTCGCGGTCGACGGGGTCGGTCGTCGTCGCCCGCCGCGGCGCCTCCTCGCCCGGTGTGACGTACGTGTGGTCGTAGTACGACATCAGCACGTCCCGCGCGGCGGCCAGGTTCGGCGCCCAGTATTGCGCCTGCCCGTTCGGGCCCATCACCCGGTCGTAGCCGCCGATGCCGAAGTTGTCCTCGGCCGACACGCCACCGGAGAAGTCGAGCGACTGCTTGCCGGTGAGCACCATCGCCGAGTCCGGCGTCATGACCAGGATGCCCTTGGTGTGCATGAGCATCGTCGCCTCGGCGTTCCAGTACGGCTGCGCGCCGACGTTGATGCCCGCGACCACGATGTTGATCTCGCCGCCGCCCTGCGTGAACTCGACGATCCGCTTGAGTGCGGCGGCCACCCAGTCCATGTTCTCCGTGCCCGACGTCATGGAGATGCGGGCGCCGGCGGACAGCGCGTACCACTCCAGCGGCACCCCCATGCGCTCGGCCAGGTCCAGCGCGGCGATCACGCGGCGGCACTCCGGCTCCGACAGCGCGCCGAGCGACTTCGTGGGGTCGCCGAGCAGCACGACCCTGGTGACGCCCTGCGGGTGCCGCCTGGTCGGCGTGGAGACCACGCCCGCGACGATCGCCGCGGTGTTGCGCCCCTTCGGCCGGTCGACCGGCACCAGCGCGTGGTCCCCCGCTTCGGCACTGTCGAGATCGTGCTCGACGAAGTCGCCGAGCAGACCGGTCAGCTCGTACGGGTAGACCGTGTTGCGGCTGCTCGCGCGCAGCACCTTCAGCCGGTAGTCGTCGAGCGGCTCGACCGGCTCGCCCGACGGCTCGCCGATGGTCAGCTTGGCGCCGCCGGTGGCGTCGAAGGCGATACGCACAGCGATCTTGGTCAGCTCGCCGGTCGTCCTGTCCCGCTGCCGCGCGATGAACAGGATCTCCTCCAGACCGGCGCCCGCGGTCGTCGGCCGCACGCGCCTGGCGATCATCTCCATCTCCGCGCGCGTGATGACGCTCGGCGGCCAGACGTAGACCACGATCCGGTTGGTGTTGAAACGTTTGGCCGCCGGCCGCCGCGACTGCGCCGTGCGGATCGAGTCGAGGCAGGAGGCGACGGTGTCCTCGATCGTCGGCAGCGCGACCAGCCTGCCGTCGTGCTCGCGCAGCTCGGTCAGGTCGCGCACCTGCGCGAATGCGACCAGGCGGTCGTCCGACGGGTTCTCCCGCGCCACGCACTGGAAGAGGTAGACCTCCTCGTCCGACGACGGCAGCCGGGTGAGGTCGAACTTGCTCAGCCGCTCCAGCTGCATCCGCTCTGCGATGAACGGGTGCAGGCCGCGGATCAGCCGCTCCTCCGTCATCCCGGTGGCCGATGGGCGGAACGTGAAGTGATGGTGCATCACCGCGCCACCGCTGCCCGCGACGGTGGCGGTGAGCCTGCGGACTTGGGATGGCAGTGGGTGCGCGCTGACGACCTCGTGCAGCGCGGCCGCCATCGCGTCGGAGTCCTCCGGCTGGTTCTCCCAGGCGAGATAGATGTCGGCGTCGATGGCGTCCTCGCCGTTCGCCAGGCCCGCGAGCCCGTGCAGCGCGCTGCCCAGCGCTTCGAAGCTCACCGCGGAGGAGACCACGCATGAGCCCGCGCGCTCGGCGACCACGAACATGCAGCCCGCGACCTCGCTGGTGCGGACGCCGGTGAGGCCCTTGTTGCCGTAGTAGCGCCGGGTCAGCACTTCCAGCATGACCGCGTTGTCCAGGTTGCCGCGGACAAGCCGCTGGCCGAGCAGCCGCACCAGCGGCTCGGTGGTGCGTACCATCTCGGCGATGCGCTCGGCGCGATCCGGCGCGTCCGGGTGCGCGTCCAGGTGACGCAGATGCTTGCGGACGCGGGCGTAGACGCGGGCGCGGTTGCGGCGCAGCAGCGGCTGCGCGAACCAGGCGAACACCACGCCGCGCGCGAGGTCGGAGACCACGGGGAAACGGACCTGCGTCGCGGCCAGCAGCCGCTCCAGCGCCAGACCGGCGGGCTCGCGCAGCGTCTCGTCCGGCGGCGGCTCCCGGAGCCACGCGCGCAGCAACGTCGCGATGACCGCGGCGTCGGCTGACGCGCGTTGCTGGGCGAGGAAGATCCGGAACACCGCGGCCTCGAGCTCGGGGGAGCGCTCCAGCTCGGTGACGCCGTAATGGCCGAGCGCCTTGGCGAGCTTGGCCTGGAACGACTCCGGCAGCCCGGCCCGCTCGACGTCGAGGCTCTGCAGGTAGGTGTGGAAGTACTCGCGGGCGCTGTGCACATGCTCGTCACCGCCGCCGTCCTCGCCCGCCGGCCGGTTGCGGCTCAGCTCGGCGAGGTCGGCGAACGCGTTGACGAGTCCGAGCTCGTCGGCCAGCGGCCGGTGACCGTCCTCGGCGGCCGCCCGGCGTGCGGAGAGGTAGTCGTCGAGCACTCTGCGTTCGTCGTGCGGGTCGACGTCGAAGCCCAGCAGCAGGCTGCACAGGTCCTCCTGGCCGCGCACGGTGCGCTCCCGTGCCGAGATCTTCCCGGGCGCGGCGGGCAGGTCCAGCTCGACGGACCCGACGGCAGAGGTGTCCTTGGCCGCGGCGTCGTCGTCGTCGGCGAGCGGCTCCAGCCGCAGCAGTGGCGCCCCGGTCTGCACCTGGGTGCCCACGGACACGGCACATTCCTTCAGCCGCGCTCTGAACGGCGCCCGCAGCACCGTCTCCATCTTCATGCTCTCCAGCACCAGCACCGGCGCGCCCGCCTCGACCTCGGCGCCGACCTGCAGTGGTGTGGCGACGACCAGCGCGGGCGCGGGCGAGCGGACGACGCCGCCCTCGTCGCGGCTGACCCGGTGCGTCACGCCGTCCACCTCGACCAGGTGGATCGGCCCGTGCGTGCTGGTGAGCAGGCGGTACCGGGTGCCGTTGACGACGATCTGACCGGTGTGCCGGTCAAAGCGGTCGAGCTCGACGTCGGCGGTGCGGACGTCGCCACCCGCTTCGATGCCGACGCGGAAGCGATGCGCGCCGATCCGCGCGACGCGCACGCGGTAGCCGACGCCACGCAGCTTCAGGTCCAGCGGCCGGCCGCTCTTGTGCTGCACCTGCGGGCGTCCGCCGAACGCCGTCGACAGCAGCCGCTGCCGCTCGACGCGTTCTTCCTCCTCGTACGCCTCGATGGCGGCGGCCGCCAGCGCGACGGCGGAGTGCCGGTGCGAGACGAGCCTGCCCTGGCCGCGGACGCGGTCGATCCAGCCGGTGTCCGCGCTGGCGTCGATCACCTCGGGCTGCTCGAGCAGGTCGAGCACGAAGCTCTTGTTCGTCGCGCCGCCCTCGATGATCACCGTGGTCTGCGCCATCGCCCGGCGCAGCCTGCCGAGGGCCTCGTCGCGATCACGGCCATAGGCGATGATCTTCGCGATCATCGAGTCGAAGTCGGCGGGGATGGTGTCGCCCTCGCTGACGCCGGTGTCCACGCGGATGCCCGGCCCGGCGGGCAGGTCCAGCCGCGCGATGCGGCCAGGGGAGGGGGCGAAGTCGCGGTCGGGGTCTTCGGCGTTCAGCCGGGCCTCGACGGCGTGCCCGCGCTCCACCGGCGGCTCCCCTTCGAGCCTGCCGCCGGACGCCACCCACAGCTGCGCCTTGACCAGGTCGAACCCGGTGGTGACCTCGGTGATCGGGTGCTCGACCTGCAGGCGGGTGTTGACCTCGAGGAAGGCGAACAGCTTGTCGCTGGGGTGGTAGAGGAACTCGACGGTCGCCGCGCCGCAGTACCCGACCGCGACGGCCAGCCGTTCGGCCGCCGCCTTGAGCTCGGCCGTCTGCACGGGACTGAGCACCGGCGACGCCGACTCCTCGATGACCTTCTGGTTGCGCCGCTGCACCGAGCAGTCGCGGACGCCGAGCGCCCACGCGGTGCCCTCGCCGTCGGCGATCACCTGGACCTCGACGTGCCGGGCGCCGGTGACCAGGCGCTCCAGGAACACGATGCCGCTGCCGAACGCCCGCGCGGCCTCCTGGCTGGTGCGCTCGTAGGCGTCGGCGAGCTCGGCGTCGTTCGTGATCACGCGGATGCCGCGCCCGCCGCCGCCCGCGGTCGCCTTCAGCATCAGCGGGTAGCCGATCTCGCCCGCCGCCGCCAGGGCGGCGTCCAGGGTCTCGACCGCGCCGCGGCTCCACGGCGCGACCGGCACGCCGACCTCCTCGGCGATCAGCTTCGCGCCGATCTTGTCGCCGAGCTTGCGCATGGCCTCGGCGCTCGGTCCGACGAAGGTGACTCCGATCTTCTCGCACAGCTCCGCGAACGCCGGGTCCTCCGCGACGAAGCCCCAGCCGACCCACGCGGCGTCGGCCCCCGTCTCCACCAGCGCGCGCTCCAGCGCCTTCAGATCGAGGTACGGGCGCGCGGACGCGGGACCGAGATCGTAGGACAGGTCCGCTTCGCGGACGAAGGTGGCTGTGCGGTCGACGTCGGTGTGCAGTGCGACGATCTCGATTTGTGTCCCGGTCTCCGCGGCGATATCCCGTACGGCGTGAATGAGCCGCATAGCGGCCTCACCACGGTTGACGATGGCGACACGACTGAACACCCGACCGAGCCCTCCTGTAGACAACGATATGCGCGCCTGTAGACAACGATATGCGCGCCGCGAGACGGCGACACCCCCTGTAGTCTCCACCCTTCCCTGTGCCGGGCCGGCAGCGCCATGTCGCAGACCGTGCAGGCTACGCGCCACCAGTTGTGGGAATACCACCAAAACCCATCGGCGTATGCTAGCTACAGCGCGCCCAGGGCGCCACCGGTCCGCGGGAAGGGCAAAGCCCACCTGATGCTCGTCGAACGACCCGCTCGTCACCTCTTTTCCGGCCTGATCATGCGGACACCGGGCCATACGGAAAGGAGGCACTCGTGCCGATCCATCGCCTGCCCGACAACCCCAGCATCGAACGGCTCCGCAAGCAGGCCAAAACACTCCTTCAGTACGTGAAGGCGGGAGTCCCTGAGGCGCTGGGGCTCGTCACCGAGTTCCATCCCCGGCCGCCGGAGACGCTCAAGCTGTCCGACGCGCAGCTCGTCACCGCCCGCATGTACGGCTTCGCGAGCTGGCCCAGGTTGAAAGAACACCTCGACACCGTCGACCGGTACTCCCGATCGCCGCACCGGGTCGCGCCGAGCGAGGAGCTGCCGGAGGAGTTTTTGCGGCTCGCCTGCCTGACCTACGGCTCGGACTACCCGGGCCGGACCGGGGAAGCCGACCAGCTGCTGGCCCGGCACCCGCAGCTGCCCACCGCGAACGTCTTCACGATGGCGGCCACCGGCTCGGCAGACGCGCTGGCCGGCGCGCTGGCCGGCGATTCCGGGCTCGCCCGGGCGCAGGGCGGCCCCTTCGGATGGGAGCCGCTGCTGTACCTGACCTACGCGCGTCTCCATGCTCCCGGCCAGTACGTGGCGGCGGCCCGGCTCCTCCTCGACCACGGCGCCGATCCGAACGCCGGATTCCTGTGGGACGGGCTGACCTCGCCGTTCACCGCGCTCACCGGCGCGTTCGGCGGAGGAGAGGGCGACCAGCCACCGCACCCGCAGGGCCTGGCGCTGGCCAGGCTGCTGCTGGAGGCGGGAGCCGACCCCAACGACAGCCAGACCCTCTACAACCTCGGGCTCGGTGGCTCCTTCTCCGACGACACCACTCATCTCGAGCTGCTGCTGGAGTACGGCCTCGGCCGCGGTGAGGGCGGGCCGTGGCATGCCCGGCTGGGTCCGACCATGCAGTCCCCGCAGCAGCTGATGCGGGAAGAACTGGCCACCGCCGCTCTGCGTGGCGGCTCGCGACGGGCCCGGCTACTCCTCGCACACGGCGCGCAGGGGGACGGCCTCGGCGGCCACCCGGCGTTCGGCGGACGCACACCGTACGAGCTCGCTCTGCTGAACGGGCACACCGACGTCGCGGAGATCCTCGCCGCGGCGGGCGCCTCGGCGGCACTGGACGAGATGGACGCGTTCAGAGCCGCCTGCATGCGCGCCGACGCCGACGCGGTGGCCGGACTCGGCCCGGACCTGCCGGCGCGAGCGCTCGCCCGTTACCCAGAGCTGATCAACACCGCGGCGGGGCAGCGCAAGCCCGCGGCGGTACGGCTGCTCGCCGGTCTCGGCTTCGACGTGAACCATCGTCGTCGTTCCACTCCGCTGCACGACGCGGCCTGGAACGACGACGTGGAGACCGCCAGGACACTGATCGAGCTCGGCGCCGACCCGACCATCAAGGACACCGAGCACGACTCGACCCCGCTCGGCTGGGCCGAGTACGGCAGCAAGCACCGTGTAGCCGCCTACCTGCGAAGCCTCCAGCGAGAGCGATGACCGTCCTGTCAGTCCCCGGGTAGTGCAGGACCGAAATATAGGTCTTTGACGGCCGAAACTGATCGCATCTGGATCTCTTCCGTGAGAGCATGACCAGAATTGGCGATCATGCCAACCTGTTGTCATGACCGCGGTCAGGCACCCGCCCGGCCGCCTTGAGAAGGATGAACGCATGCGCAAGTCAGCGAAGGTCCTTGCCGCGGCCACCCTGTTCGTCGCAGGCACGGTCCTCGCCCACCCCGCCCCCGCCATGGCCGCCGGTTACACGCCGGAGGCCGCGTGTGCCAAGGAATCCGGGCGTGGTGGATGGACGCACGTGAAGGACAACAAAAGGGCGCTGAAGAACGGGGGATCCACCTGGGGGTACGTCTGGCTGATGTGGAACCGCGGCCTGCAGAAGAACTGCGTCACGGTGATCAAGACCGCCTATGCCGGGACGGCGACGTACACGCAGGCGATTCTCCATGTGACGGGCGGTGGCGCCTATCGGGACCCGGGCACGCTCACCGCGAGGAAGTATCGCTACTACGCCGCCGCCATCGGTTACGGCAAGCGTGAGTGCGTGGACTTCGAGGGCCACACCACCGACACCCGTAGGGACTTCGGGATCGCCTCGGCCAGGCGGGGCAAGTTCATGAACTGCGGCTGACACCAAGATCGTGCAGCCCGGATCGAGCCCCCGGCGGGGGCTCGATCCGGGCGGCCGCTTGCTTCTGCCCGTTGGCTCAGGTCGTGCGCTCGGCTATGAACACGAACTCGAGACCCGGACGATCGGGGGCTTCTCGCACGTCGAGCGTTCGGTAGCCGTGGTTGCCCAGGCTGGATTCCACCTCGTCGCGGCTCCGGAACCGGAGGGTCGAGTCGGAGGTGACCACCGCGCCGTCCGCCAGGAACCTGTAAGCGGACCGGAAGGAGACGAACGGAAGACGCACCTCGGTGACCTCATGACGCCGCTCCACCGGCCCGATCCCAGGGACGTCAAGGACGAGGGGAGCAGTGTCGGCAGCCCATTCCTCCCAGGCCCGGCGTTCCGGGCGTCTGGTCTCGAACACGAGATACCCCCTGGGACGAAGAGCGGCATGGATGCCCCGGAGGTTCGCCGACCACTCGTCATCGGTGAGGAAGACCTGCGCCACATTCCCGGTCATCACCGCCAGATCGGCATTGAGCGTGGGGACTGTCGTGGCGTCGCCATGGACCCAGGTGACCGTCCCGGCTTCGTCCTTCGACCTCGCGACCTGCAGCGACGCCTCCGCCGGGTCGACGCCCACGACGGTGCGGCCGGTCCCGGCGAGCAGGACCGCCAGGGATCCTGTGCCGCAGCCGACATCCAGCACCCGGTCCGCGCCCAACTCATCGGCGATGGTGAGATAGGCGGGCAGGTCGTCGCGCTCTCCGTCGAAGGCGTCGTAGACGGGTGCGAGGCGGGGGTGCGCAAAGATGGGGTCGGGCACCCGGCGACCGTATCCCTGCTCAAGCGCTCCGGCGACAGGTTTTCCAGGGGAGTCTGCCCCGCTTTGGAGCGCATCGGCCAGAGATGCGACGATCGGACGCGTTGACTCCTGAGCGATCGATGGGGCGAAAGCATGACAGACGACCAGGGCCGTAGAGCTCTCGTGGTGCGGGGCGGCTGGGAAGGGCACTCCCCGGTGGAGGCCACCGATCTCTTCGTTCCGTTCCTCGAAAAGCACGGGTACGAGGTGCACCTGGCGGACTCCCCGGCACCGTACGCGGACTCCGCGCTCATGTCCGGCATCGACCTCATCGTGCAGTGCTACACCATGGGCACGATCGAGCCGGCGGAGCTGCGGGGGCTGGAGGCCGCGATCCGGGCCGGCACGGGAATGGCCGGCTGGCACGGCGGCATCGCCGACTCCTACCGCAACTCTTCGGATTACCTGCACCTCATCGGCGGGCAGTTCGCCTGCCATCCGGGCAAGGACCCGGGTGAGCGGGACGGCTCGCAGGCCGACAACTTCGTGCCGTACACCGTGAACATGCTGCCCGAGGCGAGCGACCACCCCATCACGGCGGGCATCGAAGACTTCGACCTGGTCACCGAGCAGTATTGGGTGCTGACGGACGACTACATCGACGTGCTGGCGACGACGACGCAGAAGGTCCGCCCGTGGGATCCCTGGCACCGGGAGGTCACCTCGCCGGCGATCTGGACCCGCCGCTGGGGCAACGGGCGGATCTTCGTCACCACCCCGGGGCACAGCCTCGACGTTCTACGGAACGACAGCGTACGCACGATCATCGAGAGGGGAATGTTGTGGGCCAGCCGATGAACGTGGGCATCGTCGGATGCGGTGCCATCTCGGCCCAGTACTTCCAGACCATCGACCGGTTGCCGCAGCTGCGGCTGGTGGCCGTGGCCGATCTGGACCTTGACCGGGCACGGGAGGCGGTGCGGTCGTACGCGGGCGTCGACGTGCTGAGCGTGCCGGAGCTGATGGCGGATCCGCGCGTCGACGTCGTACTCAACCTCACCATTCCCGCCGCCCACGCCGAGATCGCGCTCGCCGCCATCGCCGCGGGCAAGCACGTCTATTGCGAGAAGCCAATTGCGGCGACGGCGAAGGACGCCGAGCGCATCCTGCGGGCTGCCGAGGACGCCCGGGTACGGGTGGGTTGCGCGCCGGACACGGTGTTAGGAACGGGAACGCAGACCGCCCGCAAGGCCATCGACGACGGCCTGATCGGCAGACCGGTCGCGGCGACCGCGACGATGGCGACGCCCGGCCACGAGCGCTGGCACCCGAACCCCGACTTCTACTACGTCCCTGGCGGCGGCCCCCTCCTGGACATGGGCCCCTACTACATCACGAGCCTGGTGACCATGCTCGGGCCGGTGACGACGGTCATCGGCGCCGCCAACCGCACCCGCGCCAAGCGCACCATCGGCTCGGGCCCGCGCCGCGGCGAGGAGATCCCGGTCACCGTCGACACCCACGTCACCGGAGTGCTCGTGCACGCCTCCGGAGCGCTGTCCACGCTGGTGATGAGCTTTGACGCGGCCGCCACCAAGGCGTCCCACATCGAAGTGCACGGCGAGCAGGGCTCGCTCGTCGTACCCAACCCGAACCACTTCGACGGCCTCGTCCAGGTGTCGAGGATCGGCGAAGAGGGCTGGCGTGACCTTCCCGTGTCGGCGGGCTACCTCGAGGCCGGGCGCGGCGTGGGCCTGGCCGACTTCGCCGCGACCCCGGCGGGCCAGGAGCCGCGTGCGGGCGGGACGCTGGCCTTCCACGTGCTCGACGTCATGGAGTCACTGCTGACCTCGGCGCACTCCGGGGCGGCGGTGACGATCGCGAGCACGTGCGAACGGCCCCGGCCCGTGGCCTTGCCGACCTCGCCAGGAGACATCCATGCGTGATGCGCGCTTGGCGGCGTTCGGTGATCAGCTGATCGGCGTTCACGACTGGCTCCGCGGGGAGCTCGCCAGCCTCGGCGACGAGGTGGACGCCTATCTCGACGGCGGCACGCGGCCGAGGGACCTGCGAGCGCACTGCCTGGCCTTCTGTACGGCGCTGGAACGGCACCACACCGGTGAGGACGACGGCGCCTTCCCGGCGTTGGCCGCGCGGCACCCCGAGCTGGCGCCGGTCCTGGACAAGCTGCGCGAGGACCACCGGCTGGTCGCCGACATCCTGCGCCGGCTGCGAGAGCTCGTCGACGGGCTGGACCCGGAGACCGGCAGGGATCCGCGGGAGGCACGACGGGTCCGGGGAGAGGTGGACGGCTTGACGGCGATCGTGGAATCGCACTTCGGCTATGAGGAACGCAGCATCGCCAAGGCGCTCAACGCCTTGGACGTCGCGGAATGGAAGCAGGGCAGGCCGCCTGCCTTCTTGCGTACCGATCGGGTCGAGTAGCGGTGCCCGGCCGGAATCCGGCCCATCCCGGACATCGGCCTCAGTCGGGTCGAGATCATCCGTTGTGATGACTGTGGTAGTAAAGACCCCTGTTGAGGTTCTTGTGGCAATAGGGGGCAATGTGGCGATGCTCAGCCGGCGACGGCTTCTCCAGGCGAGTGCGGGCGCCGTGCCGGCAATCGCACTCGGAGCGGGTCCCGTACGAGCCGACTCGGGTGACCTGCTGACCACTGGTGTTGTGCCGAGCGCGCTGGCCGGTTTCGACAAGGCGATGAAGACGTTCATCACGGAGCGGGACATCTCCTGCGCGCAGCTAGCAGTCGCCAAGAACGGCAAGATCCTGCTCGCGCGCGGCTACGGGTACTACTCCAAGCCCGGCACCCCCATCGTGCGGGTGCAGCCCACGTCCCTGTTCCGGGTCGCGAGCCTCAGCAAGAGCCTCACCGCGGCCGCGATCGTCCGGTTGGTCCAGGACGGCAAGCTGACTCTGGGCACGAAGGTCGCGTCCCTGCTGGGCCTGTCGACCACGGCCGACCCCCGGCTGGCGAACGTCACCCTGTGGCGGCTGCTCCAGCACACCAGTGGCTGGGACAAGGCCGTGTCGAAGGACCCGCTGTGGCTCGACCACACGATCTCCGCGTCGCTGGACGTGCCGCTGCCGATCGACCACGCCGACATCATCAAGTACGTCACCGCGCGCAAGCTCGACTTCGACCCCGGCACGAAGTTCGTCTACAGCAACTACGGCTACATGCTGGCCGGCCGGGTCATCGAGAAGGTCTCGGGCATGAGCTACGAGTCGTACGTGCGGCAGAAGCTGCTCGCCCCCGTCGGGATCACCCGGCCGCGGCTCGGCCGCAGCCTCCGCTCCGAGGCCTTCTCCACTGAGGTCGCCTACGAGTCGGCGTACACCAACAAGAGCGTCGTGGACCAGTCGGGCACCGTCGTGCCGTTCCCGTACGGCGGTTTCAACATGCCCAACCAGGACGCCAACGGCGGCTGGCTTGCCTCGGCCGTCGACATGGTCAAGTGGGGTTTCGTCTTCAACACCGCCGGCCCCGTGCTCAACGCCACGTCGATCTCCCGGACCTTCGCCAAGCCCGAGACCGGCGTGACCTCCGGCGGCTCCTGGTACGGCCTCGGCTGGAACGTGCGCGACAACAACGCCGGAGGGCTGAACACCTGGCACAACGGCAGCATGCCTGGCACGTTCAGCTTCCTCGCCCGGGTGCAGAACGGCGTCAGCTACTGCGCCATCTTCAATCGCAGGGAGGAGGAGGGGACGCCCGACTTCGACTCGATCGACCCTATCCTCGGCCAGGCGATCGGCACCGTGAAGACCTGGCCCACCACTGACCTCACCCCGAGGTATTTCTGACGGGGAACGGGTTCGAGCCGCCATCGGCCACGGTGACTTTCAGGAAAGTCGGGGTGATGCGGCGGCGTCCGATCAGGAAGTCCCGGAGGCGCTGCAGGAGGCCGTAGCGGCGGAGGAATGCCGTATGGACTGCAGCGGGGACCTTTTGGCCGACGTCCTCCGCCAGCGCTGGGAGATCGGCTCCCCGGGGAGTGCCGCGCGAGGTGGACGGGGCGATGCTGACCTGGGGGTTGCGCCGGACCCGTCTGACCTTGCCGGTGTGGGCGCCGGTCTTGATGTAGAGGGCTCCGTCATGGTGGACGAACCAGACGGGGGTCGGCACCGCCTCGCCTGAGGCCCGGTATGTGGTCAGGCGGAGGTGGCGGTGGGGGCGTAGGTCGTCGAAGGGGTGTGACATGCGGGCCCGCCTCACCGTGAGCTGAGCTTGACAGTGACAAGCTCAGCATAGGCACGCAGATTGACAGTGACAAGCTCCCGGGTCATGCTGCGGGAATGCGTAACCCGACCTACTTCGAGGGTGATCTGCGGGCCACGTTGCTGGAGGTGGCCGAGGAGGAGGTGGCAGGCCAGGGGTTCGCGCAGGTGAGCCTGCGGTCGATCGCCAAGCGGGCCGGGGTGAGTCATGCGGCCCCGGCCTACCACTTCCAGGACAAACGGGGGTTGTTCACCGCTTTGGCGGTCGAGGGCTTCACGGAGCTGGGGACACGGATGCGCGGCGCACTGTCCCGCCTGGATGCGGCACCCGCCGCCGACCGGATCCAGGAGCTGGGGATGGTGTACATCGGGTTCGCGCGGGAGCGGCCGGGGCTGTTCGAGGTGATGTGGCGGCCTGAGCTGCACCACCGTGACGACCCGGCGCTACGGGCCGGAGCCCAGGCCACTAAGGACACGATGACCCAGCTGATCGTCCAAGCGCAGCAGGAAGGGTGGAGCACCCGGCCGGACACGCTGCACCTGGTGGTGCTGGGCTGGGCGGCAGTGCACGGCCTCGCGGTGCTCTGGCGCGACGGCCCCCTGGCCGATCAGAACGAGGGCGCGGACCCGTACGAGCTCGGCCGGGCGGTGTTGGGCACACTCGCCGCAGCACTGCAGGCCCGGCCCTCCTGAAAGCGGAGGACCTTGATCGATTGTTGGTGAGCGTGCGGGCGGCGGTTCTCCGCAAGCTCCGCGACGATCTTGTCCCTGTGACGGCAGCCACGCCCTCTCCTATTTGACTAGGAGACCAATTCCTAATCTAGTATCCTCATGTCGTGACCGGGGACCTTCCCCCGCACATGCGCCAGCTAGCCGAGGTCGCAGCCATAGTGGCGGCAGTAGGTGCGGCCGCTGACTGGCTGTACCACCTCAAGGGCGACATGTGTGCGGTGCGCGTGATCAAAAATGGCATCGTCTCGGTTCCCGTCATGATCCCTGCCAACCCGGACGGCGACCCCGAGCTCTTTCATGAGGCACTCAAGCGCCTGAAGGCGGTCACCGAAAGGATGGGCCGATGAGCAAGACGATCACCTACTTCATTACCTACGAGAACGGGCGCTGGGTATCTCGTTGCCCGACCGGGGAGACCGAGGGCGTCGGCGTGGCGAGCTCCTTGTCCCAGATGGAGCGTGATCTGGCGGAGATCCACGCCTGGGCCTGGCCTGAGGACACCCCCGGCGTGGACTTCGTGTTCGACCTACCCGAGGACGTGGCTGGTTTGGTAGCCGAATACCACCACGAGAAGGCGCTGGCGGAGGCTCATACCAGGCGTGCCGCGGAGCTGGCCGTCACGGTCGCGAAGGCACTCACGAGCCACTGGTCGGAGCCGGACACGGCACGTGTCATGGGACTGTCCAAGCAACGCGTCCATCAGCTGAAGGTCAGCGCCTGATGAGTGCCCGCCGGTGCAAACAGTGGGGGCGGGTGTACGTGGTCTGATCCGGCCGCGGGCGACCACAGCACCCGCTACCTCACGGCATGATCGGATTCGCCCCGTAGGACGCAGAACTCGTTGCCTTCAGGATCGGCGAGGATGACCCAGCCCGACCCGTCCGGGCGGCGATGGTCGGCGACGAAGCCGGCGCCCATGCCCAGCAACCGCTCGATCTCCTCCTCCCGCGAGGTTTCAGGCCGCAGGCAAAGGTGGAGGCGATTCTTGACCGTTTTGGGCTCCGGCACCTGGTTGAAGTACAGCAATGGGCCGTGCGGCAGCATCACCTCGGTCTCCTTGTCTCCCGGCCGGTCTTCGGGATGAAGCGGATAGCCCGTCACCTCGCTCCAGAACCGGGCCAGCTCGTACGCGTCAGCACAGTCGATCGCCACGTTCTGCACTTTCGAAACCATGCCTACGATCTTGTCTGAACGCGAGCCGGCTCGCCACGGAAGCCGACCGGCCGGGAGAGGTACGTCCCGGCCGGCCGGGCGGTCGTCGCCCTAATAGAGCATGTGGTTGTAGATGCCATACATGCCCTGGACGAGCGGCGGGTTGTAGTAGCCCGTGCCGCTGTCGTCCAGATTGCGCCAGACGGCGTCGAACGCCGTGCTCTTCTCGGAACGCATCTCGGTGTGGGTGATGGTGTCACCGTCCGAGGCCTTGTAGTACACGGCGGCATGGCTGACGTCGCTGTCCCAGCTCTTCACCGCCGACTCGCCGCTGACCGTGTCGTCATAGCCCGAGCCGAGCAGGGTGTAGTCGGTGCCCATCTCCGAGGACTTCAGCCCGCCGAGCCAGGACAGGAAGCCGCTCCCCTCGCGCATGTCGCTGCACTGCTCGTGCGTGAGCGCACACGCCTCCAGAACGCCGCTGATGCCCTTGTGCGGGGTGCCGAGGGTCACGATGTCCTCGATGTACAGGTACGGCGGCCAGCCGCTGGGCCATGCGGCAGTGCCAACGTCGGCCAGCGAGGCCAGCTGGGGCAGGTCGGCGGCGGACACGGCGGCGCCGTATCTGCGCACTCCCTCGATCGCGGCCCGCGAGACGAGGCCGCCCATCGAGTGGGCCATGATGTCGATCGCGACACCGTGGCCGGACCAGTAGTAATAGACCGTCCAGGCGAGCTGGCGGCCGACCTCCTGGATGCGGGTGTCGGTGGTGCCATCGACCTTCACATCGCAGTTGGTGGCCCCGGTGTAGTAGCCGAACGTGTAGACGTTGGTCCAGCCGTTGGCGGTCAGCAGATCCTTGGCGGACTTCCAGCCGCCGGCGCAGTTGACGTCGGCCTCCCGATCGAAGCCGTGGACCAGCACGGTGATACGTTTCCCGTCGGCTCTGCCCGGAGCGGCGTGCGCGGGTTGTCCGGTGACGGCCACGGCGCAGATGGCGAGAATGAGGGCAATGCCGAGTCTGCGTAACTTGTGCATGCGCACTCCATTCGGTGGGGTGGCTGCACGGTACTTCGCAGACGATCATGCACGTATCCGCTGATATGACCTATATGCGGGTGTGCTACCGGGGCGTCATATCCGTCATCACTCCGGCCAGCTCCTCGCGTGAGGAGATCCCCAGCTTGCGGAACGCGTTCGACAGGTGATGGCCCACCGTGCGAGGGCTGAGGAACAGCCGTGAGCCGATCTGCCGGTTGGACATCCCCTCGGCTGCCAGCAACGCGACCTGCCGTTCCTGCGCGGTCAGGAGCTCCGCCCGCCGGCCACCGGCGGGGGGAGCCGTGACACCCGTGGCTTGGAGCTCCGCGCGCGCCCGCGCCCGCCACGCACCGGCCCCGAGCTGGTCGAACAGCTCCATGGCCATCCGCAACTGCCGGCGGGCGTCGCCGCGGCGGCGTTCCCGCCTGAGCCACTCGCCATAGAGCAGTCGCGTACGGGCCGTCTGGAACGGCTGATCCGCCCCGACGCCGAGGGCCTCCTCGAAGTGGATGTGGCGGTTCGCCGTGATGGCCTTGAGCCGCGCGGCGACGGATACCGCCCACGGCCGATTCACCGCCGCGGCCCATTCCTCGAACCCACGCGCCGCCTTCTCTGCGGGCCGGCCGCTCCGGACCGCTGCTTCGACCAGGTCGGGTGCCGCGAACAAGCCCACAACGGCATGGTTGGCCGACACCTCCATGAGGTGCACGCGCGCTTGCTCCCAGTCGCAGGCGGCCAGGTGATGGAGGCCGACGGCCCACGCGGCGATCGCCCGGACAGACGGCACATCCCGGCTCGCCCGTGCGGCCAGATCGAGACAGGACTGGACGTCACCGCGAACCGCGGCCAGCCAGGCGAGCACCCCGCTGATCTGGCCGACTCGGTGCTGCTGATGGGTGTCACCCGAGATGGCCAGCGCCTCCTGCGCCGCCGCGGTCGCCTCCGCGTGCTGATCACACAGCATCTGTGCCTGGGCCAGCAACGCCAGCGCGTCCGGCAGCACGCCGATCCACCCGCCGTCACGGCAGCGGGTCACGAACTGCGCGCCCAGGTCGCGGGCCGTACGCTCATCCCCGGCCACGAGACTCAGCGAGGTGGCAAGCGGCAGCATGTCCGGATCGGCGGCGAGCCGGACGGCCGCCGTACGCAGGTCGGCCAGGTCCGTGACCGGGTCGCCCTCGATGAGCCGGGTGACCGTGGCCATACCGCGTGCCTGAACGCACAGCATCTCGGAGGCAGGCGGCAGCGCGAGAGCACGCAGAGCCGCCTCGGCCTCACGAGCGATCGCCGCGTTCCCACCGAGGGAGGCGGCGCGAATCGCGTCACACAGCAGCTGCCCGGCCACCTCCGGGTCGGCCACCATGCCGGCCCCCTCGACAAGACTGCGGGCCGCATGATCAGGGTTGCCGCGTTCGCCAGAGGTCCAGGCGTTGACCCGGGCCAGCCGAGCCGGGTCCGCCGACGCCTCGACGCGTGCGGCCAGCCGTTCCACGCGCGGCAGCTGCCCGGCGTGCATCGCCTGCTCGGCGGCGGACAGCAGCAGTTCGGTACGCCGGCCGGGCACGGCGGTGAACTCCGCGGCCCGCTCGAACGCGGCGGAGGCAGCCGCGGCATCCTGCTGAAGGCGCGCCCGTATGGCCACGCCCGCCAACTCCTGGCTGAGACACTCGTCGGGCGCCGGCCTGCCGGCCGCGCGGTGCCAAGCCCGCCGATCGGTGTGGCTGTCGTCGAGCGCCTCGGCCAGGGCGAGGTGCGCGGCCTGGCGGCGGAAGTAGGGCGCGGCTTGATAGGCGGCGCTTCGGATCAGGGGATGCCGGAAGCTCACCACGCCGTCGGCCGTCACATGGATCATGGTGGCGCGCTCGGCCGCCGCCAAGTCCGCCGCGTCGCAGCCGAGCTGCTGCGCCGCGCGCAGCAGCACGGCCGGCTCCCCGGTGTCGTCGGCGGCGACGATCAGCAGGGCGGCCTGGGTGGCTTCGGGAAGCCCGGTGATCTGCTCGTGAAAGGCCCGCTGGACCCTCCGGGTCGGCGCCCCGGCGTCGACGTAGGACGGTAACGCGCCTAATCGGCCCTCTCGCTGGCGCGGGGTGAGCTGCGCCGACAGCTCCAGCAGGGCCAGGGGGTTGCCTTGCGCCTCGGCGATGATCCTGCGGCGTACCTGGGGCGGGAAATTCCCGGCCAGCAGCGCGGCCGCCGCTTCTTCGCCGAGGCCGTCCAACGCCAGCTCCGCGAGCCCGTACGCGCTCCCGCCACCGCGACCGGCGAAGATCATGGCGATGCCCTCGGCGTGCAGCCGCCTGGCCGCGAACGTCAAGGCGTCCAGCGACGTACGGTCTATCCATTGCGTGTCGTCGATCAAGCAGAGGACCGGCTCGCCGCCCAGCTCCGACAGCAAGGTCAGGGCGGCCAGGCCGACGAGGAAGCGGTCACAGATCGCCGACGTGGCCAACCCGCAGGCGCTGCGTAACGCGATCGCCTGGCCGATGGGGAGCTTGCCGACCTGACCCAGCGCCGGGCGGAGCAGCACCTGGAGCGCACCGAACGGGATGGCCGCCTCCGACTCCACCCCGCGCGTGCGCAGCACTCGCCAGCCGGTTGCCTGGGACTCCGCGTAGTCGAGCAGCGCCGACTTGCCGATGCCCGCGTCTCCGGTGACGAACAGGGCGCCGCTGCGGCCATCCTTCGCGTGGCCGAGCACACGATCGATCTCCCGCTGCTCATCGAGCCGCCCAAGCACGACATCCAGTATGGAGGTAGAGAGTGGTCAAGGCGCTAGTTAGATGTCCTGCCTCCTGGAGCTGTCTCCAAGGACTCCCCGCTGGCCCCGCTGTCCTCCGAGGAGCAGGACGCCCTGCAGCGCCTCCTCACCCGCGCCCTCATCCGCTGATCCGCTCGACGCCCGCTGAAAAGCATTTTTCAGATCTTGGGCACGGCTTCTAGTGTGGTGCGGTGACCCAAGTGATCGTTTTGAATGGCGGCTCCAGCTCGGGAAAGTCGGGTATCGCCCGCTGTCTGCAGGCCGTCCTGCCGGATCCATGGCTTGCCTTCGGCGTCGACTCGCTGATCGAGGCGATGCCCGCGTCCATGCAGGGATCGGATGGGGGGATCGAGTTCGCGCCGGACGGCGGGGTGAGTGTCGGTCCGTTGTTCCGGAAGCTGGACGCGGCGTGGATGGAGGGCGTCGCCGCGACGGCCCGGGCGGGCGCTGGGGTGATCGTGGATGACGTCTTCCTCGGTGGAGCCGCGTCCCAGCAGCGGTGGGAGAAGGTTCTCGCCGGACTGGACGTGCTGTGGGTCGGCGTCCGATGTGAGAGCGCGGTCGCAGCAGGCCGCGAGATCGCCCGGGGGGACCGGGTCCAGGGCATGGCCGCGTTGCAAGCAGAGGTGGTTCACCAGGGCGTGGTCTACGACCTGGAGGTGGACACCACACATACCGAGGCCTTGGATTGTGCGCAGAGGATCGCCACCCACATCCGGTCCCAGGCATAATCCGCTCGGCGCCGCTGACCACCAGCCGGCAGGACCGCGGCGCATGATCAGAGCCACGGGTGCGGCGGTGGCGACGAGTGCATAAAGACGGCAGGGCGGAGCAGAGTTGGTCATCAGCCGACTCCCTTAAGATCATGACCGGCGTTCGTCGCCCGGCGTCACCAGCCCGGACTCGTAGGCGTGGATCACCAGGTGGACCCGCGTAGTGGCGTCGAGCTTGGTGAGCAGTCTGCTGACGTACGTCTTGACCGTCGCCGCCCCGATGAACAGCCGCTCAGCGATGTCACCATTGGACAGCCCTTGAGCGACGAGCCGCAACACGTCGGACTCCCGCTCGGTCAACTCGGGCAGCTTCCCGGCGACCACGACAGGCGGCGGCGCGACCGCGAAAGCCTCGATGAGCCGGCGCGCGATCGACGGTGACAGCAGCGCGTCGCCGTCGGCCGCCACCCGCACCGCGCGCAGCAACTCGGCAGGCGGGGTGTCCTTGAGCAGAAAACCCACCGCTCCCGCCCGCAGCGCCCCGAAGACGTATCCGTCCAGCCCGAACGTCGTCAACACCACGATCTTCGTCTGCCCGCACGCGGGATCGCCCGTGATACGCCGGGTCGCCTCGATGCCGTCGAGCACCGGCATGCGTACATCCATCAACACCACATCCGGCCGGGCGGCCCGGACCAGCCGCACGGCCTCTTCACCCTGCCCGGCCTCCCCGATGACCTCCAGATCGGCACTGGCCGACAGCAGGGCCACGAACCCGGCCCTGACCAGCTCCTGATCGTCGACCACCACGACCCGCAGCGGCGTCGTCATCGGCTCACCCGTTCCTTGCCGGCCGAAAGCGTGGCATGGACACTGAAGCCGCCGCCCGCCCGCGGCCCCGCCTCCAGCATCCCGTCGAAGAGTGCCACGCGTTCCCCCATCCCCACCAGGCCGAACCCGCCTCCGCCGGCACCGCTCGCGCGCGCGCCGGGCCCGTCGTCGTCCACCCGGATGTCGATCCGTCCGTCCACGGCCCGCACGCCGACCGTCACCGGGCTGCCCGGGGCGTGCTTGCGCGCGTTCGTGAGCGCTTCCTGCACCACCCGGTAGACGGTCAGCCGCAGGCTCTCCGGCGCGTCCGCGACGGACGCGTCGATCTCCAGCGTGACCGGGCCGTGGGAGGCCCGGTGTACGGAGGCCAGCAGCTCCAGCTCCGCCAGCCCGGGCGCCGGCGCGAGGCCGGCCGCCGCCGTATCCGGCTGCAGGAGCCGCAGCATGCGGCGCAGATCGTCCATGGCGGTACGAGCCGCGTCCTCGATGGCGGTGAGCGCGGGCGCCACCTGCTGCGGCCGGGAGGTGATGAGGTGCCCGGCGACGCCGGACTGGACGGCGATGACCGACAGCGTGTGCGAGACCACGTCGTGCAGCTCCCGCGCGATGCGCAGCCGCTCCTCGACGACGGCCCGCTCGGCGTCCCTGGCCCGCCGCCACTCGGCCTCCAGCGCCAGCTCGACCGCGTGGTGCAGGGCCAGGCGCCGGTGCCTGGCGTACCGGCCGAGCGCCCACAGGACGGTGACGGCGGCCACGGTGACCAGGGCGAGCGGGTGGTCGAAGTATGGGGCCTGCAGCAGGGCGAGCGTGCCCATCTCGGCGTAGACCAGGGCCAGACCTGCCACCGCGACCGGGCGTCGCCCTTCGGCCGCGACCGTGTACAGCGCGATCATCATGCACAACGGGGTCAGACCGGCGTTCCAGCCGAGCGCCGCGATCGTGAAGGCCGACGCCGTCACCACGCCCAGCACGCTCATGGGGAAGCGGCGCCGTACCGTGAGCGGCAGCCCCGCACCCAGGGCGAGCAGCACCAGCCACTGGTCGGGCTCGGGATAGGTGTAGGTGTCGGTCGGGTCCTTCGTGAGCACGCTGCTCACCGCCACGGCGGCCACCGCCAGCCCGAGCAGCAGATCGAGCAGCCGCTCCCGCCGCCCAGGAAGGGCCGGTCCGTCGTGGCGGGTACGCGCCGGCCCGTCGTGCTCGGGGGAGGGGGTGCGAAGCACGCCGAGCATGCGCCGTAGATCATCCAGCGCGGCCCGGCTGGCCTCCTCGATCGCCGACAACGCCGGCCCCGCCTGGTCCGGCCGCGCGCCGACCAGGTGCCGGGCGACAGCGGACTGCACGGTGATGACCGACAACGTGTGGGAGATGATGTCGTGCAGGTCGCGGACGATCCGCAGCCGTTCGGCGAACACCGCCTGCTCCACCGCCAGCGCCCGGCCCCTCTCGGCCTCCAACGCCCGCGCCATCGCCTCCTGCCTGCCGAGCCGCCAGCGGCGCACGTAGAAACCCAGGGCCCAGGCCACGACGAAGAACCCGGACTCGGGCAGCGTCGCCGGCGACCACAGGGCCGGCGACCGTAGCAGCATGACCACGATCGCGGCGGCGTATGCGGTCACCAAGCAGGCCAGCGACATCGGGACCGGGCGCCAGGCGGCCACCGCGTAGAGCGCGAACAACACGCAGACGCCGATCAGGCCCGGATCCAAGCCCTGCCACTCGAAGGCGGTGTTGGCCGCGATCGTGAAGGCGTACACGGCGACCGGCCACCGCCTGCGCACCGCGAGCGCCAGCCCGGCCACCAGCGCCGTCAGCACCAGTGCGGCATTCGGCTCGGGCTGCGGGAAGGCGGACGCCGGATCGTAGGTGAAGACGTCGCTGACGGCCAGCGCGGCGAGGGCCAGCGCGAGCAGCACGTCCAGCAGCTGCTCCCGCTCCCACCAGCCCCGCGTCGCACTCATGATCGGAGGGTACGACCCGGCAACCGGGTCGCGATACCGCCGAACGGGCGACGTCCCCTTCCCCCACACGGGGGAACGCACCCGCCGCGTCCGCCCACAAGGGGAACACCCCGATCAGCCCGCAGGCCGCTGACCTCGACGCCGCCGACGCGCATTCTGGCTGACGGCAACCACCGATCGCTCACTCCGAAGGAAAACCGATGTCCACGACTGCCTCCTCGTACGATTCGCAAGCCTCGTCAAGCCGCGTCCTCACACCCCAGTTCGCCGTCGTCGCAGGCGGTCTCGTCGGCGCGACCGGCGCGGCCGCGTACATCTCCAGCTTCTTCCTGCTGGCGGACCTCAGCGGCCGCGAGGCCGTCCGCAGCCCGCTCTGCGTCACCGCCAACGTGCTGATCACAATCGGCTTCATCACGCTCGCCCTCGCGCTGCCCGCATTCTCCGGGCCCGCCAAACTTCCCCGATGGGCCACTATCACCGCGGGTCTGGGCTGCGCGTTTCTCGCCGCGGCCGCATGGGCGATGGCGACGTTCGGCGCCGACATGGCCGGCACGGTCACCGATGCCCAGTGGGAGGGTCCTGGCCTGCTGGCGTTCGTGGGTCTGATCCCGAAGATGCTGCTCTGCGGAGTGGGCTTCGCCGCGATCGCGGGCGCCGGCTGGAGGCGTCGTGGCATCTCCCGAGGAGCGTGCGTCCTTCTCGCCCTCGCCGCGCTGGTCGCCGTACTGCTCACGCCCCACCAGCCCGCGGCACTCCTCGGCGGCCTGGCCCTCGCCTGGGCCGCCAAGTCCGCCTGATCCGGTCGGCGGCCTCGGCTCAGGTGGCCCGGACAAGATCTGGACATCATCGGGCTGACTCTTCGACTGGACCATCCGGTTCATCGCGCGAGAGGCCGGCGATCCATGGCGGAGGTACGGCTGGAGCGGAGCCGATGTGCATACCGTAGTATGCTTGCTTCATGGCGGATACGACACGCATCACGGTGACACTCCCGAATGACCAGGTAGCCGAACTCAGGAAGCTCACCGATAACATCTCCGGCTATGTCGCAGAGGCGGTGGCACGCCAGCTGCGGCACCAACTCCTCGGCAACGACCTGCTGCGTCACCAGGAGGAGCATGGGGAGTTCACCGAGGAGGAGCTGGCTCAGGCTCGTTCCAGGATCTTCGGGGCGGCGGACCCCGGTCGTTCGGCGAGCGTGGCGTGATCGAGCACGTCGAAACCGTCGTCCTGGACTCCCAGGGGCTCTCCGCCTGGATCGCGCAGGACCGCAAGATTCTCGCGATGTTCCAGGTGTTCCATACCATGGGTGCCGATTTCGTCATTGGCGCCAACACCATCGTGGAAGTCAGCCACACGCGGATGAACATGCCTCGGCTGCAGTGGGTGCTCTCCCGTGTCAAGGTTGAGCCCGTATCCGAGGCAGCGGCGAGGGCGTCCGCGGGTCTGCTCAAGGCCGCAGGTCTGCACGGCCACAAGTACGCGATCGACGCGACGGTCGCCGAGGTGGCACTGCGCCAGCCAGGTCCGGTGGCCATGCTGACCTCCGATGTCGACGACATGGCCCGGCTGTGCGGCGACCGTGTCCGGCTCATCGGCATCTGAGCGAGCAACGCCGGTATCTGCTCGGCAGCGCTTCACCCCACGTGCCGCCCAACCGCGCAGGGGACATAACTGGCAAGGCCGCGAACCCGAACGTCAACGCGCCCCCGACGAACGTCATGGCGAAATACTTCAGGCTCTCGCGGCAGTGTCATACTCGCGCCATGGCGCTACTCGATGGTGCACCTGTCTCCCACGACACACTCCTAGCCCTGGGGTTCGTCAACTACGGCCACTTCACCACGATGCGTGTGGAAAATGGGCGCGTCCGTGGCCTCGTGCACCATCTCGATCGACTTGATCGTGACTGTCGCCTCATCTTCGCAGCTCACCTGGATCATGAACGGGTGCGTGAGTACGTTCGGCAAGCAGTAGAAGACGTGGACGGCTCGATCATCGTACGAGTCACCGTCTTCGACCCCGACCTGGAGCTGAGCCATCCCGGCGCTACGGCGCACCCTCGGATCCTGATCACCACCCGGCCGACAGGCTCCCTACCGCTGTCTCCGATACGCGTTCAGACGGTCAGATACCAGCGTGATCTACCGCAGGTGAAGAACGTGGGCCTGTTCGGCGTGCTGCGTAACCGCCGGACGGCTCAGCTCGACGGATTCGATGACGCGCTGCTCATCGACCAGGCGTCCCTCGTCGCGGAAGGGACGACCTGGAACGTCGGCTTCTACGACGGAGAACGGGTCGTCTGGCCGAGCGGCGACATCTTGGAGGGAATCACCATGCGGCTGCTCCAGCAGGTCCACGACCGGACGAGCACGGTCCCCATACACGTCGACGACATCCCGAGGATGCAGGCTGCCTTCGCCACCAACGCCGCGATCGGCGTGCGCCCCATCAGCGTCATCGACGACGTCGCTCTGCACGCAGACCATCCGATCTTCGAGACCCTCCGCAAAGAATACGAAGCGATCCCCGCGGAACACCTTTAGCCGGTCCTCCTTCATTGCTGGATCCGCAGAAGTAGTGCCGGACAACATTTGCCCTGGCGGGAAGTAAGTAAAGCCCGTTGTGATACGTTTGGTACCAAAGTGAACCGTATCGACCCGGAGGAGGTGAGACCGATCAACGCTGTGACAGGTCGGGGCTCCCTCCCGCGTATCGCCTAGGGAGCGCCCGCACAAGGCATCCCGAAAGGCTTGAAACGCGCATGCGCTTCACCTCGCAGACGTCGACCGACGGCGTCACCGAACGATCCTTCACCCTCGACGAGATCCCCGGCGTGCTGTGGACTCCGGAAGACGCTGAACCCTGCGCCCTGATCCTCATCGGACACGGCGGCGGACAGCACAAGCAGGCTCCTGGTGTCGTGGGCCGCGCCCTCCGGCTGGCGGGCGAGTGCGGTTTCGCGGCGGCGGCCATCGACGCCCCGGCTCACGGCGACCGGCCCAAGAGCGCCGAACACGACCGGATCATCACCGAGATGCGGGCCTGCATGGCCGACGCGGGCGACCCGGTCCCGCTGCTGGCCGAGCTCCACACGCTGCTGGCCGCCCAGACCGTCCCGGAATGGCGCGCGGTCCTGGACGCGCTCGGGGATCTGGGCCCAGTGGGTTACTGGGGCATGTCGCTGGGCTGCGCTCTCGGCATTCCGTTGGTCGCCGCCGAACCGCGGATCCGTACGGCGGTGCTGGGGCTGAACGGGACGTCGTTGGCCTCGGCCGAGGCCGCCGCCGGCGTCACCGTCCCCGTGCAGTTCCTGATGCAGTGGGACGACGAGCGGGTGCCGCGCGAGGAGGCCCTGGCACTGTTCGACGCCCTGGCCTCGGCTGAGAAGACGCTGCACGCCAATCCCGGCAAGCACGGGGACGTGCCGGCCTTCGAGGCGGACAGCGCGTTGCAGTTCTTCGCCCGGCATCTGGGCTGATACCGCCGCCTGCCGTCCGCGACGCGCCGATCGGGATCCGTACCCGATCGGCGCGTTCAGCGCACACTGGCCGGCGTGGGCTTGGCCTGATCGCCGGCGTCGGGCGCGCCGATCGATCCACTGGGTGCGGGCGCCCCGCAAAGGGTGGTACTCAAGGGCGGCGACCGGCCGGTCCTGCCCACCGCCTCACCGCGACACCAGGCACGTCAACGCCCTGGGCTAGGCGACTTGATCGGGCGCCGCCGGCGTGGGTGGATGGGAACGGCCCAGCAGCCGCAAGGCCATCAAGGGGAACACAACCACTGACAGGAGGCCCGCTGCCACCAGCGCGGCGGCGTTCTCCGGACGGATGGCGTCCAGCTTCAGGCCGATCGTTGCCGCGGCCACGATCACCGGCAGTGATGTGGCCTGCAGGAGCCCGCTGGCCATGACCTCCGCGCGGGAGAGACCGGCAGCGCGGTAGGCCAGTGCAGGAAGTCCGCGAACCAGGAGAAGCGCGGCCAGGAACATCGGCACCCGCAACACCGTCTCAGCGTCGGCGAACAGGGCGCCGAGATTGAACTGGATGCCGCTCGTCACGAAGAACACCGGGACGAGAAATCCGTACCCCAGACCCTCGAGTTTGATGTGAAACTGCGGGTGGGTCCGTTCCGTGTCTGGGTCGATCAACCGGAGCACGGCTCCCGCGACGAAGGCACCGAGGATGGCCTCGAAGCCGAGATGCAAGGCCATCGCAGACAGCCCGACGACGAGGAGCATCGACAAGCGGACCCGGACTTGCGCACTTGTGTCCGCCAGCTTCTCCACGGCTCGGGACAGCCACATGGAGTGCCCCGCCTGGATCGACGCCAGCACAATGAGTACCGCCAGCCCGGCAAGACTGAGGAGCAGCAGCAGCCTGGAGCCCGGGGCCGACGAATGCTCGGAGAAGAACAGCGATAGCAGCACCACAGCGCTGATCTCACCGGCCGAGGCTCCGCCGATGGTCAGCTGGCCGACCGGCCGGTCGATCGCGCCGACGTCCTTCAAGATGGGAACCAGCAACCCAAGTGACGTGGCCACCAAAGCAGTGCCGATCAGCAGTGGGCTCTCGACCAGTCCCGCTGCGTGAAACAACAAGCCGACGATTGCGGCCAGCGCGACCGTGCCGACGAGGCCGACACTGACCAGTCCCGCCCGCGGACCGCGCAGGTGTCGGATGTCGATCTCAAGTCCGGCCAGGAAGAGAAGGAAGCCCAGGCCGATGATCGACAACGTTTGGACGGCGGTGTCTGCCGTCACCACGTTCAACACTGCCGGGCCAAGGACGACACCTGCCACGATCTCAAGGACCGCGCCGGGTACGGGTAGCCGGGGCACCGTGGCGAGGAGGAACGGGACGCCGGCGGCTACGGCCAGCACGATCAGCAGGTTGTCGTACGACATCAGATTCTCCGGTGCTCGCGCGGGATGATGGCAGAGATCCCGTCATGACCCAGGCCAGCGGCGAACCAGTCGACGAAACCGCCGCAGGTGCCGGTCGATCTCGCCGGAGTGCACCTCGCGCACCGCCAGATCGAGTGTCACGCTCAACCTCGCCTGATCGGCGCTGTCGTACGCGTGGCCGGTGATTCCGATCGGGCAGGGCGGTGAATTTCCGTTGAGCAATCCGCAATTCCTACTACCCCGGTTGTGTAACCGATGCCCTACCCCGGCGGGTCATCGACCTTGATCTTGTCTCCTGTGTTGGAGATGAAGACGACCAGCAGCTTCGCCGATTTTGTCCGGCTGGTGTTTTCCGTGAGCACATGGTGGGCGCCCGGCGGCTCGACCCAGTCCTCGCCCTGGTGGAAAGTGCGCACCGGCTCGCCACTGATCTGGCTACGCAAAGTGCCTTCGAGCACGTAGGCGTACACGAAAGCCTCGCCGTGCCGATGCGGCACCGCACGTGAACCTGGCGGGAAATCTACGATCGCGGAGGTGAACGTCTTGCCTTTGACATTCGGAAGCGCCTGTTCCAACAGAGGCGAGAGCGTCTCGGACGGCGGTTGCGAAACCGTGGCGGCAACCGGCACCTCGGCGGCAACCTGCACCTTGCCTGTCGCACGCTCTGTTATGGGAGCGCACGCGGCGGCCGCAGCCACCATGCCGGCAGCCAGAAAGCCACCGGTAAACCGTCGTCGGATCATGACAACTCTCCTATCCCGCTTGGACTTTGAGGCGGACAGGGCGATCGCGAGGCCTCTCAGCTTCCGGACCTAGGGGTTCGCTGCTCCGACTCGCCACACCACCGGACACAGCCGAAGCGCTTACCCCGGCATGGGGCGTCGATCAGGCGGAGTGGAATTGCTCGAATACGCTGCCCAGGCAATTCGACGGCTACCGAGGGCGAATTCAAGCCTTGGCGATGGTCTGTTCAGGCGCAGGTCGAGCCGCCCAAGACCGCGCCGCGACGAACTGCGCGGCGACCCTGCCGTGCGGCAGAGGCGGCAGTTCACGCGGCCTAGAGTGAAACCCGTGACTGAGCAGCAACGCGTCAACATCGGCAAGCAGCATCCGGCCGGCTACAAGGCTCTCATCGCCTTGTCGACGGCGGCGGAGGAGAGCGCCGCAGCGGCAGGTCTCGACCCGCTCCTGGTCGAGTTGGTGAAGATCCGCACGTCTCAAATCAACGGCTGCGCGTTCTGCCTGCGAATGCACACCCGCGACGCGCTCAAAAAGGGCGAGAACCCAGACCGCCTCGCCGTGCTGCCGGCGTGGGCAGAGACCGGCTACTACTCCGAGATCGAGCGCGCCGCCCTGCGCCTGACCGAGGCGATCACACGGGTGTCGGATGGTCATGTGAGCGATGATGACTACGCGGCGGCCGCCGCAGTGCTCTCCGAGGATCAGGTCTCGGCGGTCGCCTGGCTGTCGACCGTGATGAACGCCTTCAACCGCGTGGCGATCACGAGCCGATACCCCGTCGCCGGCAACTGAACCTGCCTGGAGGTTCCACAGCCCCGCGCACGTAGCCGGCTATTCGCCTTCCGCGACCCGGATGATCGTCTTGCCGGGGGTGCGCTGGGCGGCCGCGAGCACCGACGTCGCCTCGGCGAGCGTCCGCACGGACCCGACGTTCGGGCGGAGCCGCCCGTCCCGGAGCCGACGGGCCAGGTCCGCGAGCCGGGCGCGATCGGGTTCGACGACGAAGAAGATCGCCTGCCCGTCTCGGGGCCGGACCGTGGGTGGCGAGGCGATGGCGACGAGCGTGCCGCCGGCGCGCACCAGCGCAGCCGAGCGGTCCATGATGTCGCCGCCGATCATGTCGAGCACCACGTCGACCTGACCGGCATCTTCTAGACGATCGGCCTCCAGGTCCAGAAAGGCATTCACGCCGAGCCCGAGAGCCGTGTCCCTGGCGCCGGCCCTGCCGGTGCCGATCACTCGGGCTCCTGCCTCGCGTGCGAGCTGCACCGCAAGAGAACCGACACCGCCCGCGGCGCCGTGGATCAGGACGGTCTGGCCGGCAGTGAGGCGGCCGTGGTCGAACAGCCCCTGCCATGCGGTCAGCCCTGAGATCGGCAGTGCGGCGGCCACGGTGTGGTCGACGTCGGCCGGCAGCGGCGCGAGGTTGCGGGCCTCCACCGCCACGTACTCAGCCAGCGAGCCGTCGCGGGCCGGGTCGGTCGTCGGCCAGCGGGGGTGAACGCCGCAGCATGCACCCGCACGATGACGTCGTTCTCGGCGGCGTGGGGGTACGGCACTTCCGTCAGGGAAAGCCCACCCAGACCGGCGGCGCGGTCTCGGACCGTGATGGCCTGCATGACAGGTCCTCGCGAGCGGTGGAATATCGGATAGGACGAAACGTACCTGCGCCGGGGTTCGATACGGTCGAACTCACTGCGGCGAGTCGCCGGGTCCACCACCACCAGCCAGTCCAACCGAGTCCGCTCGCGCAGGTGCCCGGACAAGCTGTGTGCAGGTCAGCGTCTCTTCACAGGTTTGCCCGAAGATCCTTTGCTGAGACATGTGGATCACGGGCGGGGGCATGGTGGTAGGACCAGATTGACCCGTCGCTGAAGGAGGCTTCCGTGGCCATCGTCTCGCGCGGCTTTCGCGGCAGGCCCAGAGAGGGCGGCGACCGGCTCCCACCCGGTCAGTATCTGGTCGAGGACTTTCCCGTGTTGTCGGCGGGGCCGACGCCGCGGATCCCGCTGGATCAGTGGGAGTTCGCCATCGACACCGAGTTCGGCCAGACCCACCGCTGGTCCTGGCAGGAGCTGATGGCGCTGCCGAGCCAGACTCCTACGGTCGACATCCATTGCGTCACCAAATGGTCCAAGCTGGACACCAGCTGGGCGGGCGTTTCGCTCGACATGCTGTTCGAGGACGTGGAGACTGCCGCCGAGTACGCGCTGATCTATTCCTACGGCGGCTACACCACCAACCTGCCGCTCGAAGACCTGCTCGACGGCCAGGCGTGGATCGCGCACCGCTTCGACGGCGAGGAGCTGGCGCCTGTCCACGGCGGTCCGGCCCGACTGCTGGTGCCCCACCTGTATTTCTGGAAGTCAGCCAAGTGGGTGCGCGGCATCCGGCTGTTGAACGACGACTCGCCCGGCTTCTGGGAGACCGCGGGCTACAACAACTACGGCGACCCCTGGCGCGAGCAGCGCTACGAAGGCGACTAGTGGCGCGCCCGATGCGCGGCCTGAGCTGGCGGGCCGCCCGGCTGGCCAAGGTGCGCAGGGAGACCGACACCGCCTGCACGCTCCGCATGGAGGTGCCCGGCTGGCCCGCTCACGTGGCCGGTCAGCACGTGGACGTGCGGCTGACCGCCGAGGACGGCTACAGCATCCAGCGCACGGCGAGCCGCTGCGGCGGTGGCACGGATCAGCTCCACTTGCTTGGCGGGCAGGTGGTCCGGTCGTAGCCCTCCGACTCGTCGGCGTCGGCCAGTCCCCAGGTCGGCGCCCTCGGGGTCGGTGGTGACGGCGCGGTCTCCTGCGAGCTTCCACCCTGGTGCAGGCTGAAGGATCGCCGATGGCTCGGATGGCCAAAATGTCGCCGCGGTCCATGGTAGGTACTCTCGGCATGGAGTTCTTCTGTTATCACCGCGATCGGCCTGACTCCGCGGCGCTGCGCGACGAGCTGTTGGAAGAGCACTGGTCCTACATGGACCGGTACGCGGCGGAGATGATCGCCCGTGGCCCGACCTTCGCCCGCGGCAGCGACACGGCCACCGGCAGCGTGCACATCGTCGACCTGCCAGATCTCGCCACTGCGCGTGCGTTCGTCTTCGACGAGCCCAGCTACCAGGCCGGTGTGTACCGGGACGTGCTGTTGCGCCGATGGCGCAACGTGCTGGGGCGCACTATGTGGGATTTTCCTGGCGGCCGGGACGGCGGCAACCGGTATCTGGTGCTGGGCCTCGGCTCCGGGCAGGCTGCCGACCTTGTCCCGCCGCCCGGCCGGGACGAGCTGATCGCGTACGGGCCGCTGCTGTCCGACGACGGCACCACCTGGCTGGGGACGGCGCTGCTGGTCCGGGCGCCGGACCCGGATGCGGCACGCGCCGTCCTGACCCTGGACCGGTACGCCGACATCGAGGTCCACGACTGGGAGTTCGGCGGGCGGCGGTAATGAGCGCTCCGACTACGGCGGGGCGCGACCCCCCTTTTCACGACACGGCAGCGTCACCCGCCGGGACATCGAGGACTATTCCGTGGGTCGGCGTGCCTGTCTTACTTCGCGATCGATTGCCCAGGCGTCCGCCACTGGGCCCACGTGCCTCAGCTTGTCTGGGTTGATCACCGCGCGGATCGTCTGGATCTGCCCGTCGAGTACATCGAGCGCCAGGGTGTGGAGCACCTTGCCGTCCCTGTCGCGGAAGATCGCGCCCGGCTGGCCGTTGACCTCGTGCGGCTCGCCCGTCACGCCGATCAGGGCCATCCGGGGGAAGACGGAGGCGAGCAGCCGGGCCACGTTCTGGGCGCCGATGACGGCCTTGGCCAGCTGCGGGGCCTTGCCGCCGCCGTCGCCGACCATCGATACGTCGGCAGCCAGCAGGTTCTGCAGGCCGGCGACGTCGCCTTCGCGGAGGGCGTCGAGGAACCGCGACGCCAGTTCTTCTCGCCGTCTGCGGTCCGTCTCGAAGCGGGGCCGGCCTGCGGCCATATGGCGTCGCGCCCGCACCGCCAGCTGGCGGCAAGCCGCCTCCGAGCGCTCCACGGCCGACGCGACCTCGGGAAAGCTGAAGTCGAACACCTCCCGCAGCACGAAGACCGCCCGCTCGAGCGGCGACAGCCGCTCCAGCAGCACCAGGGCCGCCATCGACAACGAGTCGGCCAGTTCCGCCGACCGCTCCGGGTCCTGGTAAGGGTCGGCGAGCAGCGGCTCGGGGAGCCACGGCCCGACGTACTCCTCCCGCCGGACGCGGGCCGAGCGCAGCACGTCGATCGAGATCCGGGTCACGGTGGCCGACAGGAACGCCTTGACCGACCTGGGCTCGGTCGGGGAGGCCTCGAAGCGCAGCCAGGTCTCCTGGATCGCGTCCTCGGCCTCGCTCACGCTGCCCAGAATCCGGTAGGCGATCGAGAACAACAGCGGCCGCAGCTCCTGAAACTCCTCGGCCCTGCTCATACCGGCTCCTCCTTGAAACCCTGCCGCCACGAGGGATAGCGCAGCTGCCAGCCGAGCTCCCGCTTGGCCTTGGCGTTGGAGAAGCCGCGCCCCTCAGTCATCATTGTCACAGCCTCCTCTGGCGTTCTGCTCCACCGCCAGGACCGTGGCACTTGCCGCGTCGTCCAGATGCACCCAGGAGGAGTAGCCGGTACTGCCGCTTGTGGATGAGCTCGACCTGGCGGATCGCCGCCGCCCCGGCGCCCGCCGCCGTACCCTCCTCCGGGTCCGGCGGGTCCTCCTGGGTCTCCACCTATCCACCCTGCCGGATGCCGTGCCGTAGGCGTGGCTCTGCGCGACGACGTCGTCCGGCCCAGCCGAGGCCACCGCCTCACCGACCGACATCGCATCCAGGCCGTCCATCACCACGCCCTCCGCCCCCGCCGGTTGTACCAGCCACTGGGTCGCGATTGTGAGGCCGCTCACACCGTGTCACAGCCGATCGGGGCATCTCGTCTCAGAGGGCATGACGAACTCGGAACAGACCTCGGTGCTGATCACCGGAGGCAACAAGGGGCTCGGCTTTGAGGCGGCCCGGCGGCTCGGGGAACTGGGTTGGACGATTTT
Source organism: Nonomuraea sp. 3N208 (assembly GCF_052245935.1). Taxonomy (NCBI): domain Bacteria; kingdom Bacillati; phylum Actinomycetota; class Actinomycetes; order Streptosporangiales; family Streptosporangiaceae; genus Nonomuraea; species Nonomuraea sp. 3N208. The sequence continues at coordinate 288,875 of NZ_JBQQBR010000004.1, read as the reverse complement.
CCTCGGCTCGCGTGACGAAGGGCGAGGACGGGCGGCTGCCGCGAAGCTGACGGCCGGTGGCGCGAACGTGGTCATGGTCCCGCTGGACGTGACCTCGGACGAGTCAGTGACCGACGCCGTACGGCTCGTCCGGGAGCACACCGACCGGCTGGATGTGCTGATCAACAACGCCGGCACGCCGGGAAAGGTCATGGCGCCCGCGGACGCGACGGCTGATGAGGTGCATTCCGTCTACGACACCAACGTGTACGGACCGATCAGGGTCACGCACGCGTTCCTTCCCCTGCTGCAGGCGGCGGACCATCCGCGGGTGGTGATGGTGTCCAGCGGCGGCGGTTCCTTCGCGGTTGTGACCGATCCGGAGCAGCCCGTCTCCACAATGCACGAGCTCGCCTACACCTCGTCGAAAGCGGCGCTGAACATGATCACCGTCCGGTACGCCCAGGCGCTCCCGAAGATCAAATTCAATCTCGTCACTCCCGGAGAAGTCGCCAACCGCACATTCACCGCCACCGACATGAACAATCACACCGGCCAGCTGACGGTCACCGAAGGCACGGACCCGATCGTCAAACTCGCGATGATCGACGCCGACGGGCCGACCGGGATCTTCATCGATCGCCTTGGCCCCGTTGCCTGGTGACTGGACTTCCCCCCATTTGACGGAAACCTGATTTTGGGCACCCAGCTCGACCGGGATGGCGCACTGCGACTCGCGACCACAGCATGCCTCGATGTCACATCCGTCAGGTGTGCGGGGAGGTCATACCGCCGCGATGGGTTGACCCTGACGCAGGGTCAACCTCGCACGCCGGTGCCCCGCATACCGTGGAGACATGACCGTCGAACGCCCCCTTGTGGGTGGCCACTAGACTCGACAGCCGTGGCGGACACTCAGTACGAAGACCTGTTGCGGCTGGTACTCACCTCTGGGACGGCCAAAGCCGATCGGACAGGCACCGGCACCCGAAGTGTCTTCGGGCACCAACTACGCTACGACCTCTCACAGGGGTTCCCGCTGGTCACCACCAAAAAGGTGCACCTCAGGTCCATCGTGTACGAGCTGTTGTGGTTCCTGCGCGGCGACTCGAACGTCGGCTGGCTGCATGAACACGGCGTCACCATCTGGGACGAATGGGCCGACGCGAACGGCGACCTCGGCCCGGTCTACGGCGTGCAGTGGCGCGCCTGGCCCACCCCGGACGGCAGGCACATCGACCAGATCAGCGACGTTCTCGACACTCTGCGCCGCGACCCGGACTCCCGCCGGATGATCGTCTCCGCCTGGAACGTCGCCGAGCTGACCAAGATGGCACTCGCGCCATGTCACGCCTTCTTCCAGTTCTACGTCGCCGACGGCAAGCTCTCCTGCCAGTTGTACCAGCGCAGCGCGGACCTGTTCCTCGGTGTGCCGTTCAACATCGCCAGCTACGCCCTGCTCACGCACATGGTGGCGCAGCAGGCCGGTCTCAAGCCGGGCGACTTCATCTGGACCGGCGGCGACTGCCACATCTACGACAACCACGTCAAGCAGGTGACCGAGCAGCTCTCGCGTACGCCGTTCGAGTTCCCCGAGCTGCGTCTGCGCCGAGCCGACTCACTTTTCGACTACGCCTACTCCGATGTGGAAGTGCTCGGCTACCAGCACCACCCGGCCATCAAAGCCCCGGTCGCGGTGTGAACGTCGGGCTGATCTGGGCGCAGACCCTCGATGGCGTGATCGGCGCGGATAACGCGATTCCGTGGCGACTGCCTGAGGACATGGCGCATTTCAAGGCGACCACCCTCGGCCATCCAGTGGTGATGGGACGCAAAACGTGGGATTCACTGCCTTCGCGATTCCGCCCGCTATCCGGCAGGCGCAACATCGTGGTGACTCGCGATCCGCATTGGGTGGCCGAAGGCGCGGAACGTGCCGGGTCCATCGCCAAGGCGCTGGAACTCGCAACGGAGCCGTTGGAGCCGGCCGCCTCTGCTGCGGCATGGGTGATCGGCGGCGGGGAAATTTACCGTGCGGCCTTGGCATATGCCACGACGCTCTGGGTGACTGAAGTCGACACGACGGTGGACGGCGACACCTACGCCCCGATACCGGACCCGAGGTGGAAAGTGGCCGAGGACAGAGGCTGGCAGTCCTCGACGTCCGGGCTGTGCTACCGCATCCGCAGATACACGCGGTGACGGTCAACCGATAGGAATGCGAAGGTGGGTCTCAGGAGGCGGCGCAGAGCGTGTCGCCCAGCTGGGATCGTACATAGAAGACCTCGCGACCGCTGCGGCGTCGCGTGATCAGGCCGCTCCGTCGCAGCACCGCCAGGTGCTGGCTGACCGCGCCGGGCGCCATGGCCAGCCGCCGCGCGAGGATGGTCGTCGTGGCCGCGTCGCTGAGGGTGACGAGGATCCGGGCGCGGGTCCTTCCGATGAGGGCGTCCAGCGCATCGGGGGTGGGCACGGCCCCTTGCGACCAGATCGTGCCGACGCCGGGCACGGGATAGACCAGGTTCGGCTGGTACGGCTCGGCCATCACGGTCGTGTTCGGCCAGTGGAAGACGCTCGGGATAAGGATCATGCCGTCGCCGCTGATCGGCCCGCTGCGCCGCCAGGCACGGGTCCGCACGCGAAGGCGGCCCTCGTTCCAGGTGATGTTCTCGTGTAGGTCGTTGAACATCGAACCGGCGCCGTCACGTGCCAGCTGCCGGGAACGGCGCAGCACCTCCGACTCGAACAGCCCGCGGATCTGCGGCCAGAATCTGTCCATCGCCGCGTCCCAGTACAGGCGCAGCTCGGCGACCGCCCGTGCGACACCGGCCGCCGGGTCGTCGAGGAACTCCCGCACCACCGGGCTGTCGGCGCCGGGAAGCCGCCGGGCCTCGGAGACGGCCTCGTCCAGGTCGGCCGCGCCGACCAGCTCCAGTTCGGCGGCGATGTCCGGCAACGGGGTGGCGGGCGGGGGAGTCAGGAAGTCGGCGAAGTACGGGCCGAGCGGGACCAGCGCGAACAGCAGCCGCAGATCCAGCCCGGCGAGCCGGGGACGGACCGCCCGGATCCACGGCAGGTGCATCGCCTGCCTGCTGGGGTCCTGCAACACGCGCAGGCTCGCGACCGCCTCGGACACCGGCGAGAAGGCGAACCTCACCCTGGCGAGATCGACAGAGGTGAAGTCGAACTCGGCGAATGAGGATAACGAGGATTCAGCCACGGATTAAACATTTAGGGGTTCCAGGTCCCCGGGTCAACCATGAACGCCATGGCAGTCCTCACCTCGCGGACGTCCCCGGCGCCTCCGGGCCCGCTGTCGTTGCCGCGCCCGTTCTGGATGCTCTGGCTCGGCACCGTCATCAACCGCACCGGCGCGATCGTGCAGCCGTTCCTGTCGGTGTACCTGGTCCAGGTCCAGGGCTTCACGCTCCCGCAGGCCGGGGCCGTCATGACGGCCTTCGGCGCCGGCTCGCTGCTGTCCCATGTGCTCGCCGGCTGGCTGGCCGACCGGTTCGGCCGCCGGGTCACACTCACCGGCGGCATGCTCGCCGCCTCCGCCGCGATGGTCGGCCTCGGCGCCGCGAGCGGGTTCCCCATCGTGGCGGCGACCGCGTTCCTGCTCGGGCTGACCATCGAGTCGTACCGTCCGGCCTCGCAGGCGATGGTGGCCGACCTCGTCCCGTACGCGCTGCGCCCGAGGGCGTACGGGCTGCTCTTCTGGGCGGTGAACCTCGGCTATTCCGTCGCGATGGTCGTGGGCGGCCGGCTCGCCGATCAGGGCACGCATGCGATCTTCGGCGTGAACGCGGCCGTCGCGGTGGTCTTCGCCGCCGTGGTGTGGCGTACCGTGCCCGAGTCCCGCCCCAGCGCGGGACCCGCGTCGGCTGCGGGCCTGCGAGCGGTACGGCGGGACCGGCTGATGCTCGCGGTCTGCGCCGTCACCATGGCCTACGGCGTGCTGTACGCCCAGGCGTTCACCACCCTTCCGCTGGCCATGGCCGGGCAGGGCGTCAGCCGTACGCACTTCGGCCTGGCCATGGCGCTCAACGGCATCCTGATCATCGCCGTTCAGCCGCTGACCGGAGCGTGGCTGGCGCGGCGGGATCCCTGCCGTGTCCTGGCCTCCGGCACCGCGCTCGTGGCGGCGGGTTTCGCACTCACCGCGCTCGTGCACGACGTGCGCGGGCTCGCGCTCACGGTGGCGGTCTGGACCGCCGGGGAGATCGTCATCGCAGGCACCCTTCCCACGATCGTGGCGGCACTCGCACCTCCGGAACGGCAGGGCACCTACGCCGGCGTCTCCGGCATGAGCTGGGCGGCGGGCGCGGTCGTCGCGCCAGTGCTCGGCACCGCGCTGCTCCCGCTGGGGCCGCAGGTGTTGTGGAACGTCATCGGCCTCGTCGGCGCGCTCTCGGCCTTGGGCGCGCTCCTCATCGCGGGCCCGATCCGCAGGCGCACCATGTCCGGCGCCGGTCAGCATATTTCCGCACCTCAAGACTTGGAGCAACCATGTCGGCCTTCGTACTGATCCATGCTTTCGGATCGGGGCCCCGCGCCTGGCAACCCCAGATCGACGCCCTCGGCGCCGAACACCGGATCGTCGCCCCCGAACTGCCCGGCCACGGCGACACCCCCGGCCCGCTGACCCTTGACCGCGCCACCGCCGCCATCAGTGAGGTGATCACCGCGCAGCCCGAGCCCGTGCACCTGGTCGGCATCTCCGGCGGCGGCACCATCGCCCTGCTGACGGCACTGGCCGTCCAGGAACGGCTGGCCGGGCTGGTCGTCTCCGGAGCCTCCGCCAGGCCGGCCAGGACGGACGCGGTGCAGCGGGCCATCATGGGTTTGCTGCCCGCCGACGTGCTGGCCGGGATGTTCAAGGGCATGTATTCGGGCGGCCGCCCTGAGCACGAGGCCGCCGCCGTGGACGACCTGCGCCGGGCCGGCAAGCGGACCCTGCTGGCCGGGCTGCGCGAGCTGGGTCGCCTCGACCTGCTGCCCCGGCTGGGCGAGATCGGCGTGCCGACCCTGGTGCTGAGCGGCGAGAAGGACAGGCCCAACATCGCCCACGCCAGGCGGATCGCCGCCGCCGTCCCCGGCGCGGAGCTGCGCCTGGTGCCCGACGCCGGCCACCTGTGGAACCTCGAGCACCCGGGGCTGTTCTCCCGCACCCTCACGGACTTCGCTGCCGGTCTCCGTTGCCGCTGCATATCGACGTGAACCCCACCGATCGTGACCAGGATGAAGAGCTCGAGCGCCTGCTGGCTGTCGGCGCCAAGCCCGCCGACGTCCCCTTGACGGGTTCGTCCTTTACGGGGATATGGCCGAGTGGTGGGTTAGATTAACCCTGTGGGCGGGAGAGCCGGGCGTGCGGAGTGGGAAGCAGTTGCCGCCGAGCTTCGTGCCCATCGGCGAAAGGGCCTGGGCCAGCTGCTCACCGAGGACACCGTGCGGTTCGCCTCGGCGCGGGCGTTAGTGGATGCGGGCGTTGATCCGGCCGCGCTTCGTGTTGAATCGCCGCATCCCGTGCTCAAGGGCTCGCGCATCGACCTGGTGGCCGATGGTCACCCGCCTGTGCTCGTCGAGTTCAAGTTCCCACGAGAGCCGAACGAACAGAACGCGGCATGGACGATGGCGTTGGGGGAGGTGCTCAAGGACTTCTACCGGCTCGCCGCGTTCCCAGGGGCGGCGGAGCGCCTCTTCGTGTACGTGGAGACGGCACGGCTGCGCCGTTACATGGCCGGTGCCGCGCAGCGGTACGGCATGGCCATCGACACTGAGCAGGTCGTCCTGTGCCCTGCCGATGCGGCGCGGCTGCCGACGACAGCGGCTCAGATCATCGGTGCCGAGCTGGTTGCCCACCACGTCCAAGCGCGGCGAGCCTCCCTTCTCGATGTGGATGACGGTTTGAGGTTGGCGGTGTATGTGGTGGACCCGCTGGGCGTGCCACCTGATCCGGCCGTTGGACGCCTTGCCGCCGATGACACTCCTGAAGATTCGGCGTCCGTCGCCGTGCAACCGATGGTGAGGCGTCGCCGCGGGTGGTGAAGGAGGCGGGCAGCGTACCCGTGCGGTTCCCGACCGCGGCGGCGGCGGTGCCGGCGATGACGAGGTTCACGGCGCGGCCGATCAATTCCGTCCGGGGCCGCCTTGCGCATATAGGGCAAGCGCATCCGGCGCATCAGCTTGTCCAGCTCCTCGGTCGCGCTTGCCCAGTCCTCGGCCTCGGCTGGCGCAAAGTCCTGTCACTCTGACGAGAGCACGTCGAGAAGTACGCGTGGCAAGATCGGGATGACGTGGCGCCCGTTGGAGGAGATCGACAATGTCGATGGACCCAGGCGCCACCTTCAACGATCGCGCCGGCGTGAAAACGTTCCGCCAGGAGGAGGATGACAGTGGCACGAGTACTAGTGGTTGGTCTCGATCCCGCCAAGATCGAGGGCTGGGACCCGGAGCCGGTCCAGGCGGCGATGGCACGCGGTCAGGCCGGTTTCGACGATCACGATATCGAGGCCGACTGGTGCCTGGTGGCACTCGACGAGAACCCCGAAGGAACGATCGTGGAGGCGCTGACCCGCAAAGACTACGTCTGCGTGGTGATCGGGGGCGGCATCCGCAAGCACGAGCCGTTGCTCGAACTCTTCGAGAAGGTGGTCAACCTGGTCCGGCAGCACGCGCCCGACGCAGCCATCGCCTTCAACAGCAGCCCCGAGGACTGCGCCGACGCAGCTCTGCGGTGGCTGCGCTAGACCAGCAGGTCAGGTGCCTTGGCCAGGGCTTCTTCCTCCAGCAGGATGTCGAGCTGGGCGACACCCACGGCATCGAGATCATCGGCCGGGAACGGAAGCTGATGGCCGAGCCCAGTACCGACATCAAGTCTCGCTACTACGGTGACGACGGCAGCACCCTCGACTACACCTATGAACTCGAGGGCGACACCCTCACTATCTGGGCGGGTGAACGGGGGTCCCCCGCCTACTACCAGGGCACCTTCAGCCCCGACGGCCGCAGCCTCATCGGAGCCTGGGTCTACCCGGGCGGGGGCGGCTACGACTCCAACGCCGAACGCGTCGAATAGGACTGTTACGGGCGGCACCCTCGGCCATCGTGGTGGGCAGGGCGGGAAGGCGCTTCGTCGGTCGGGTAAGTTCGCGGGCCGTGGGCGGGATTTCAGGAACCATCGGGGCGGCGGCCGGAATGTTCGCCGGTACCAACATCGACGACATCATCGTGCTGACGGTGCTGTTCCTGTCCTGGCGGGCGAGCGCAAGACCGCGGCCGTGGCAGATCTGGGCCGGGCAGTACGCCGGGATCGCAGTTCTGGTGCTGGTGTCGGTCGTTGCGGCACTCGGGTTGGCGATCGTTCCCGACGACTGGGTCGGCCTCCTGGGGGTGGTCCCCTTCGCGCTCGGCGTCAAGGTGCTGGTCTCAGCCTTGCGGGCTCGCGGCGACGGCGGGGATGCCTCTCCGGTGGTCGCGTCCGGGATGGCGTCGGTCGCCGGGGTGACGATCGCCAACGGCGCCGACAACATCTCGGTCTACACCCCGGTGTTCCGCGCCATCGGCACTGGACCCACCCTGGTCACCATCGCCGTGTTCGCCATCGGCGTCGCGGTATGGTGCGTGGCCGCCTCGTGGCTCGGCTCCCACAAGAAGATCATCGACGTGATCGAACGGTACGGCCACTGGCTCGTGCCCGCCGTCTTCATGACCATCGGCAGCCTCATCGTCATTGAGTCCGGGGTCCTCACCAAGATCTTCTGATCCTGCGCCGCCTGGTGTGTGCAGGTGTCACGTCAGGTTTCGGGTGCAGGCGGTGAGGAGGGAGGCCAGCTTGTGTACGTCGCTGGGGGGAAGCCCGGTGATCATGCGTTCCTCTACGTCGAGCACGATGGTGTCGGCTTGATCGAGGAGGGTCTGGCCGGCCTCGGTGAGGGTGATCGGTAGGGCGCGGCCTGTGGTCGGTCGGGCGGCGACGGAGGCTAGCCCGGCCGCGGTGAGTCCGCTGAGCACGTCCCGTAGCGACTGGCGGGTGACGAAGGTACGGCGGGCGAGTTCGGCGGCCGGGGCCCCGGGAGCGTCGGCCAGCGCCCGCAGCACCGCGTATTGGGACATGGAGAGGCCCAGCTCCCGCAGGCGTTCCTCGCAGGAGCGGCGGAAGGCTTGGTCTGCCTGCTTGATCAGGTAACCGATGCGCCGGCTCACGCCCTCTTGACTCATGACAGGAACCTTACACATAATCGACTGTGTAAGGAACCTGACATATGGAGCAGCCATGACCGCCACGACCACCATCACCGCCGGCGCCCCGATCGCTACGCTGATCAACGTTTTCACCGTCCAGGCCGACCGCCAGCAGCGGCTGGTCGATCTGCTGGTGCGCGCCACCGAGGAGGTGATGCAGCATCAGCCCGGATTCATCGCCGCCAACATCCACGCCAGCACCGACGGCACCCGCGTGGTCAACTACGCGCAGTGGCAGTCCGCGGACGCTTTCCATGCCATGCTCGACAACCCCGCCGCCCAGGTGCACATGCGCCAGGCTTCCGCCATCGTCGACCAGGTCGACCCCCACCTGCACACCGTCGAATCAGTGCACCACCGCTGACCGGCTGCCCGGCTCCGGGCCTGAGCGCGTCACCAAGCGGCCTGAGCGCGTCACTAGGAGCAGACCGCCGTCACTCCGCTCACGTCATGGGCGCCTCGTGGCGCCCGATCAACGTGATCGGCCCTGACGGCACCGCCCCGCACTGGTCGGTCGAGCCGGCGGGCTGAGACCGTTCGTGTCGAGCCGGACCGGCGGCGTGCACCTAACGTCCACTCAGATTCCGCTGTGGTCGGCCGTACGCTGGCCGCCTTGGGCCGTCTTGGCCGCGACGTCAGGTACGTGAGGCGGTGATGGCGGTCCACTCGGCGCGGGTCATGGCGTACATGCGGGCGGGCCGGCCGTACCGGTCGGTGACCTCGTCGGTGTGGCTCATGCCGAGCTTTTCCATGATCCGTCCGGACCGTACGTTGTCGCTGTTGAAGGTGGCGATCAGGGACGACGCACGCGCCTGTGTGAAGGCCTCGTCACGCACCGCCGTCGCGGCCTCGGTCGCGATGCCGCGGCCCCAGGCGTGCGGCTCTATCCACCAGCCGATCTCCAGCACTGGCGCGGCGAGCCCGGGGGCCTGCCCGTCGGAGAGGGAGACCAGGCCGAGGAACGCGCCGCCGGCTCGCTCGGTGATGGCTCGCAATCCGTACTCGCGATGCTTCAACTGCTCGATGGCGAGGTCGTGGCGCTGGAGAGCGTAGTCTCGGCTCCACAGGCCGCTGCCGATGAACTTCATGACCCGCTCGTCACTGGACAGCCGGACGAGGTCCTCCTTGAACCGTTGCTCCCAGGGGAGCAGCGCCAGGCGGGGAGTGAGCAGCTCTCGCACAGTGCCGGAGCCTACCGGTTCGTGTGGACGGCTCCCGGTCCGCATGGCTCCGGGTTGATGACATCGTCGATCGACGCAAACATACCGCGGACATACCGCGTGTCCCTAGGGTCAGCTGTTCATGAAGGCCGACGGCGACCGGTGGTCGCGCAGGGATGTGCTCCGGCTCGGCAGCGCCGGGGCGATGGCGGCGGTGGGCATGGGGGCGCTGGCTCCCGACGAAGCCATGGCGGCCGAGACAGGCGCCGGATGGCACTCCCGACTGGTCTATCCGGGCTCTGACGGCAGGCTCGTCTATCGGGTCGACAGCGCGGGCAACCGCATACCCGACTTCAGCTGGGCGGGCTACCGCAACGGGGAGGTGGCGCTGCCGAACGTTGACGTGGTGCTGGAGATCGGGCCGGTCAGCGGTGACAACACGACGCATATCCAGCAGGCCCTGGACAAGGTGGCGTCGCGCCCGCTCAACGAGGCTGGCTTTCGCGGCGCGCTGCGGCTCAAGCCGGGGACCTACCCGGTGTCGGGGACGCTGCATCTGAGGCACAGCGGTGTTGTGCTGCGCGGCTCAGGGAAATGGGGCGATCCTGCCGTGGACACCGTGATCATCGGGACTGGCTCCGGTTCTGTGGAGACAGTCATCAAGGTGGGCGGGGGCGTCGCCAACTGGAACAGTCAGAAGCCGGGCACCAGGACCGACATCGTGACGGGTCTGGTGCGCGTCGGCAGCCGCAGTTTTCAAGTGGCCGACGCGTCCAACCTCAGGGTGGGCGACAATTTGATCATTACCCACCCGCACACCGCGGCGTGGGGTGCGGCCATCGATGGCGGCGGTACCCTCAAGGGCGGCCAGGGCGAACCGTGGCCCGTGGGCTCGCGGCCGATCATCTACAGCCGTTACATCCAGGCGATCGACGGCAACATGATCAGGGTCTGCGCACCGGTGTTCAACCACCTCGACCGTGCGTTGAGCCAGTCGTACGCGCACGTGTGGACCCAGGCGGGCCTGATCAGAAACGTGGGTGTGGAGAACCTTCGCGTCACCATGGGGTCGCCACCCGCGGAGGACGAGAACCACCAGATGTCCTGCGTGATCCTCGACGGCGTGGAGGACGCCTGGGTCAAGGACTGCCAGTTGCTGCAGTTCAGTTACTCCGGGGTGCTTTGCAGGCGGGCCACACGCGTCACCGTCCAGTCGGTACGGGCAAGTCACCCGCGATCGAAACTGGTGGGAGAGCGCAGGTACAACTTCCAGGCCGCGCTGCTGTCCCAGCAGGTGCTCTTCCGTGATCTGTGGTCGGAGCAGGCACGCCACGCGTTCGTGTCCAACGGCGCCACCACGACCTCCGGATGCGTGTGGGCGGACGGCTACAACAAGAACGGGTACACAGAAAGCGGCGGCCACCAACGCTGGACCCACGGGCTGCTGTTCGACAACATCAAGGAGATCGACACCCTCAGTGACAAGGCGTGGGTGCTGAACCTGCACAACAGGGGCCACATCTCCAATCACGGTTGGTCGTCGGCGCACAGTGTCCTGTGGAACTGCACGGTCGACAGTGGCCGACGCGCCTGCGTCCAGCGTCCCCCCACCGCGCAGAACTACGCCATCGGCACCAAGGGCGGTGCTTCCGGCGTGAACTGGTGGTCCAACATCCCCACCGGCCACATCGAGGGAACCAATAGCACGGGTCTACAGCCCGCCAGCCTGTACGCCGCCCAATTAGCGGACCGCCTCGGTTAGTGCCTCAGCGCCAACGGTGTAGTGGTGAATTCGCCGCAGAAGGACGAGTTCTTCGTGAGCACCGCCGTGTGCGGCCCGATCCCGGCGCCATGAGGTCCTGGTCGAGGTCCTCTTCGGCGACCGCATTCTCGAATTCACCTACCGAGGTACGACCACCGGCGGCGGCATCATCGGTAGCCCCGGCTGCCTGGCCCCAGCCTTCGAGTCCTCCGTCGCGCAGTCAGCCGTCGTGCGGCTGGCCAAGACCTTCGTCTCCGACCTCAAGTAGCTGTGATGCGAACTCCCCTCATCCTCCTGCTCGCGACCACACTGGCCGCCTGCACCGTCACTCCCCCGGCGGCGGCCCCCACCCCCACCGCGGCGACCGTCAGCCCGACCCCCACTCCCGTCATCCCCGACCAGCTTCGCCCCATCACCGGGGCCCAGGTCTGCGCGGCCGTCCCCAAGACACTCCGGGTGTCCCTGGTCTCCGGCGACACGCTCAGCGACGAGATCGACTGGAGCAACAATGTCGCGAGCGCCACCCAGGTCTGGGGGAATTGCGAATGGTACTCTGGCGCCTCTCGCTCGCTGCGCGTAACCGTCCAGGCCTACGGCACTGTCACCCAGACCGCGACCGACCACGCCAAGCAGGAGTTCGACAAGAGCAAGGCGGAGGACGCGAAACTGGCCGAGAAGCCGGACGTCCTCGGCTGGACATACACCACTCCCGTGGCAGCGGATCACGGCGACGCCGCGTACAGCCTGACGGGGACCACGATCGGCCAGTCCGACCGGTCCGGCTCTCGCTACGTCCATATGCACATCCGGCAGGGGCCCTGGCTGATCTCGATCAGATACCGAGGCGAAGAGCGCAACGACAAATTACCCTCCGAAGCCGAGCTTCGCCGCGGCGCGAACCAGGTCGCCGAGGTCTTCACCGCGGAAATGGCCAAGGATCCCAGCACCGTTGTCCCCAGTGACAGCGGCTTGTGCGGGGCCATCTCCGCCGCCGACGTCACCTCGGCCTTCTTCCCCTCCGTCGCGGAAGTGGGTAGCAGCGGCGACGCTGACGACACCACCTGCACCTGGCAAATCCGCGACAGGGTCTGGCAGACAGCCGAGGTCGTGCAGACAGTCGGCTACTGCGGCCTCGGAGTCATCCAACTTGAGGACATGGCCCCTCGCTGCGGAGATCTGCGCATCTACGTCGACAACCTCGGAGACCGCGACCACCGGAATCGTAAGACCCTGTTCGACAACGAGGCCGAAGCCTACGCCAAGAGCGCGCCCGTCAAGCACCTCACCGGCCTCGGGGACCGAGCGTTCGCCGTCGCCGACCGAGTCCACGTCCTGGCTGGCGAGTACCTCATCCAGTTCACCTACGACGGCACGAACACCGGCGGCGGCATCCGCGACGCCCCCGGCTATAAGGAGCCGGACCTCGACGAGGCCGCCCTCCGTAAGTCCCTCATCCGGATTGCCACGATCTTCGTGTCCGGCTTGTCCGCCCACGAATGAGGTATCCGATGCCACGCCCACAGCTCTTCGCCCCACTCGCCGAGCGGACCCATCGCGGTGTTGAGCGTGTGGCCGAAGTCGGTGAGCAAGTGCTCCATCGCCCATGCTGCATCATCGACAACGCGGGTGGCTTCCACGGGTGGGTGGCTGTGGAGGCGTCGCTCAACCAGACGTCACCGAGCCAGGGCACCTCGGCCGATGGCATCGGGGTCTTCGAGCTCAGCGAGTTCTGACCTTCATCGGTTTGGGCGCGGGCCTGCTGACATCGCATGAGGTGTGACTGTCGGCCGGCAGCGGTTTTGTGACACAGGTGGCCGGATGCTGAAACGGCGTGACAGGGCGGGGCGTGGCGAGCCGCGGTCGCCGTCTATCTGATCGCGCTCGTCACGCCGTTCATCCAGGTGATGGCGAGCTACCCGCTTCATGTGGTGAGGTGCGGTGGGCTGCCCGTTGTCGCGACGGACTTCGCCGCGGCGATGAGCTATCAAGTCCCTGGCGGCTCCAACTACTCGGTGACGCCGCTGGATGGGTCGTTCTTCTGTACGGAGGCGGAGGCCACGGCTGCCGGCTACCACCGCTACGACTTCTGACTGCCCGCGGTTTCCCGGCGCAGCCGTACCGCCAGGAGTGAAGCCCACCCCCAGCCAACCAAGGCCAGGAGGCGAAGCAGGAGGCTCAGGGGTTGTGGGTTCTCGCCGCGCTCTGACAGCACGCCGGAAAGCACATAGATCGTGAGCAGCGCCACCCCGGTGACGGCGCAGGAGACCGCCCATCGCCGCTCGCCCAGTGCGGCGAACCGCCGGGTGAACACGAAGCAGGCCGCGATCAGCGAGATCAACACGATGAAGAAGCCGGCGCCGTGCAGCACGTGGCTCACGCTGACGTCGGTGGGCACTCCGGTCGGCGCCCCCTGTGGATAGCCCCAGCCGGGGGAGGTGCGGAAGAGCCCCGCGGTGATCAGGCCGGTTCCGAAGGCGCCGATCAGCAGCGGTCCCCACGTCCTGCCGCGGCCGGGATGTAGCACGCGCCGCATCCCGACTGCGGACGCGACATACAGCAGTCCGGTGATGACGAAATTGGCGATCTGGATCCATCCCAGGTCGCCCAGGCTCAGCAGGCTGAGCGGCTGCCGCCGGGGGTCGAAGCCGGGACGCGTGTAGTCCTGGATCAGAACCAGAACGATGAACAGCGGGCCGGCGACAGCACCGCATGCCAGTAAGGCTCTCGTCAGTCGCATCCTCCACCTACCTCCTTAGCATCGCTAAGGCCATGGTGTCTTAGCACTGCTAAGCTGTCAATCGACGGCCCAGGCGCCGGACACCGTGAACCTCATCGGCTTCTCGCCCGACTGTGCAGGGTGACGGGAGGACGAGATGACCGATGAGCTGCTGGTGGTACGCGCCCAACTGGGTGAGCGGGCGGCGGTGGCCGAGCTGGTGGCACGCTGGCGGGCGCCGTTGTGGACGTACGTACGGCGCATGCTGGATGCCGAGCGGGCCGACGACGTGACCCAGGAGGTCTGGCTGGCCGTGGTCCGTGGGCTGCCCCGGCTGCGGGAGCCCGGCCGGTTCGCGCCCTGGCTGTTCACGATCGCCCGCCGATCGGTGACCGACCGCCTGCGCAGCGAGTACACCAGGGAAGAGGAAGGGCTCGCGCAGGGCGACGTGGCCGTCGACGACCCGGTCGAGGCCCTGGTGGAACGCGCCGAGCTGGTGAGCGCCCTGTCGGCGCTGCCGGTGCTGGAGCGGGAGATCCTCGTCCTGTTCTACCTGGAGGACCTGTCGGTGGAGGACTGCGCGCAGATCTGCCGGGTCCCCGTCGGCACGGTCAAGTCCCGGCTCAACCGAGCCCGTCGGTTCTTGCGTGAGCATCTGGAGGAGAAGGGGTATCGGCCATGACCGAGGAAGAGCCGCGCCTGTCGGCGGAAGAGATGATCGAGCGGCTGGAGCCGTCGCTGTCGCTGCGGAGACGGATTCGGGCGGTGGCGGCGCTGGTGGCCGGGCTGGCCGGCACGGTGTTCGTGTCGGCGCTGTGGTGGAGCGAGCCTGGGCCGCTGCCTGGCCGTACCCATCTGGCGTTCGCGCTGTTCACCGTCTTCTGCCTGGCGTGGGCCGGCTACGGGGGGTGGCTGCTGACGCGGCGGGTGCCGCTGTTCGCCACCGACCGGGTGATCGCGGGCTGGATCGGCCTGGTGGCCTCCACCGTCACGACCGCGGTCCTGGCCGTTGTCGCCGAGCAGCGGGGCGCCGGGCTGGAGCTTGCGCTGGGGGTCGGGGGGCTGTTCGTTGCGGTGGCGCTGGTGCTGGTCGTACGGGCCCATGCCCGGCGCGCTGCGCTGCTGCGCCGCCTGCGCGAACTGACTGGCCAAGAGGAGGCGTGAACGGGCGGCCTACGCCACACCAAGTGGCAAGGCGCAAGCGTCGGCCTTCTTCGAGCGTGGGGCCAAGGGCTACTCTCCTACGGCCGCGGGGGCGCTCGAGGGCATGGAGTTGCACGCGAGCGCCTGGCCGAACCCGGACCTCTTACGCTCCACCACGCGTAGCGACCAAGGATCGCCGGCCTCGATTCGTCAGAAGTAATGAGAAGAACCCGCCCGGTCCCCCTGCCATGACCGCCACAGCGCCGCGTACGTCCCCTCGGCCGCCACCAGCTCCTCATGCCCGCCGAGCTCCACCACCCGCCCCTCCTCCATGACGGCAACCCGATCCGCATCACGAGCCGTCTGCAGCCGATGCGCGATGGCGATCACCGTCCGCCCTTCCAGAACGGCGGCCATCGCCCGCTCCGTGTGCCGCGCCGTCCGCGGATCCAGCAGCGCCGTCGCCTCGTCCAGCACCAACGTGTGCGGATCGGCCAGCACCACCCGCGCGAGGGCCAGCTGCTGAGCCTGGGCCCCGTCCACCCGGTACCCCGTGGCCCCCACCTCCGTGTCGAGTCCGTCCGGCAACGCGTCGACCCACTCCAACGCCCCTACGGCGGCGAGCGCCGCCCGCAGGTCGTCGTCGCCGGCCGAGGGAGCCGCGATCAGCAGGTTGTCGCGTAGCGTGCCGAGGAACACATGGTGCTCCTGGCTGACGAGGACGATCCGCCGCCGCAGTTCCGCGGGGTCCACGTCACTGATCGGGACGCGGCCCACTGTCACCGACCCGGTCCGCGGCTGGTCGATGCCCGCAAGCAGCCGGCCCAGCGTCGTCTTCCCGGCGCCCGACGCCCCGACGATCGCGAGCCGCTCCCCGGGCCGCACCACCAGGTCGACCCCGTGCAGCACATCACCGCCGCCGCCTTCGTAGGCGTACCGCACCCCCGCCACCTCGATCAGGTCGCCGTCAGGCTCCCGGCGATCTCCTGAAGAGGCCGCCGACGGCACGAGTACGAGCCCTTCGACCCGGGCGAAGGAGGCGCCGCTGCTCTGTAGTTGCTCGATCCGCAGCAGGACGGTGTCCAGCGGCTGGTAGAGCTGCCGCAGGTACAGCGCCGCGGCGACCACCGCGCCCAGGCTCATCAGCCCCTGCTCGTGCAGCACCGCCCCGACCAGCAGCACGCCCACCACGGGGATGCTGTACGAGACGTCCACGATCGGAAAGAGCACGCTACGCAGGAACAACGTCCGCAGCCGGGTGCGCCGGCACGTGGCGATCGCGTCCTGGCAGACTGCGATCCGCCGCTCCTGCAGCCCAAGCGCCTCCACCGTGCGAGCCCCCACGGCGGTGGCCGCCAGCTGCTCGGCGAGCGCCGAGTTGGCCTCCCCTTCAGCCAGGTACGCGGTCAGCGCCCGCCGCAGATACCACCGGACCGCGAACCAGATTCCCAGCAGCCCCACCACCCCGACCACGCCGAGCAGCGGGTCGAGCACGAAGACCGCCCCCATGATGAACAACGCCTGCACCCCGGCGATCAGCACGTCGGGTCCGGCGTCGCGCACGGTCGTGCCGACCATCGCGACGTCGGTGGTGCCGCGGGTGGTCAGGTCGCCCGTGCCGGCCCGCTCGATCACCGAGGCCGGTACGGCGAGCGCCCGGTCGGCGACCTCCTCCCGAACGCGCGCTAGCGTCCGCTCCCCGAACCGATGCCCGACATAGCTGGCATATCGCGCGAGAAGGAGCTGGACCAGCGCGAAGACCAGGATCCCGAACGCCAGCCGATCCACCGCACCGACCGCACCACCGGCCTTGACCACATCGATGATGCGGCCCAGCAACCACGGCCCGACCAGCCCCGCCCCGGCGGCCAGCGCATTGAGGGCGATCATGGCGGCGAAGGCCCGGCCGTCCCGCCGGATCAGCCGCAGCATGGCGCGGCGTACCTGGGACGGCTCGGCCACCGGCAGGGCCCTCATGAGGCCGCCATCCCGCGCGACACCAGGAGCCGGTAGCCAGGCTGCTCGGCCAGGAGGTCCTGATGGCTGCCGGTCGCCGCGACGACCCCGTCCTCCAGGTAGTAGACGGTGTCCGCCTGGTCGAGCACGAGCGGCGACGTGCTGGTGACGACCGTGGTACGCCCCGAGCGCGCGGCACGCAGCCGGCCCGCGATCGCCGCCTCCGTGTGCGCGTCCACCGCCGAGGTGGGCTCGACGGCCAGCAGGGTTTCCGGATCGGCCAGCAGCGCCCGCGCCAGGCGTACCCGCTGCCGCTGGCCGCCCGACAGGTTGCGGGCCTGCGGATCGATGGCCGAGTCGAGTCCGTCCGGCAGCCCACGCACGATGTCCTGGGCCACGGCCGCGTGCAGGGCCCGCTCGATGGCCTCGTCGTCCGGATCGCCCCTGCCGGAGACGACGTCGCGCAGCGTGCCGGCGAACAGGTCCGCCTCGTTGTCGGCGACCAGGATCCGCTCGCGTACCCGTGTCAGATCGATCTCGTCGAGGCGGATCCCGTCCCACGTCGCGGCCGCCTCGGCGAACCGGCCGAGGCGGTCGACCACCGCCGCCGATTCCGCCGGCCGGGAGCTGACGAGCGCGGTCAGCTTTCCTGGCGCGATCTCGACTCCGGACTCCGGATCGCGCAGCGTCGCCGCTCCCGATGGCGCGCCGACGTCCCCACGGGGCACCGGCGTCAGGGAGAGGAACTGGACGACGCGGCGGGCGGCGACGAGTCCGCGGCTGAGATCGAACCCGCCCTCGATGAAGAACGAGACCGGCACCACCAGCACGGCCGTGTACCCGTAGACCGCCACCAGCTCGCCCACCGTGAGGTCGCCCTGGGCGGTCATCCGCGCCGCCAGCCACGTCACGGCCCCGATGAACAGGGTGGGCAGTCCGACGCCGAGTGCCTGGATCCAGCTCGTCACCGCCCCGACCCGATAGCCCTCCACCTGGAGTTCCTGGGAGCCGCGCCGGTAGCGCTCGGCGTACAAGTCCTTGCCGCCGAGGCCGTTGAGCACGCGCAGCCCTCCGGCGATGTCCACGAAGCGGGCGGCGAGCGCGCTCTGCCGCGTCCGGTACGTCGTCTCGGCCGTGCGGAGCCGCCCCAGCAGCGGCCCGGCCAGCACCACGAGCAGCGGTACGCCGGCCAGCACCACCACGGCGAGCAGCGGCGAGACGGTCAGCAGGAGCACGGCCACGACGATGTACGCCAGGACGGCGCCGACACCCGGGCCGGTGATGGTCAGCGTCTGGGCGATCACGGTGACGTCGGCGAACCCGATCGTGACGACTTCACCTGCCGTGACCTTACGCGACAGAGCGGCGCCGAGGCGGGTCGCCTGTAAGACCACGGCCTCGACGGTGGTGAAGGCGGCGTGCATGCGCACCCTGGTCATCGTGCGGTGCCGCATGATGCCGAGCCAGGCGTTCACCACCCCCACGCCTAACAGCGCGGCCGCCCACCCCGCCAGCGTGGGCCAGCGCCCGGGCGTCAGCCCGTCGTCGATGGCGCGTGACAGCAGATATGGCGGCAACGTCAGCCCCACCATCCACGTGCTCCCCAGCACTGCCCCGGCGACGGCCCGGCCACGCTGGATGCGGACCAGCCACCACAGATACCGTCCTGCGCTACGAAAGTCCGGTTTGCCCGCTTCCATGATCCGCAGTCTAGTGATCGGCCCTCCGGCTCTCGCGGACAGGGTGGTGTCCCCACCTGGTGATTGACAACTGTTCGCTACTATGAGAAAGGGGCTGATGTTTCGCACGTGTCATCATCGGCGCGAGCACCGCAATCCATCTGTCACGACGCACAGGGGGCGAAGGGATGGCGATAGACGACGCCTTCGCCGCCGTGTCGGAAGAGGAACGGCTGCGGATTCTCGCCGCCGCGTGCGCCGGCCTCAGCGACATGGAAGTCCTGCAGTACGCGCTGGACCAAGCGGTCGCCGACCTGCACGCGCTGAGCGGCATGGTGCATTGGCGCGGTTCCACGAGCAGCCAGGAACTGCGCCTGATGGTCGCCTCCGGGCTGCCTCCGACGGACCTGTCGACGCGTGGGGACATCCGCTACGCGATCTCCCGCGCGCTGGACGACAGGGTGCTGACGTTCACACCCGTCACGCTCGTTACCGGCGGAGCCCACACCGTGATGCTGACGGCGGTCCCGCTGGGCGGCACCTCCGACAGCTCGCTCGGCGTCCTGTCCGTGCTGACCGATGGGCCGGTCCAACCGCCGAGCGAGCGGAGGGCGTTCCTCCAAGCGCTGGCCTCCTGGGTGGCCGCCCGATGCGGCACCCCTGAGCCGGGCACAGGCTCGGCCCGCATGCGGCAGGCCGGCCCCCTCGAGCAGTCGATGCTGGCGGTCAAGGTCGGATCCTGGGAGTGGGACATCCGAACGGGCGAGCTGCACTGGGACGACCCCGCGCTGAGGGTGATGGGCATCGACCGCGGCACCACACCGCACACCATCGACTCGTGGGCGAACCTCGTGGACCCGCAGGACCTGCCCAGGGTGCTGGCCGCGATTGAGGAGGCCGTTCGCAGCAAGAGCCTGTACGAGATCGGCTACCGCGCCCGCCGGCCCGGCGGCACCACCGGCTGGATGCACTCGCGCGGCCGCCTGATCCTGGACGACGACGGCGAGCCGGTGCGCATGATCGGCACGATCTGGGACGCGTCCGAGAACCATCTCGCCCAGGAGTCGGCCGCCCGCGCGCTGCAGTACATGAGCGACGCCTTCCTCATGGTGGACGGCGAATGGCGGATCCTCTTCGCCAATCTCGACGCCGAACGCCTCCTGGGATCCACCGACCTGCACGGCCAGGGGTTGTGGCACCTGCCCGCAGGCGACCTGCCCGACCTCCGGGCCCGCTGCCTGCAAGCCGCCGCCGACCGCATGCCCGCCAGCTTCGACATGCAGTGGCCGACCGACCAGCGGTGGTACCACGTACGGCTGGTGCCGGTGCCGGACGGCCTGACGCTCTACTTCGCCGACGTCACCGAGAAGCGCATCCGCGACGCGGAACGTGCGGCCGCCGAGCGCGCCACCGCCGAGCGGGCCGCCTGGACTCAGGAGCTGACCCGTACGCTCGGCGAGGCAGTGAGCGCCCAAGACGTGGTGCGGGTCATCACCGAGCGGGTCCTGCCGTCCTTCGCCGCCACAGGACTGCTGATCGTCACGGTGGAGCACGATCGCCTGCACATCGTCGGATCCGTCGGCCATCCTCCCGGCTTTCTCCGCCGGATCGAGCAGCACACGTTCGCCGACCCTTCCGTCCTCACCGACGTGCTCCAGACCGGTGTGCCGGCCTTCATCGAAAGTCGTGACCAGTGTATGGAGACCGACCTTCTCGAGGCCGACTCGGGCATGAATGCCTGGGCGCTGCTCCCGCTCCTGGTTCCCGGGCACCCCGGCGGCTGCTGCGTGATCTCCTTCGAGCGCCCGCACCGGTTCACCGGCGAGGAGCCCACGCTGCTCACCGCGCTGAGCGGGCTGATCGCCCAGGCCCTGGCCAGGGCCCGCATGTACGACGTGGAGCATGCGCGCGCCGAGGAACTGCAGCGTCTGCTTGTCCCACACGACCTGCCGTCGCTGCCCGGCATCACGGTGGCGGTCCGCTACCTGGCGGCCGGCGGCCCGGAGATCGGCGGAGCCTGGTACGACGTCATCCCCCTGTCCGCGGAGCGGGTGGCCCTCGTCATCGGCGACGTCAAAGGGCACGGCGTGCCCCAAGCCGCCACCATCGGACGCCTGCGTACGGCCGCGCGTACCCTCGCGGGCCTCGAGCTGCCGCCAGACGATCTCCTCGCCCACCTCAACGACCTCGCTAAAGAGCTCGGCGACCCTCTCCACGTCACCTGCCTGTACGCCGTGTACGACCCCACCAGCGGCGACTGCGCCCTGGTCAGCGCCGGGCATCCACCGCCCGCCGTCGTCCACCCCGACGGCACCGTCGAGGTCCTGGACATCTCGCCCGACCCGCGGCTCGGCACCGCGGAGCCGCCCTTCCGCACGGTCGAGCTGCGCCTGCCCAAGGGCGCGCTCTTCGTGCTCTACACCGACGATCTGATCGAGTCCACGACCCGGAACATGGGCGACGGCATGGCCCAGCTCACCAGGCTCCTGACCGGTGCCCTTCCTCGGTCCCGCAGCGACCTGGATCGCCTGTGCGACGCCGTCATCCGCGGCCTGCGGCCCGTACGGCAACCGGCCAGCGACGGCGCCGCCCTGCTCATCGCCTGCACCGACCGGCTGGCACCCGAGGACGTCGGCTCCTGGTCCTTGCCCGAGAATCCGATCGCGGCCGGCCAGGCCCGCGAGCATGTGCGGGAGCAACTCGCCGGCTGGCACCTGGACGACCTGGTGCCGACCACCGAACTGGTGGCCAGCGAACTGGTCGCCAACGTCATCCGCCACGCCAAGGGACCGATCCGGCTCCGCCTGCTCCGCAGCCGCACCCTCGTGTGCGAGGTCTCCGACGGCAGCCAGACCACACCCAGGATCCGCCGTGCCGCCGAGACCGACGAAGGCGGTCGTGGGCTGCAACTCGTCGCCGCCGTCTCCCAGCGCTGGGGGACCCGCTTCACCGCCGACGGCAAATGCATCTGGGCCGAACAGGCCCTGCCTGCCTAGCTTGGCTCAGAGGGCGATGGACCGAGGTCGCGGACGGCCGTGGCGAAGTCTCGGATCAGGCTGGTCTCGGTGGCGGTGCGCCAGATGAGCGCCCAGTGGGCCAGGGGAGCGTCGCGGATGGCACGTAGATGTGGTCGGGCCGGGCGTAGTAGCGGATGGAGTGGGCGAAACATGGTGAGACGGCCTCGCCGTTCGCGATGAGGGAATCATTTCGGCGGAGGTGGCGACGATGGGTCCGACCTGGATCAGGCGTCCGCGGGGCGCGGACGGTGCGGTCGAGGCCGGGCGGCCGAACGCGGACTGCCCGCCGGAACTGCAGGCGGTGGCAGGCAGGGCGAGGACGGCGAGCACGACGAGTAACGGACGGATGGTCATGACAGGTCTCCGGGGGTGTGATTGCCCCGAAGTACGCGGTCGCCGTTTGCCCGGGTTCAGCCCTCGGTCTGAGCGATAACGAGAAGGTTGGCTACGCGGGCCGGCGAACGTAGTCAGACCTGCCGCAACGCCTCCACGCCGCTCTCCTCGAGGCGTACCGCCTCCGTTACCACCTCGGCCAGCTCGGTGAACGGCTGTCCGTCGGCGGCGGCCGAGGCCACCCGCGACCACTGCTCGCCTGCCTCCCGGTAGACGGCTGCGGCCTCGGCGTGCCCGGTCTCGGCCAGGAAGTCGGCGTAGAGCGGCCGGGTGGCGCCGGGCGTGGTGTACTCGACCTCCAGGCAGTCCCGCAGCCGGTCGAGCGCCGGGCCGGGATTGTCCCCGAACCGGCGGGTCCAGCCCTGCTTGCCGGTGGTGTCGGCGAGCTGCGCGGCCAGCTTGCGCATGCCCGACAGCCCGAAGTTGACGTCGAAGTTGTTGCCCAGGACGGGACCGGTCAGCTTGGCGGCGGTGTCCCTGATCGCGCCGGCCACGTCGGGCTCCCCGCTCGCCTGCCCCGTGATCTCGATGAGCTGGTGCTTGGACTTCTTGATCTCCGACCAGGCCGCCATGAAGTCGGCCAGCGGCAGCTCGCCCGGCTCGTCGTCGTGCACGTGCACGGTGTCGCCGATGATGCCGGTCACCGCGACGTCGACCGGGTCGGGGAACGGCAGGTCCGGCCGCCAGGGCAGCTGGAACCGGCCGACCTGGCAGATCGGCTGCCGCCCGGCGTCGAGCGCGGCGCGCAGGTGGCGTTCGGCGACCTTGGGGGAGCCGGTCTGGCGGCTCTCGTACGGGATGCCGGCCCGATCCAGGGCGCGCGAGATCATCGGCTCGGGGTGCGCCTGGGCCACGATCGTGAGCATCGGGGCGTAGCCGGCGTACTCGAAGACGAAGTACATGAACCCGATGCCGCCGCCGAGCCCCAGCAGCATGGCCTCGGAGTAGCCGCCGCCCAGCACACGCCACAGCAGCGCCGACTCGTGGTGGTGACGCTCGGCGCGGGCGGTGACGTGGCGGTGGGCGGTGGTGTAGGACTCGCCGGTCTTGGCCATGCGCTCGCGTACGCGGCGCTTGAGGTGCTTGTGATCGGTCATGATCGCTCCCGAGGCGGTCCCGCGCGAAGGACCCACGCTCCGGCTGCGCGACCCGCCGTCCGAGGAGAACCGACACGATCGAAGGTCTCGCCCCGAGGACATCGATCCCCTCTGCCTTCGCAGCGCCGCGCGGCGTGGGCACGCGGTCAGAAGGTCAGGCGCAGGACGGCGCCGCCTTCACGTTACCGTACGGGCGGGCCCGCCGGTCGTGTGTAACTTTCACTCCCCTTCGGCCGCCCTGCACAGCTCGCGCAGCTGATCATTGACGGGCGGCACGTCCGGCCTTGACAGCCTCTGTCGGCGTCCCGACACTCGGAGCCGCTTCGATATGTGACATACCGCAGGGGTCGACGCCCGAATGTTAGCGCTAACCATGGCCTGGCCTTCCACAGTTCCGGAGGTTCTGCAGTGAGACGATTGCGGGCGGCGATGGTCGCCCTTGTCATGCTCCTCAGCACGTTATTCCTCGCCCCGCCGCCGGCGTCGGCGACCGGCGCGCTGCTGGCCAAGACGGTCTACATCCCGTCCCGCTGGCAGAGCACGGGCGAGGTGCCCTGGGTGCCGGAGCGCACGAAGGAGTCGGCCAACTTCATCCTCCTGTGGGGTGACCGGTCGGGCACCGACCCACGGAACGCGCCCACGCAGTACCGCTTCGACCCCGACAACATCCTCAGCCAGCTGGAGAGCCTCTACACCTTCTACGTGAACACCATGAAGTTCACGCCGGAGACCGGCCTCCTGGCCCAGCACAAGATCATCGTCATCATCACGAGGACCTGGTCGAACGCCCCCCTCGACGCGTGGGCGACAGGCGGCTCAACCGACGGCAGGGTCGGCGTCATCAACATCGCCCCCGGAGCCGCCCAGCCCGGATCCTGGGGCCTGGCCCACGAGCTGGCCCACGTGTTCCAGAACTACACCTTCCTCGGCCGGTCCGGTTACGGGTTCACGCACCCGAGCGCCGGCACGTTCTGGGAAGCGAGCGCCGAGTTCATGGCGATGCAGGTCTACCCGAAGACGGCCGCGGGCGACCTCACGAGATTCATCCGCACGGAGAACCTCGCCTACAGCAGCAGCCGTCACCACTACGGCGCATGGATGCTCGCGCAGTACATCAAGGACCGCGACGGCCTCGCCATGTTCAACCGCATGTGGAACGAGGCCAGGAACACCGAGCACCCGCTGGAGACCTACCGCCGTATCGCCGGCATCGACCAGGCCGAGCTCAACCGGCGCCTCGGCGAGTACGCCCAGCGCAACGTGACCTGGGACTACTCCAACCGGGCGGACTTCATGCCGTTCATCAACAGCCTCTATCCGTTCGTCACCGCCTACAACGGCGTGGCGGTGGAGGCGGTCAACGCGTCGGCCGGGCACTTCCGCATCTCCGACGCCATCGCGCCCTCCGACTACGGCTACAACAAGATCCGCCTCGTGCCGAGCAGCGACGGCGCGCTCATCCGGATGCGCTTCCGCGGCCACGTCAACTCCACCGCGCAGTCGGGCTGGTCGTACGGGTTCGTCGCGGTCAGGAACGGCGTCCCGCGCTACGGGCCCGTCCACAGCTCTTCCAACGGCGAGGTGACCTTCCAGACCCAGCCGGGTGAGCGGGACGTCTACCTCGTGGTGCTCGGCGCCCCGGGGACCGTGCACAAGTACGCCTTCCTCGACGGCTACCCGAAGAACTACCGCTACCCGTACCAGTTCCGCCTGCAGGGCGCCACGCCGTGGGGCTTCGAGCCGGGCCACGTGAAGCCGCCCGCGCCGGGCAACGGCCACTGGCACTCCAACGGCGGCGGCTGGGTGGACAACCGGGCCATCGTGGCCTCCACCGCCTACGTCGGCCCCCGAGCCGCCGTGTACGGCAACAGCACGGTCAGCGGCAACGCCCGCATCGAGGACCTGGCGTGGGTGAACAGCGGCGCCACCGTCGGCGGCAGCGCCGTGGTCAAGAACAGCGCCCTGGTCCAGGGTGGGGCCAACCTCAGCGGCAGCGTGGTCATCGGCGGTGACGCCGAGCCCGCCACGGCCTGCGGCTCTGGGACGTACCTGATGTTCAACCCGGACCGCCGCTGCGACGGCGGCGCCGGCGAGACGGACGTGAACCCGCCGCACCCGATCTTCAGCGACAACGACCTGGCCTTCGGCACCGGGGGCGGCGACCCCACGCCCACGCCGGTCAACCTGGCTGCGAACGCCACGCCCTCGGCCTCGTACACCTCGCCCTGGGAGACCGTCGCGGCGATCAACGACGGCGCCGTGCCCAGCCCGCGCTGGGGCACCTGGCCCGAGACGGGGACCCAATGGGCCGAGCTGACCTGGTCGTCAACGCAGACGATCAAGTCGGCGGAGGTCTACTTCTTCGACGATGGGGGAGGGGTGCGGGTCCCCGCCTCGTGGAAGCTGCAGTACTGGAACGGCAGCACGTACGTGGACGTGGCCAACCCGAGCGGATACCCGATCGCGGCCGGGACCTACAACCCGGTCACGTTCAGCGCGGTCAGCACCACCCGCCTCCGGGTGGTGCTGCAGAGCGGCCAGGCTTCGGTCGGGCTGCTGGAAGTACGCGCGTTCGGCTAGGCGAACCGGAGGCCCGCAGGGCTCATGATCGCGGTGGCGAGGCTCTGGACGAAACGCATGATCAGAGCTTCGAGGAGCATCAGGGCGGCCTTGGCGAGCAGCGAGGCCAGGAACTCGGACAACTCTCTACCTCACGGGGAGTGTGAAACTTCTACTTAAGGCATATTTCGGTAGAAAGGTGTCCATACGGGTATGATCAATATATCTATTCGGTGAACACTGGATGACCATCGCGCGCCCGGGCCGTGCAGGACTGATCGCGGCGCGGGCGCGTCACATGCACGCGCGGCCGTGTGCGTGGCTCGTTACCCCTTGCCGGCGGTGGCGCTCGAAGCCGACGCGGTCTTGCTCGCGGCTGTCTTGCGCCCACCGGTGGTGCCGGCCTTGCTCCCGCCGGTCGTGGTCGTCTTGCGCCCACCAGTCGTGGCGGTCTTGCGGGTGGTGCTTGGCTTCTGCTCGCCGGTGGTGGCGGTCTTGCGGGTGGTGCTTGGCTTCTGCTCGCCGGTGGTGGCGGTCTTGCGGGTGGTGCTTGGCTTCTGCTCGCCGGTGGTGGCGGTCTTGCGGGTGGTGCTCGGCTTCCGCTCGCCGGTGGTGGCGGTCTTGCCGCCGCCCGTGGTGGCCGCCTTGCCCCGTGAGGGTGTCGTCCCTCGCGTCGAGGCGGTGGCCCGCGTGCTCGGCGCCGGCTGGGCGGCCGGTGTCTGACGCGGCCGGGCGGACGGCTGCTGGCCCCGCCGCCGCTGCGCGATGATCGTTCCGGCCCCGATGGCGGCCGCGACAGGCCACTCGACGATCCCGAAGGCCGCCAGCGCGCCGAGCGCGCCGTAGTAGGCGATCTTCTCGGGCGCCGGAAGGAACGTGCGGGCGATGTCGACGTAGTGGCCGAGCTCCTGCCTGCTGACGCGTGGCATCGGCATGTGCGGCATCGCCATGCGTGGCATCTCGACGTGCGGCATCCGGAGTTCCGGCGGGCGGACCTCGACGCTGAGCATCGGCAGGTCCAGCGTGAGCAGCTGGGGCGCCTTACCGTTGGCGCGTGCTCGCGTCTGGGTGGCGTTCATAATCCCTCCTGCACGATGTAGACCTTCCTGTCCTCCTATCCGCCGACTGTCCCCTTATTCGGGATTAGAGAGATTTGGTGGTTTCTGTACCTTGGGAGCGATGCGCGTACCAGCGGTGTGCTCCTGGACATCGCTCTCTCGAATTGAATGAATCTCGCAGCATCACGTCGCCGTGATCCCGGGCGACGGTATCGGCCTCGAGGTGACCCCGGCGGCCCTGGAGGTGGCGCAGGCGGTGGGCCGGCGTCACGGCTTCGGCTTCCGCTTCACCGAATACGACTGGTCATGCGAACGTACGAACCGCGGCTTCACGGCATCGTGCACACGATGCCCTTCTGGGACGAGTTGGTCAGGGAACGCGCGGCCGACCATCCGGACGTGCACTGGGACCAGGAGCACATCGACGCGCTCTGCGCCGGCACCGCCCGCGATGAGCGCCGCCCGCGCCTCAGCCGCGGGAGCTCAGTGACCAGCCGTTGGCGACCGGAGAGAAGGCCACGTTGTGAATCGGCCAGCCGTCCGCGGCGAACTTCTTCATCTGACGGAAGCACTCGTCGTCGATGTTGCGGGCGTAGAACGCGTTCCCGGCGACGACCGCCCATCCGCCCGTGTAGGGGAAGGCGACCCGCGTGATGCGGCGTCCGCCCCGCGACATGGTACGCATCCGCTGGTAGCACTCTTCGTCGATGTTGCGGGCGTAGAAGCCGTTCGTGGCGACCACGACCCAGCGGTTGCCGCCCCCGGGCGGGAAGGCGACGTGCACGACCTGCTGGCCGGCCTTGTAGTACGCGAGCATCCGCTGGTAGCACTCGTCGGGGATGTTGCGCGCGAAGAACGTCTTGTCACCGGTGATCACCCAGCGGTTGCCCCCTTCGGGCGGGAACGCGACACAGTGGATCTTGTTTCCGGCGGCGAGCAGCTGCTTGAGCTTGGCGAAGCACTCGTCTGGGATGTTCCGCGCGAAATAGCCGCCATTCTGCGTCGTGATGACCCAGCCGTTGGACGGGGTGAACGAGAACGAGGTGATGCCACGGGCGGCGGCCATGCCCATCCGCCTGTGGGCCTCATCCGGGATGCGGCGGTTGAAGTAGCGGCTGGCCGCGGCCGCCTCCGCCGTACCGGTGAGTCCCAAGGTGGCCAGGCCCGCGGCGCCGGTCAGGGCGAAAAACCCTCTCCGGCCCAGCGGGCCGGCTGCGGAGGTACCAGATCCTGGTGAGGTAGCGAACAGTGCGCGCAAGGTGTCTCCCTGTAGTAGATCAGATACGGGAGCTAGTTTGGCCGAATCTGCGCGAGAAATCTAAGATTTTGGCTGATTTGGACGCTAAAGGCCGTTTGTCAGGCCGATACCGACCAGGACGAGACTGACGAAGGACGCCACGGCTCGCAGCTTGTTCCAGGCCGTCCACCTGCGCGAGTAGTCCTTCCACGCCATCGTGCCGGCGTCGAGCGCGTTGTTCATCGGCACGTTGATCGCCATCGTGATCAGGAACGAGCCGACGAAGTTCACCGCGGCCCCCGCGAAGAACCACAGAGCGGCCGGAGCGCCCGCGAGGAGCCCGGCCGCCAGCGCCGCGAGCGGTGCGCCGAGGAAGGGGATGTAGAGCCACGGGTTGAGGATCTTCCGATTGATGCTCCGCATCGCCTCCTCGCCCTGGGCGGGTGCGATGGCGTTAAGGCCTGGTATCACGGACATGGAGAAGGTGTAGAAGAGGCCGGCGATGGCGGCGTGTAAGACGAGGGTGACCAGAGCGAGTATCAACATGCTCACATGGTGACGCCCATTGGGTGAGACGGTCCATGCCCAGCCCACTCACCCGCATAAGCAGGCGTCTACCAGGATCGTGGTCTCAGCCCCTGTCCCCGTCTCCGTCCCCGGACACCAAACGCGCCGGGAAGCCGCCGGTCGCGATCGGACCCCAGCGGTCGATGTGGATGCGGATCAGCGACTTGTCCTGGCGCCGCATGGCGTCGCGGTATTCATCCCAATCCGGGTGCTCACCGGCGATACAGCGGTAGTACTCGACGAGCGCGTCAAGTGCCTCCGGCATGTCGAGCACCTCCGCGTGCCCGTCCACCTGGACGTACGGGCCGTTCCAGTCATCGGACAACACGCAGATCGACACCCGGTCGTCCCGGCGGGCGTTGCGTGCCTTGGCACGGTCGGGATACGTGGAGACCACGATCCGGCCGCCGTCGTCGACTCCGCAGGAGACCGGCGACAGCTGCGGCCGCCCGTCCGTACGGGTGGTCGACAGCAGGCCATGGTGCCTGAGACGGAGGAACTCGAGCAGTTCGGGCAGTTCGACGCGGCGCGCGGTCGCGATGTTGGGAGCCATCTGGTGTGCCTCTCGGTCATATCAGGTCAGCTCACGACCTTATCGAGCGAGACGCCGCTCACCTGCCGTGGCCGCGCTGCCGTGGCGGCCCTGCCGTCGCCGGTGCTGTCGCGGCCGCCTGAGCATCCCGGAGCGCTAGAGCAGATGGTCGCGGCGAGCCGCCGCCGCCTGCCGGACGTCGGCGAGGAACGCCTGGGTGTGGCGATGTTGTGCCGGATCGCCGTCCGGCTCTCGACCGCTGAAGGCGTCCGCATATTGCGTGTACAGCACCCAGCAACTGTGGATTCCCGACAGGAGGCTTTCGAGGAGGTCGAGGGCCGGGCGGGTGGGATTGATTGGACTGATCGGCAGATAGACCGAGTCGAGGCTGAGGTGGAGTTCGGGATGGTTCTGGTGGGCCCTGGCGATGAGGTCTTCGGCTGCGGAAATGCGCTGCTTGGCCTCGGCCACGCCACGGAAGTGGCCCTCTGCGACATGCAGGGCGCTGCGGATCATCGGCATGACCACTTGCCAGGGCGAGGAGCCTGCGTTCATCGCTCCGACGATTTCGACGAGGCTGTCCTGGGCGAGGGCTTTGATGCGGTCGACCTCGGTGATGATCTGTGCCGGGTGGAGGCGGGTCTGGCCGGCGGTGGTGATGGCGGCGGCGTGGAGCCAGTGAGCGGCGGCGATGGCGGCGGCTGTGGGCTCGATCTGCGTGAACAGCTCCTCGGCGCCGAAGGGATGCCGGTGGAGGATGATGTCGGCCTGGGCGACCTGGAGCGGTGAGGCGTCCTCGCGGCTGAGGACGACGGCCTGCTGGGCCCGTGCCCGCAGGTTGCCCAGTTCGGCCTGTTCGATGGCGGTCAGCTCGGCGGTGACCTCGGTGATGATGCGTGCCGTTGTACAGGGCGCGTTGAGCGCGTGCAGGCCGCGGCCGACGCGATGGGCGATCTCTTCGACCCGGGTGGACGGGGGGATGCCGTTGACAGGCCGATGGTGCCTGGCCAGAGCTGGTACGACGGCGGTGAAGGCATCACGTTCTTGCTGGCGGTGCCAGCCGATGCTGTTGGGCCCATGCTGGTCGGCGGCACTGGCCGGGTGGGTGTAGCAGCGCCAGCAGGCCTGCGACAGCTCGGTCAGGCAGGTGGCCAGGCGGAGCGAGTCCGGTCCTGGGGGGAGCTCGGCCACGGTGGTGGCGACGTCGCCGATGCCGGTGCTCCAAGAGGCGATGAGCGCGTTGCGGCCTTGGTCGACGGCGTACCGGGTCACGCGGGCTCCTTATGTAAAGAGACGGGGGAGCGTGATGCCCATGCTCAGGATGCTTGATCCGCCGTGATTCCGGAGGGTGTTTTAAGGTCTTGCGAGTCGCTGATCTGCGGGTTTGTCGGGAAATGCACCAAAACTTTTTGCCAGAAGAGCGACGTGAGTCGATCGCGTGCGCCCGTAGCCACGAGCATGTTCCCGGACACGGGGGCCGCTTGCGCCAACGTGGACTCTCGTTCGGTGGCCGTGTCCGATTGGAGCACGACGGGCTGCGAGGCGAGGCGTTCGCAGAATCAGGTGGCCGGGCACCACCGGACGACTTCTCTGAGGGTCCGCCGCCACCCGCCGGCGACCTCTCCGATCCGTGGTGGTTAGCCTGGAAAGGTGAGCATTACCGCTGGTAGCTACACGTTGGGACCCGACTCTGGCCGGCTCCTCGTCAAGACGACCCGTACCGGGCTGGGCGCGAAGGCCGGCCATGACCTCACTCTCGAGGTCACCCGCTGGCGCGGCGACGCCACGATCGACACCACCGCCCCGGCCCACTCGTCATTGGCCGTCGAGGTCGACGCCGAATCGATCGAAGTCCGCGAAGGAACCGGCGGCGTCAAGCCGCTGACGAGGTCCGATCGCGGCGACATCGAGAGAACCATCCGGGAGAAGATCCTGCACACCGATCGCCACCCGACGATCACGTTCCGGATGACCCGGGTCGAGGGGACCGAGGAGTCGTTCCGCCTCGAGGGCGACCTCACCCTCGTCGGTGTCGCACGGCCCGTGATGGTGCAGGGGTCGGTGACCGAGGGGCGCGTACACGGCTCGGCGGTCATCGAGCAGTCCCGATGGGGGATCAAGCCGTACTCGGCGTTTTTCGGCGCACTCAAACTCAGCGACGACGTCCAGGTGGAGTTCGACCTCGGCCTCGTAGCGAAGCAGTGACCGAGGGTCTTCCCGAGGTCGCGCCGCTCATCGGCCCGCCATCCGCAGGGGCGGCCTCACCTTTCTCCAAGAGCCCTAGGGTGACGGTACGCTGGACCCACCCCCTGTGAACTGCGCAAACGCTTGCTGATCCCCGAAGGAAGCCCCCGTGAGCGATCACGTCCACGTCCGCGTCAACAACGGCTTGGCCGTCACCGAAGACGGAGAGCTCGTCGAGGAGTACGCCTGCCGGTGCGGCGCCACCTGGACACGCGTCCATCGGGTCGACGAGGGCCGTTCGGAACACTGAACGCACACCGGAGACGGGCAGGCCTACTTCTGCCATCTCGAGACCTGTCGAACGACCGCATCCACTTCCGACCACCGCCGGTTGATGGGTGCCAACCGGCGCTCGGTGGACGCGCTCAACGCGCGGCTGCAGCACGGCTGGGTGGTCAACCAGGGAATCTCGGGCAACCGGCTGCTGGTGGACGAGGTCGGCGAGCATGCCCTGGCGCGCCTGGAGCGGCACGCGGGGGCCCGCGCCATGGCGGAGGCGGTGGACCTCGCCGAGTTGGTGCTGTGACGCCGGGCTCGGTGCTTTACGTGCCGGCGATCACGCCAGTACGGCGCGCGCCAGGGCGTTGCCTTCCCCCGGCGCCACCGGCGCGGTCAGGAACACCGGCCCCTGGGCCATGAAACGCGGCCGCGTCCCGCGGTGCTCGTCGGCCGCGTGCACGGTCAGCGGGTGCACGAGGTAGATGTCA
This sequence comes from Nonomuraea sp. 3N208, assembly GCF_052245935.1. Lineage (NCBI taxonomy): Bacteria > Bacillati > Actinomycetota > Actinomycetes > Streptosporangiales > Streptosporangiaceae > Nonomuraea > Nonomuraea sp. 3N208. Next base: position 256,825 of record NZ_JBQQBR010000004.1, on the reverse strand, counting down.
CCCGGCTGCCCGGTCGCGTACGCGATCGGCCGGTCCTTCGAGGCCGCATCCAGCAGCGGGCCGGCCTCGAACGGGTCGAGCGCCCGCTCGCCCAGCGCCCGCTCGGCGTCACGATGTGAGCCCACCCTGATGCGGGTCGGCGCGTCGTCGTCGCCCACGTCCGACAGCAATGTGAGCAACAACATCGTCTCCGGCCGCCCCGACACGGCCCATGAGCCGTCGGGCCTGGCCACGGAGGCGTCGATGTGCCAGCCTCGATCGTCGACCGGCGCCACGCCGGGGAAGCGGATCGGCATGTTGCCCAGGGACCCACGCGGCACCCACCCGCCGGGTCCGGCCACTTCATCCAGCGCCTGATGGAGCCGCGGGCTGCGCACGAGCTCCCCGAAGGGGCCCTGGCCGGTCAGGTCGGCAGCCCACACCACGGGCTGCAGCCAGCCGGACGGTTGGTCGGGCGACAGGCCGATCTGCTGCCACACCAGCGCCCTGGCAGCGTCCCCGACCTCGCGCGGCACGGCCGCCTCCAGCTTGGCGAACCCTTCGGCAACAAACCGGTCGATGTCCACGATGCTCATACGAGCCACCGTAGCGACGCGGTCCACCGGTTTTCCGTGCGCCGAGAGAAACCTCATCCCCGTGGAACTAGGTCCGCCCGGCGTGGGAAAAAAACCAGATTAGTTTGGCGATCGATTGAACTAACCTGGCCCCCGAAAGATCAGTGCCGTTCCTGAGCTGCGGGGAGCCGTGGAGCCCGACACGTTCGACATTCCCGACCCCAGCTCGGCCGCGATCCTCTCCTGCTCATCCTGGACGAACCCACCTCGGCCCTCGACCCGCAGGCCGAGCACGAGCTCTTCGAGAACTTCACCGCCCAGGCCCGCGCGGCGGCCGCCGCGCACGGAGCGGTGACCGTGCTCGTATCGCACCGCTTCTCCACCGTGCACATGGCCGACCACATCGTCGTCATCGACGACGGGCGTATCGTCGAGCAGGGCAGCCACACCGACCTGCTGACCGCAGGCGGATCCTATGCCCGGCTCTACACCGCCCAGGCCAACGCGTACGCGCGACGGACTTGATGTGCCTCCTGCGCATCGGAGCGGGGTGATGACAGGATGCCTCGCATGCGGTGGAATGCGAGGTTTTCCGGCCGGGCGGTCTCAGGGCTGGCGGTCTTAGGCCTGGCGGCGGCCCTCCTGGCGGCCGGATGCTCGCCCGTGACCGGCTCCGGCGCAGCGGACCCGGCGCCGAGGCCGCAGGCGAAAGCGTCCCCCGGCTCGGGGAAGACCTCGCCGGGACGCCGCTGCCACCTCGATCCGAACTCCACCCTGCCGCCCACCCCGCCGCCGCTTCCATCCGGGGATGGGGCGCGCCTCGTGCACTACAACACCTACCCCTACAGGGACCGCTTCCTTGGCGCGGCCGCGCTGCGCGACGGCACGGTCTACGCCGTCGGGGACCGCCAATTCCCCAGGCAGGACAATCCTTGCGGCCCGATCCGCCAGCTGTCGTACGCGCTGCAGTGGGACGGCGTGCGCTGGCAGGAGCTGCCGGAACTCGATCAGGTGGTGGAACCGCAGGAGGTCGCAGCCTCCGGCGACGGGGGCCTATGGGTGTTCGGCCACTGCCCCGCGACCGTGGCGAGCAGCGACCCCGACGGCTGCGCGGCCCGCTGGGACGGCACGTCGTGGATGCTGTCCGTGCTCGACAGTGCCCAAGTGAAGGGGGCCGCGGTGTTCGGGCGTGACGATGTCTGGGCGGCCACGTACGACGCGCTGCATCACTGGAACGGTGAGCGCTGGCAGGCCCAGCGCTCACCCTTCGGCGTCCGCGCCCTGGAGGGGACCGCGTCGGGCCAGATGTGGATCGCGGGAGCCAAGGACGGGCGGGTGACCCTGGCCCGAGGGAGCGATCGCCGCTGGAGCCTGCTCCCTCACCCGCCGATCCCTCGCCTGTACGGGGCCAAGCAGGGGGAGACGATGGTGCTCGACCTCGCGGTGGGCGAGCAGGGCGAGGTGTGGGTGCTGGGCTCGATGTACTGGGTCTGCGGGGAAGAGGAGACCATGTGCACCCGGCCGGTGCTGATGAGGTGGGGTGGCGGCCGGTGGCTGGTCAACGTCATGCCCGAACGCTTCACCGTCGGCGGGAGCATCGTCTCCGACGGCGCGGGTGGCATCTGGACCACCGTCTCCCGCGGCCTGGGCCGCTTCACCGGCGGGAAGTGGAAGACGTACCCGATCACCAAGGGGCCGGTCGGTGGCGGGACTCGCCAGGCGTCCCGGGTCGGCGTCGGTGTGGGCGGTCGGCGAGGACCACACCGAGGCCGAGGAGATGCCGTTCACCAACGGCATGATCTGGCGCCTGGACGCGGAACCGGAGTAGCCGGGAGGGGACGGTAAGCGACTGCGGGTAGCGGCAAGGTGATCGTTGGCGATACCGGTACAGGGGTTTGAGCCCCTGGCCGCCAGGTGCCGTCCTCGCGGTGTCCTACCTTTCCGGAGGCAGCTCATGATGAGCGAGACGGTGCGGCTGCAGCTACGAGTGATCGACCTCGCCGCGGATCCCCAGGAGCTGGACGAGGCCACCGCCAGACTCAGGGACGAGCTGCTCGACCTGGACGTGGTCGTGAGCGGCGCCGAGGCGGGGGAGGCCCCTGAAGGCACCAGGGCGGTTCTGTCGTTCACGCTCGGCGGCCTGGTGATCGCTTTTGCCGGCACGGAGCTGCTGGCCGCGATCGTGAACGCCGTGACCGCCTGGCTCAATCGCCATCAGCACCGTTCGGTCAAACTGGACATCGACGGCGACGCACTCGAGCTGACCGGCATTCGGTCCGAGGAACAACGCCGGCTCACCGACGTATGGTTACGCCGCCGCAGGCAACAGGACTCACCCGCGCAGGTGGGGCGCCGTCTCGCGCTGATCGTGGCCGGCGACGAGTACCGCGATCCGGGGCTGCGGCGGTTGCGGGCGCCCGCACTGGACGCCGAGGCCCTCGCCAGGGTGCTGGGCGACGAGGCCATCGGCGGCTTCGACGTACGCACGATGCTCAACGAGCCCACCGCCGTCGTCAACGAGGCCGTGGAGGAGTTCTTCGCCGACCGCCACCCCGACGACCTGCTGCTGCTGCACTTCTCCGGCCACGGGGTCAAGAACGACAACGGCGAACTGTACTTCGCCACGCCCAGCACCAAGCTCAACAGGCTCGGCGCCACTGCGGTGTCCGCGGAGTTCGTCAACCGGCAGATGGGGCGCAGCCGCTGCCGGCGCATCGTCCTGCTGCTCGACTGCTGCTACGCGGGCGCCTTCGCGCGTGGCGCGCTGCCAAGGGCCGGGACGGACGTCCACGTCGAGGATCAGTTCGGTGGCCGCGGGCGGGTCGTCATCACGGCCTCCAACGCCCTGCAGTACGCCTTCGACGGGACCGACCTCGCCGACGCTCAGGAGTCGACCTCGCCTTCGGTGTTCACCAGAGCGCTGGTGGAAGGGCTCGAGACCGGCGAGGCCGACCAGGACCAGGACGGCTATGTAGGCATCCACGAGTTGTACGACTTCGTCTACGACAAGGTACGGGCCGTCACGCCCAACCAGACGCCGGGCAAGTGGACGTTCGATGTGCAGGGTGACCTGATCATCGCGCGGCGCGGCCGGCCTGTGGATCGGCCCGCGTCGCTGCCGGCGGAACTTCAGGAGGCCATCGACCACCCGATCGCCAAGATCAGGGAGGGTGCGATCGGCGAGCTGGAGCGGTTACGGGACAGCCGCCACGCCGGGCTCGCGCTCGCGGCGCGGCTGGCACTCGAGGAGCTGGCCCACGACGACAGCCGGTCCGTCTCGGCAGCAGCGGCACGCGCCCTCGGCCTCCCTGCCGCGCCGCCCACGCCACCCTCCTCGGCGCCGTCCTCGCCACCCTCCTCCGCGCCGTCCTCGAAGGCGGCATCCTCTCGCGCCCCATCCCCCGAGGTCCGTGCCTCGACGGCCGCGACCCTTTCCGCGCCGGACCTCTCGTCCGCCGTCGCGCCCGAGGATGTCGACCATGCAACCGCTGCGGACGGCGACCGTCGCACGTCCGCCGACGTCGGCCGCGCCGCACCCGCGGATGTCGGCCGGGCCGCGCCCTCGGACGTCAGCAGCGCCGCACCCGCGGATGTCGGCCGCGCCGCACCCGCGGACGTCAGCAGCACCGCACCGGCGGACGTCGGCCGCGCCGGGTCGGCGGACAGGGCCTCTGGCACGTCGAGCAGGCCTGCGTGGCTGGTCCTCACATTGCGTGGGTTGGCGCTGCTGTCAGGACTGTTGCTGATATTCGGCCCGGGTTACGCCTTCGAGTTGCTCCACAGGTTCGGCAGAGCGCCGGTCGCTGACTACATCCTCTGGCTGTGGTTCCTGATCGCAGCGGCATTCGGAGTCGGCCTGCTGCCGGAAGGCCGTTGGCGCGCCGTGAGCCTCGGCGTGTCCGCCGGTCTGGTTGCGCTGCACCTCGGCGTGTTCGCTCACGACGGGGGCATCAGCACGGCCGGCATGGTCTTGCTCGGGATGATCCTCCTGGTCGTGTTCACGGAGACGGTCTTGGCCCAATCCGGCCGAGGCTGGTCGAAAGCCGCCGGAGCCGTCGGCGGGGCGGTCGTGCTCGCCATGATCTTCGTCAACGAGCAGTTCACCCACGACCTGGGGGACGATCCCGGTGAGGAAACCCCTTGGCTGGTGGTGTTCTCGGCCGTCGTCGTCCTGCTCGGGTTCTTCGTGACGCGCGTGGTTCAGCGCTGGCGAGCGGGCGAGGCGCGGCCGCCGATGGTACTGGGCGCGGCGGCCACGATCCTGGTCGTTGCGGACGTGTGCGGCGTCTACCTGTGGGAGGGCGGCTCGAGCTACCCGCAGATTCCTGTTTACGTGCCCGCCCTCCTGATGCTGCTGTTCATGACCGCACAGGCGCTCCAGGAAAGGCCGCAGCCGGAGCTGCTGGCGGCGGTCCAGCTCACCGTCATAGCGGGACTGGGGCACAACCTGGCAATGGTCAATACCTCGCCGGTGTTCGTGGCGATGCTTCTCGTCGCCGCGGCGTGCTCCGGAACAGCGGTCTACCTGTCTGGCAGACGGGCGCGGTCAACGCTCTGAGAGCCGCTGTTTCAGGCCGCTCGGCGGACCTGACCGGAGGTCATGCGCGCTCAGGGTGGCGCTGTCGGACGGGCGTGACGAGCGCGACCAGAGCCAGCACCAGGCAGGACGCTCCGGCGAAGACGAAAACCGCCGTCGCGCCGTAGCGCGCGGCGGCCCAGCCGAGGGCGCCCGCGCCCACCGGCCCGAGTGAGAAGTGGATCGTCCAGAAGGCCGACGTCACCCGGCCCAGCAGGTGAGCGGGTGTCACCTGCTGCCGCAGCGACATGGAGCAGATGCCCGCCAGACTGACGCACGCCAGATAGAGGGCCATGATGGCGGCCACACCCCACACCGAGCCGGCGAGCCCGAGGCCGAGAATGGCCAGCCCCGACACGACCTGCGCCCCGATCCACAGCGGCCCGAACCCGAGGATCCGCCGCATCCGGGCCACCAGCATCGAGCCGACCATCGTGCCCGCCGCCCCGACTCCCAGCACCACGCCGACCACGGAATCCGCCTGGCCGAGGTCGTGCTTCAGCCGGTAGATCACGATGTCCGTCAACCCGAGCGTCATGAAGATGAAGAACGACAGCAGAACGGTCAGGGTCCGCAGCACCGGCTGCCGGAACAGGAACTCCGCCCCGGCCAGCAGCTCCCGCCACGGCCGTCCCTTGGGGGCGGGCTCGACGGCCTCGACGGCGTACCGGGAGGCGCGGGTCAGCAGGACGCCGGCCGCGGACAGCCCGAAGCTGGCGGCGTTAATGGCGATCGCGGCGGTCGGGCCCAAATGGCCGCTTACCACCCCGGCGAGGGTGGGGCCGAGGATGCCCGCCGCGGCGGCCGTGGCGTACAGCATGCCGTTGGCCTCGGTGACCCGCTGCTCGCCGGCCAGGCCGCGGACCGCGGCGACGTACGTGACCTGGAAGACCATGCCCACGGCCGCGGCCATCGGCAGCACCGCGTACAGGAGCCAGACGTGCTGACCGAACACCCAGACCACCGGGATCGTCACGTACAGGACGAGCCGGATGATGTCGCAGGCGATGAGCAGCCGACGCCGGTCGAACCGGTCGGCGAGCACCCCCGCGAACACCCCGGCCGCCACCGCCGCCGCCCCGGACACGCCGGTGAGCAGGCCCATCTGGGCGACGGAGCCGGTGACGTTCAGGACGAGGAGGGGCACCGCGATGAGCGCGAACGAGTCGCCCGCCACGGACAGCGTCTGCGCGCACCAGAAGATCAGGAAGTCACGGTCCCGCCACAACGAGCCGGTCGCCGGCCGCGTGTCAGTCTCCATCCGTCATGGCCCGCACGGGACGGTGCGGGACGGCCTGGGATGATCGGTGCACGCCGATCCGGGGCAGCTCACGCAGGGAAGACTATCCCTCCAGGTCTGCGCCACGCCGCCCAATTTCCGCCGGCCCGGCCCGGCACGCGTCCGCTCGTCCGCACTCCCACCCTGCAAGTCCTGGGCTGACAAAAGTAGATCATGTAGGGTAAGCCCGGCCTACCCTCGCAACGGCCTGGAGCTCGTCGTGCCGCATATGTCTCGTCGCCAGGTTCTTTCCCTGCTCCCCGCCGCCGGCCTGCTCGCCGTGACCTCCCCCTCGCGTGCCGCGGCCGGGATTGATCACACGCGGCTGCTCGCCAACACCGTGGCGATCTTCGCGGGCACCCCGGACGTCAATGCCCGCCCCGAGGTCGCCGGCAAGCTCGCGGCGATTGTCAGGACCGCCAGACAGCGGCTCACCGCCATGGACCAGGCGGCCGACGGCGAGTTGTTCGCCGGCCTGAAGCTCGGCACCGACGACGTCAATCTGCGACTGGCGTACCAATACCTGTACGAGATCGCGCTGGCGACCCGCACCCCGAGCGGGGAGCTCAACGACGACATCACTGCCCAGCGGCGGGTCGCCGACGGCCTGCAGTGGTTGCACGAGCGCTACTTCGGCGACCAGTCGAAGGGCTACTACGGCAACTGGCACAACTGGGAGATCGGCATCCCCACGCACGTGAGCAGGACGCTGGCCCTGCTGGCCGAACGGGTGCGGGAGGAACACCCCGACCTGGCGACGACGTACATCGCCTCGATGGACGCGTACCTGCGCAACGGCAAGAACGGCGACGTCGACCTCGACTCCCGCTTCCACACCGGGGCGAACCTGGCCGACATCACCGGCAACCGGATCCTCCAGGGCGCCCTCACCGGCGACGACGCCCGCGTCGGCAAGGCCATCTCCGACCAGGCCACCGTCTTCGCCACGATCGACCCCTACAACCTCCAGCACGGGGTCACCGACGGCTACTACCGCGACGGCTCGTTCATCCAGCACCACTCGGTCGCCTACACCGGCTCCTACGGTAGGGCCCTGCTGACCCGCGTCGTGCAGACCCTCAAGACACTCGAGGGCGCGACCAGCGGCGGCGCCTCCGATCTGCCCGGCGTGGTGTACCGCTGGATCGCCGACGGCTTCGCCCCGCTGATCTTCGAGGGGTGGATGATGGAGATCGTCAAGGGGCGGGCGGTCTCGCGCACCACCACCGGCTACGCCGACGTCGGGGTGATCGTGGAGGCCATCGCAGACCTGGCCGACCACGTCGAGGGCGCGGGCGCTCTCGCCCTGAAGAAGTACGTCAAGTTCCTGCCGGCCGCCGACCCGGCCGCCTTCGTCTCCCCGGTCAGCATCGCCCGCTACACGGCCATCCGCACCGACTCCGCGATCCCGGCCGCCGACCTGAATCCGCCCGAGCGCTCGCTGGCGTACAACGCCATGGACAGGACCGTCCACCGGCGCCCCGGCTACGCCTTCGCCCTGGCGCGCAGTTCGGATCGCATCAGCAAGTACGAGTACATGAACGGCGAGAACCTCATGCCCTGGTTCCAGGGCGACGGTGCGTACTACCTCTACCTCGCGGGCGAGGACCAGCGTGAGGTCTTCGGCGTCGACTACTACACGGCCGTCTCGCCGTACCGGCTGGCCGGGATCACCGCGCCGGTGGAGGAGCGGCGGACGGTGCCCGAGTTGTACGGCCGGTTCTGGTACGAGAACCCGGGTCATCCGCTGAACTTCACCTCCTCCTCGGAGTCCCAGAACACCTACGTGTACTTCCCCCGCGCCGGGAACGCCTTCTCCGGCGGCGCGACGCTCGGCGCGTACGGCGCGGCCGGCATGGTTCAGTCCGACGACGCCGCCTACACCGCCAAACAGGCGGGCATCCTGCCCGACGACTTCGTCGCCTACCGCAACGCCCGCGCGACCAAGTCCTGGTTCATGCTCGACGAGGAGATCGTGGTGCTGGCCGCGGGCGTCTCCGGTCAGGGCGGCCGTGCGGCGGTGACCACCGTGGACAGCCGCATCGCCGCTCCCGGCGACACGGTCGTGCTCACCGGCGCGGGCTGGGACGGCGGGGCCTGGCAGGCGGGCGACACCACGCCGCCGCGCTGGCTCCACTACGCCAACGGCACCCGCCGTACCGCGATCGGCTACGCCTTCCTCACCAGGCAGCCTGTCACTGCCGGGGTGGAGACGGTGACCCGTAGCCGCAGAGTCGTGCGCACGGCCAACCCCGACACCAGCGTGACCAAGAACGTCTTCACCGCCTCGATCACCCACCCCGCCACCGGCGACGAACCCGCCCTCGCCTACGCCCTGGTCCCGAACGCCACCGAGACCCGCCTGCGCGGCTATGCGGACGGCCCGCTGGTCGTCGTGGCCAACAACCGGCACGTGCAAGCGATCAAGCACAAGACGTTGGGGATCGTCGCCGCCAACGTCTTCGCCGACGGCCCGCGCCACGCCGAGCGTCTGCTCATCGACGGCCCCGCCTCGGTCATCGTCCGGTCCGGCGAGCGTACGGTCGTCGCCCTGTCCGACCCCACCATGAAACGCGACCGCGTCGCCGTCGTCGTGTCCGGCCGGCCTCTCAGGCTCGAGGCGGCCGACGAGGGGGTGACGGTACGGCCCGTGCCGGGCGGCACTCTCATCCAGGCGACCACCCGCCACGCCCACGGCCGCACCTTCACCGCCACCCTTCGCTGAACCGGCCCTGATGCCCTTGCGCGCGCGTGGCCAGCTCTGCCGGGCGCACTCTTCACGCGAGGGGCTTACGTCGTTATGGTCGGAATCCATATGGACGGGGTGCAAGCGTTAACGGAGGCGGATCCAGCGCAGCTGGGTGAGTACGCGCTCGTCGGTGTGCTCGGCCGGGGGAGGCGGTCGGTCGTCTACCTGGGCCGCTCGGCGAGCGCTCATGTGGCGATCAAGTTACTGTCCGCGGGTGACGCCGAGACGCAGCGCGCGGTGGCCGCGGCGCAGCAGGTCACGGAGCCGTCCTGCGCGCGGGTGCTGACAGCCGGGATGTACGGTGACCGGCTCTACGTGGTGAGCGAATACGTGCACGGCGTATCCCTGGCGGAGTGGATCCGCCGGGAGGGCCCACGTGACGCCGGTCAGCTGCACTGGCTGGCGACCAGCACGATGGCCGCGCTGGCGGCGATGCACCGGGCGGGCATCGCACACCTGGACTTCAAGCCCGCCAACGTGCTGCTCGGCCCTGACGGGCCGAAGGTGATCGAGTTCGGCTTCGCGCGGCTGCAGGAGCCGGCGGCCGAGCCCGCCCACCTGTCGCCGGAGCAGGTGGCAGGTCATCCGGCGGGACCGGCGTCCGACCTGTTCTCCTGGGCCGTGACGATGATCTACGCCGCGACCGGGGTGCCTGCTTTCGGTGAAGACGGCGTTCCGGCCGTGTCCCATCGGGTGCTGCACACCCCGGCGGACCTGTCGCGGCTGCCCCAGTCACTCCAGCCCATCGTGGACCGGTGCCTGGCCAAGCAGCCTCAATACCGGCCGACCGCGCAGGAGGTGCTGGCGTTCCTGCACGGAGCCGGGCAGGGCGGGCCGACCTTGGTGCAGGCGCCTGCTCACGCCCTCCCGCCTGCCCAGCCGGCCCCGTCGAAGAGCTCGACCGGCTTGGTGGTCGGGCTGATCGCCGGGATCGTGATCTTGCTTGCGGCGATCGCCGCCGTTGTGGTGTTCGTGGTCAACCGGCAGCAACAGGAGCCGGTCGCGGTCGCCAGCCCCAGCGCCATCGTGGAGACTCCGGCACCCAAGCGCGCCTCGGTGGCCGGCCGGTGGGCCGGCACCTACGTGTGCGACCAAGGCAAGACCGCGCTTGAGCTCACGATCAAAGAGACGTCGTCGGGTGAGCTCGAGGCCGTTTTCGCCTTCGAGGCCGACCCCAGCAATCCCGGCGTGCCTGCCGGCTCCTTCGCCATGAGCGGCCGCGTGACCGGGCGGGTCCTGCAGTTGAAGGGCAAGCGCTGGATCGACCGGCCGGGCCAGTACGTGATGGTCGACCTTCGCGCGACCCTGACCGAGGATCGGCCCTCCGCCATCAAGGGGACCATCCTGGGCGGGGCCTGCACCACCTTTACGGTCAAGCGGTCCTGACGGGCGCCGTCTTTCGATCGGCGGTGGTGTCTTCGACAACCCGCTGAGCCACCTCGCGAGACGAGACGGTACGTTCCGTCTTGACATGAGGATGATACGTCTCCATACTCTGTTGATACGAGACGGACCGTATCGTCTTAAATCAATGAGGAGTCTGTATGACGACTGCCCGAGTATGGTTCATCACCGGCGCGTCTAGGGGCCTGGGCAGGGCCTTCGCCGAGGCGGCGCTCGCCGCCGGAGACCGCGTCGTGGCCGCCGCGCGCGACCTCGACCCTCTCGACGACCTGGCCGCCGCTCACCCGGACAGCCTCGTACGGCTGACGCTGGACGTCTCCGACCGCGAGGCCGTGCGGAAAGTGGTGGACCGGGCGGCAGCGGCGTTCGGCCGGCTGGACGTCGTGGTCAACAACGCGGGCGGGATGCTGCTCGGCATGGTGGAGGAGGCTACAGAGGAGCAGATCCGCGCCCAGTTCGACGTCAACTTCTTCGGCGCGGTCTGGGTGGCCCAGGCCGTGGTGCCGTACCTGAGAGCGCAGGGATCCGGTCACATCCTGCAGGTCACCTCGATGGGGTCCGGCGGCGGGTTCGCGTCCGTCGGGTTCTACTCGGCGAGCAAGGCGGCGCTCGACTCGGTGAGCCAGGCGCTGGCGATGGAGGTCGCGCCGTTCGGGATCAAGGTGACGATCGTGCAGCCCGGCGGGTACGGCACGGACCTGTTCACGCGGGGCACCACGATGACGGAGCCGCGCCCGGAGTACGAGCCGCTGCGCGCCCAGCTGGCCGAGATGTGGGGCGAGGACGCCGGTCCCGACCCGAGTACCGCGGCCCCGGTGATCACGGAGTTGGTCGGCCTGGCGGAGCCGCCGCTGCGGCTGATCGTCGGGGGCGCCTCATACGACATGGTCCAGCAGATGGACCAGGCCCGCACGGAGGAGTACCGGGCCTGGGAGCACCTCAGCCGGAAGGCTCCGGGCTGACCTGCGTGGTGGCGGCGGCCACCAGCAGCCCGGGAGGCGTACAACGCGGCGATGTCGGCCACCTTCGGCGGCGCCGCCGACCGGGGCTTCGACGCCGCATCGGTGATCTTGTCGTTGGGTGACCGCGCCGACGCGAGCAACAAGCCCACAGGGCTAGGGTCTCGGCGTGAGAGAAGAGATCGCTCAGGTGCTCGGTGACCCCGACGCCACAGTGGAATCGTTGACGCACAATGCGCTGAACGGCGTGACCGCAGGGATATGGCGGGTTCGAACCGAGGACCGCTCCGCCATACTCAAGGTGCTGACCAGGCGGAAGAACGGTCACGAGGGATGGGAATCCTCCTCAGACCCGCTGCACTGGAACTATTGGCGCAGGGAAGCCGATGTCTACGCCGATGACCTGCCGGCGCTGTGGTCCGGCACCGGCGTGCGCGCCCCTCGGCTGCTGAAGCTGATGGAACGGGAAGACGGCGACCTGGCGCTGTGGCTCGAGGACGTGACCGGATCACCGGCCACGTCCTGGGAGATTGATCGACACGGCCTTCTCGGCTACCAGGTGGGCATGGCCCAGGGCCGCGCCGGGCATGTGGGTCGGCCCTGGACGAGCCGGTCGTTCCTGCGGGACTACATCGACTCCAAGCGCGTGCCGTACGAGCTGCTGGAGGACGACGACACTTGGCGGCATCCCCTGATCCGCGAGAACTTCCCGCCCGGCCTGCGCGCCGAGCTGCTGCGGCTGCACCGCGATCGGGAGCGGTTTCTGACGGTCATGGAGTCGCTGCCCCGCGCACTGTGCCACCTCGACTTGTGGCCAAGCAACGCGATCGATGCGGACGGCCACAGCATGCTCCTCGACTGGGCGTTCGCCGGTGACGGCGCATTGGGCGAGGACATCGGCAATTACATTCCCGACAGCGTCTTCGACCTCTACCTGCCGGCGGCACGGCTGCCTGACCTGGACACGGCCGTGTTCGGCGGCTACCTCGACGGACTGCGCGAGGCCGGCTGGCGTGGAGACGAGCGCCAGGTACGGCTCGCCGTCTGCGCCTCTGCGGTCAAGTACGACTGGCTGGTGCCACGGATGCTGCAGCACGTCGACCGGCAGCCCCGGGCGTACGGTGGCCAGGCGTCCGTCGACGCGGCCCGGCTCTTTCGTGAGCGCGGCGCCGCCATGATGTTCCTGGCCGCGTGGGCCGACGAAGCCCGCCGGTTGTCGGACGGGGTGAACTGAATCCGGGCCTGACGGTGTGGAGTCCAGCCGAGAACTCGAATCCCGGCTTCGTGTGAAACCGCATCCTCTCGCTGTACCTGAAGCAGCAGGCCGTCATGCCGCCCGAACTCGAGGCGGCCATCTTCCGCGCGATGGCGAAGATCCCTGGGGTGGAGATCGAGCAGGGCGTCACGGACGCGACCGGGCGTACCGGGGTCGGCCTGTTCCGTGCCACCACCGGTGAAGAAGGGCAGCGCCGCCACCTCATTCTCGACCCTCGCACCTACCGGGTCATGGCCGATCAATTGACCTGGCTGCGCGACGAGGTGATCGACGGAGAGGTGGCGTACAGGAAGGGCGCGGTCTTCGCCGATGTGTGGCTCGCGTCCGGCATCGTGGACAAGCCCGGCGACGTCTCCTAGGGATGTGTGGCCGCGGGCTGCCATGAGGCGGCGTGGTGCGCCTCTGCTCGCTCCCCGGCGATGGGCGGGACGGTCACCGGCACGCCGCCGGGCGGCGAGTGTGACGGAGCAGGTGACCAGACCTATCAGGAATCGAGAAGCGCCGGTCAGCGAGCTGCAGCTAGCGTGACCATCATGGACATCACCATTCACACCACCTCCCTCCCGCACGACGACCCGGACGCCTCCCTGGCCTTCTACCGCGACATCCTCGGCTTCGAGGTCCGCAGCGACGTCGGAAGCGGCAAGATGCGCTGGATCACGGTCGGCCCCGTCGGCCAGCCCGGCACGTCCATCCTGCTGGCGCCGCCGGCCGCCGACCCCGGCATCACCGACGACGAGCGCCGCACCATCGCCGAGATGATGGCCAAGGGCACCTATGGCTGGATCGTGCTGGCCACCCCCGACCTCAACGGCATCTTCGAGATGGTGCAGGCCAGCGACGCCGAGATCGTCCAGGAGCCGACCGAGCAGCCGTACGGGGTGCGCGACTGCGCCTTCCGCGACCCCGCGGGCAACCTGATCCGCATTCAGGAAGTGCGCTGAGCCACCCCTTCCTAGCCACCGCCGTGGGCGGTGTGGGGGTCCACCAGTGAGCGTGAGGCACGGTCGCCGTGTCCTCATCGTGGCGTTACCTGCTGTAATTCTTCCCGGGGGCCTTACCGGGGATCGGCTTGCCGATGAGCGCGACGGGGATGAAGAAGCAGATCTGGCTGATCGCCAGGGTGAGCGTCCACAGCGCCTTGTCGTCGTAGTGGGCGGATGCCTTGGCATACAACTCTTCGGGGACGCGCTCCCCGGACGGGTTCGGGGTGAGGACGGCCTCCACGAGCTCCAGTGCGACCCGTTCGGCGTCGGTGAAGTAGGGGGCGTCCTGCCATGACGCCACGGCGGTGACGCGCTCCTCTGTCTCCCCGGCCTTGCGGAGGAGGCCGGTTTGCCGGACGGTGTGGTACGTGCTGGCGACGATCTGCCCGGCGCGCAGTTGCACCAGGTTGATGGTGGTCTGCGGAATCGAGCCGTTCCGGGTGGCCTTGGACATGGCTCCGGCGATTTGTGCAAGCTCGGGAAAGAACTGGGTGGGGTCGGGCAGACGCGACTGGAGGTTGTCCTGCTTGGTCGTCGTGGGCGTGGACATGGCGAGGTCTTCCCTTCTCGATCTCAGCGGTGGTTTGAGGTTTGCGACCCGGTGGGTTGGTGTCGCGGGAGGTGAGGCGCCGCGCCAACCGTCATGCCGCGGCGGCCACGTGAGTGCGGCGGCTGGTCCAGATCCAGACGAGCTGTAGGACGCTCATGCCGAACATCAGGACGCCCAATGGGACGTGCAGGGTCTTCACGTGGGCGATGCCGAGCGCTATCTGCGCCAGCGTGAGCCCGAAGAACCCGACCGCGTACAGGATGGGCCTGGGCGAGCCGCCGCCCGGCCGCCACACCAAGATCGCCACGACCAGGTGCGCCAGCGTCACGATGAACAGTCCGTACGCCCCAGCACTATGCAGAGCCCCACCCCCGGGTGAGGACAACAACAGTCCGGCGGTGATCCCCTGGACGAGGACGGCTACGGTTTGCAAGGTGATCGCGACGCGCAAGAACATGAGGTTGCCCTGCTTGGTCGTCGTGGGCGTGAACATGGCGAGGTCTTCCCTTCTCGAGTCTCAGTGGTGGTTTGAGGCGTGCGACCTGGTGCCTCAGTAGTCCGACGACACAACCGCTGGAAATGTCAGGCGACGCCCCAACCTCACAATTCGGTGCGATGTCTCGTCGAACTGGTGAGGGCAGATACGGCCAAGGAAAGTCGGGACACCATGACCACCCAATCCGAGCCAGGACACGGCCGGCCCGATCCGAGCCTGAGCGCGATCATGAGCGAGCGCCGTCAGCTGATCAATCTCGCCTACCGGCTCCTCGGCTCCGTGGCCGAGGCCGAGGATGTCGTACAAGAGACCTACACCCGCTGGTACGCCATGTCCCGGCAGCAGCAGGAAGCCATCGAGTCCCCCGGCGGCTGGCTGACGACGGTCGCCAGCCGCATCTGCCTCGATCTGCTCGGCTCGGCACGGGCCCGGCGCGAGCGGTACGTGGGCGAATGGATCCCGGAGCCGCTGCCCGATCGTACGGAGTGGATCAACGGGCGGTCGGCCGGCACCACGGCCGACCCGGCCGACCGGGTCACCCTCGACGAGTCGGTCACCATGGCCTTCCTCGTCGTGCTCGAATCGATGACCCCCGCCGAGCGTGTCGCGTTCATCCTGCACGAGGTCTTCCGCTACTCCTTCGCCGAAGTGGCCGAGATCGTCGGCCGTACCCCCGCGGCATGTCGCCAGCTGGCCTCCTCGGCCCGCCGTCGCATTCGCGCGGCGCAGGCTCCCGCGGCTCCGGCGGCCCGGCAGGCCGGCCTCGTCAGGGACTTCAAGCAGGCCTGGGAGGCCAAGGACATCGACGCCCTCGTCGGACTCCTCGACCCCGGCGCAACGATGATCGCCGATGGCGGCGGCCTGGTCAGCGCCGTGCTGCGCCCGATCGAAGGAGGCGAGCAGATCGCCCGCTACATGCTCGATATCGCCGGCAGGGCACCCAACCTGACGATCCTGGAGCGTACGGTCAACGGTCAGCCCGGCCTGGTGGCCCAGCACAACGGCGTCACCGTGACGGTGGCGGCGTTCGACGTGGCAGGTGACCGGATCAAGCACATCTGGGCAGTGCGCAACCCCGACAAGCTCCGGCCGTGGACGGTGGGGCCGCAACACTAGGCCCAACCCGGCCCG
Source organism: Nonomuraea sp. 3N208 (assembly GCF_052245935.1). NCBI lineage: Bacteria > Bacillati > Actinomycetota > Actinomycetes > Streptosporangiales > Streptosporangiaceae > Nonomuraea > Nonomuraea sp. 3N208. Next base: position 240,865 of record NZ_JBQQBR010000004.1, on the reverse strand, counting down.
CTTGGAGCACGGCCCCGCCGTCACGCGGTGTCCTGATCCATTACCCGGAAAGACTCATTGTGTTATGCGCTGCTGTCGTTGATCATATAGGCAGATCGTGATGCCTTCAGGACAGTTTGTCCCAGCATGTGAGATCACGGCTGGGTCGGCTGAAGGGAGAGATCGTGCGCTCGTTACGTGTGATCACGGTGCTGTCCGCACTGGTGATGGCTGTGGTGACGCCCGGAGCCGCCGCCGCTGCGTCCCTGACTTCTCCGGACCGCGATACCGGTGTCCTGACCCGCGTGCACACCGCCGGTCGAGTCGTGGGCGACAAGGACTCCGTCAAATACAGCTGGCCCGGTGTCTACTTTGAGGGCAAGTTCCGCGGCCATGGAGTCGGGATCGTGCTCAACGACGCCGCCGCCGACTACGACGTCCAGATAGACGGTACGACCGTCGCCACCCTGGTGACCCCGGGGCAGACCACGCATTGGGTCGCCGGACTCAGAAGGGGCGTGCACAGCGTCCGGGTCGTCAAGCGCTCGGAGAGTCCGTGGGCGACGAGTGAGTTCGGTGGGTTCGTCGCCGTACCGTATGGGGCGATCCTCGCCGGGCGCACGGCGCGGCACCGGCAGATCGAGTTCATCGGCGACTCCTTCACCGCGGGCTATGGCAACACGTCCACCACACGCGAATGCACCGGCGACGAGGTCAACCGGACCACGAACGCCGACCTCAGCTTCGGCGCCGTCACCGCGCGCCGCCTGAACGCCGACTACCAGCTCAACGCCTTCTCCGGCCGTGGCATGGTGCGCAACTACAACGGCGTCGAGCCCCAGACCAATTACCGCACCTACTATGACCGTGCGCTGCTGAGCGTCGAGGGTGACATATGGAGGAACCCCGGCACCTGGCAGCCGGAACTCGTGGTGATCGGCCTGGGTATCAACGACTTCTCGACAGCCATCAACCCCGGGGAACAGTGGACGCCCGAGACCCTCGTCGCCGCCTACCGCACCGCCTACCACGCCTTCCTCGACAAGCTCCGGAATCAGTACGGCCGCGACACGATTCTCGTGGTCAGTGCCACGCACATGTCCAACACCACCGTGTTCGCCGAGACCGCCGGGCAGATCGTCCAGGAGCGCAACAGTCAGGGCGACGACCGAGTCCGCTTCTGGTACTACCCCGAGACCGGCTTGGACTACGGCGGCTGCCACTGGCACCCATCGCTCCGTGACCACCAGCTCATCGCCGACCGACTCGGCGCTTTCATCGCCACCCTTCCGCTGCGCTGGTGACCGATCCGCCTCGCTTTCGACTCGTCCGGACCGAACTGCAAGCCGCACCTTGCTTCTGATCGAGCAGGTGGCGATCATGCAGCGCATGCACAGGAGGGCATGCCGGTGGTGGGGCAATTCGGCGGCCGACGCAAGATCGGAGAGCGCATGGGCAAGCACACGATCGAAGTCCGATCCGATGTCGTGATCAAGCAATATCGGTCGTCGAACCATGGCCAGCCTGAGCGGGAATGGCGCGCATTGGAGCTGCTCGACGAGTACGCACCCGGACTTTCGCCCGCGCCGGTGACCGCCGATCTGGAAGCCGATCCGCCGACCGTGGTCATGTCTCGGCTTGGCGGCGCCGCCGTGGAGGGACCGATCAAGGGGCAACTGGCGGACGCACTGGCCGAGGCCGTCACGAGGGTCCAACAGGCGATCCCTCAGCATGTGCTGGGTCAGGTGCCCGCTCGTGCCGGACATCCGGTCGAACTCCTCGAACAGGTTCGATCGTGGTGGGCGACGGCGCCGCTTTCTGATGAGGATGCCGCGGTCGCTGAAACCCTTCGCAAGGCTGGGAACTGGGTGGAGCAGCCCATGTTGGAGGAGCTGCTGGCACAGCCGGGCACTCCGGTGTTCGGCACCGGTGACGGGAACCTGTCCAACTATCTCTGGGATGGAACCGCCATCCGTGTCATTGACTTCGAGTACTCCGGCCGCAGCGACCGTGCATTCGAACTCGCCGAGGTCGTCGAGCACATATCCGTTTGGCGCAACGACACCTCCGGCATGACCGCGGTGCTGGAGAGATTCGAGCTGACCGCTGACGAGGCCGCCAGGCTCACGGAGTGCCGCCGCCTTCTCGCGTTGTATTGGCTGTTGCGGACCCGTGGAGAGACCAAGTCGGCTCAGGCGGAGCGAATGCTGGCGTTGCTATAGACCGGGCCGGCTTCTGTGGCCGTCCATCGCGTTTTGTTGCCCTCGACATGCCGGCTGCATCGAGCAGGGGCCGGACGCTCCGCATGATGCCGATCTGGTGCCCTGTCTCGTGACGTGTGGGCGCCGTTTGCCCCCTTACGAAAGTAAAGGGGGCAAACGGGTCTTTTGGGAGTGTTGGGCGCACTGGCGCTCTTCTTACGCTCCTGCCCATGACAAGATCTCGCCGTGGCACCGCGGCCGTCTTCATCACCGTGACACTGTCTCTGTGGGGTGCCACGACATCGTTTCCTGCTTCCGCGGAGGGCTCTGCCCAGGCCCTCTCGATCCCCAGCCCCACCGGGAAGTACGCGGTCGGGCGCGACACCCTGCATCTCATCGACAAGAAGCGCCGCGACCCGTGGGTGCCCACAGCAGGCGGACGAGAGCTGATGGTGTCGATGTACTACCCTGCCGAAACCGGTGGCAGCGCCGCCCCGTACATGACCGCCGATGAGGCCGGGCTCCTGCTCAAGGGCTTGAAGCTCGATGCCCTGTACAAGGCCGAGCGACTCTCCGGTGTCCGCGTGAACGCGCGCCTTGGCGCCCGCCCCATCGGCGGAGAACATCCCTTGGTCGTGCTCTCGCCGGGCTTCACGCTCAACCGCGCCACCTTGACGACGCTCGCCGAGGAGCTGGCCTCGAAGGGCTACGTCGTCGCACTCGTGGATCACGCCTACGAGTCGTTCGGCACCACCTTCCCCGGCGGCCGCACCCTGACCTGCATCGCCTGCGACACGATCGAGAAGGCCCCATCCGACGAGGCGGGGAGGAAACTGCTGGCCATGGCCGCAGCCGGCCGAGGAGACGACATCGCCTTCGTGGTCGACGCACTGACGCACACTGCTGGACATCCGTCCAGCTGGAAGCGCTGGAAGATGATCGACTCCAAGCGGATCGGGGCCGCCGGCCACTCTCTGGGCGGCAACGCCGCCGCGAGCGTCATGGCCGCCGACCGTCGCGTCCGCGCCGGTGTGAACATGGACGGCACGTTCTTCGCCGCCATCCCGAAGTCCGGCCTCGGCAAGCGGCCCTTCCTCATGCTCGGCACCAAGGCTCAGCACTCGCCTGACTCCACCGACACGACCTGGCCACAGGCCTGGCAGCGTCTGGACGGCTGGAAGCGTTGGCTGACAGTCGCCGACTCCGGTCACTTCACCTTCATCGACCTGCCGATCCTCGGCGGGCAGCTTGGAGTCACCGACCCCTCCGCTCCACTCTCAGGAAAACGATCAGGCGAGATCACCACGGCCTACGTCGGCGCCTTCTTCGACCAGCACCTACGCGGCGAGCGCCAGCCGCTCCTGAACGGTCCGTCCACCGCCGATCCCGAGGTGACCTTCCAAAACCCCTGAGAGCCGACCGGGACCAGGGCACGTTTCCGCAGGTCATTCTCCTGCTCATCGGCATCGAGCGAGCAACCGCCGCTATCCGCCCCGTCACCATGTCCCTTGGCGGGTCTATGGTCTTTGCGCCGCCCCTGGCATTCTCGGAACATGCAGAGCGTGTACGAGGCTGCGGGCGGCAGCAAGGGCCTGCTCCGCCTGGCCGAAGCGTGGCATGCCAGGGTGATGGCCGACGACGTGGTCAGCCACGCGTTCAGCCATGGATTCCATCCTCAGCACAGCGAGCGACTCGCCGCGTACTGGGCCGAGGCCCTCGGCGGACCGACCACCTACTCCGACTCCTATGGAGACGAGACATCGGTCGTGCGGATCCACAGCGGCAACGGCCCGCACGAGGAAATGGACCGTCGGGCGATCGCCTGCTTCGACCAGGCCCTGGAGGATGTGGGGGTGAGCGCGGCCGAGCCGCTGCGGCAGGTGTTGTACGACTACTTCGCCTGGGCCACCACGACGACGATGTCGCGCTACCACGAGTCTGCCGACGATGTCCCCGAGGGCCTCAAGATCCCCCGATGGTCATGGGACGGACTACAGCCCTGAGCGGGGTGATGTCGGGGTTCTCATCGAGCGAATACGGCGACGACGTCGGGTGCCCCCGGCCTTTGGAGCACGATCCGGTCGATCCTTGAGATCGGTATCGACACGGTGGTGCCCCACGTCGCCTGTCCGTCGGAGAGCTTGACCTGGCCGAGGTCGGTCCAGGCGCCGTCCTTGCCGACCAGCTCGGCCTCGTACGAGCCGGAGTTCCCGGCCGCCTCGACGGTGAGGAAGATCCAACTCGGGGACCCTTCGTAGGCGAACGCGTGCCCGACCCGCCGCTCGCCGGCGTAGAGCACGGCGGCGGAGAGGTAGCGTCCGTCGGCGACGGCGAGCGTCTGCCGGTAGTTCGTGGCCAGCTCGCGGTCCGGTCCAGTGGCCAGCCACACGCTCCCGCCCACCAGCGCGGCGACGATCGCCGCCGTGAGCAGGTGCAGGACGAAGGGCCGCCATCGTGAGCGTGTGCGGGTCTTGGTGATGCGGGCGAGCACGGCGGATTCGAAGGCGGCGGGTGGCTCCTCGGCGGGGGCGAGTGTGGTGAGCGCGTCCACCAGCCGGGTGGCGTCCTCGAGTTCCCTGCGGCAGGTGGGACAGCCTGAGAGGTGGCGCAGCGCATCGGCGCGCTCGTCGCCCGCGAGGGCGCCGGCGGCGAGTTCGGGGATCGCCTCGCGGATGGCCTCGCAGTCCGGCCGCTCAGTCATCGTTCACCTCCAGCTGCTCGCGGAGCCTGGCCATCCCTCTGCGCAGGCGGGTCTTGGCGGTGCCCAGCGGTATCCCTTCGACCTGCGCGACCTCCTTGCCCGTCAGTCCATAGAACACGGTGAGCGCGATGGCCCTGGCCTGCTCCAGTGGCAACCCGCGCAGCGCCTGCCGGACGAACTCCTCGTCCCGTGGCGGCTCGTCGGCGGGCTCTGTGGCGAGCAGCCGCGTCAGCATCGCCTGCGGATCGATGGGCAGCTCGCGACGGAGCCGCAGCGCGTCGATGGCGAGGTTGCGCGTGATGGTGAGAAGCCACGTCGGTACGGCGCCACGCCTGGCATCGTAGGCGGCCGCGTGCCGCCACGCCCGCACGAACGTCTCCTGCGCCACCTCCTCGGCCAGCGCCGCCTCGCCCACGATGGTCTTGGCCAGGCCGAACACCCTGGCCTGGTAGCGACGCACCAGCGCGGTGGCGGCTTGCGCGTCGCCCGAGGCCATGCCGGCTAGGAGCGATTCATCCGAAAGTGCCCACAGTCGGTACTACGGGGACGATCATCGTTCTGGCTTCATCCGGTATGAATCCCGGCGCGCCCCGTCTGCCGTACAACCGGTATGAGAAAAATCCTCATCGCTCTCGCCACGAGCGCACTGCTCGCCGGATGCAGCATGGCCGGCGCGGCAGGCGCCGGCGCGCCGTCCGTGACCATCACCGGCCCGGCGAACAACGCCGACGTCGCCGGGACGTTCTCGCTGGAGTTCACCACCAGCGAGGAGATCGGACCTCCCGAGTCCGGCAAGCACCACGTGCACGTGTTCACCGACGGGAAAACCGATGACTACACCGTCGTCACCGCCTCGCCGTTCGAGATCGCCGGGCTGCCTGCGGGCGAGCACACGGTGGGGGTCACCCTGCAGAACGCCGACCACTCGCCCGCCGGCGCCTCGGCCGAGATCACGGTGAACGTCACCGAGGGCCAGCCCTCTCAGCCGACGCAGAACCCCGGCGATGGCTACTAGCGAGCGCTACAACCGCCGGACCAGATGGTTCCACGCGGGCGTATACCTGGCCACGCTCGCGCTGCTGGGCATCGGATGGTGGCTGCTGTCCGGCAGGGAAGGCGACCCGAGCCCGCTCGCGCGATTCACCCGCCTGCCCGACACCGTCCTGCACACCTGGCTCGGCTGGGCGCTCGCGGCGTTCGTCCTGGCCGGGTTGGTGCTCGGGCGTCGCGCGGTCCGGACGTTCGTGGCCGAATCGGTGCGCTTCCGTCGCGGTGACCTGGGATGGTTCGTACGCTGGCCCGCCGCGCTCTTCACCGGCCGGTTCGGCCACCACGAGGGGCACTTCGATCCCGGCCAGCGCCTGCTCAACCTGGCGCTGACAGCGAGCCTGCTCGCCCTGATCGGCAGCGGCGCCGGGATGGCGCTGCTGCACGGCGGGCCGGTGTTCGCGGTGCTGGTCAGGATCCATGTGTGGGCGACGTACCTGGCCACGCTGCTGATCGCCGGGCACGTACTGATCGCGGCGGGCCTGCTGCCCGGATACCGGGGCGTCTGGCGCGGCATGCACCTGGGCGGCCGCCTCGACCGGACGGTGGCCTTCCGGCTCTGGCCGGGGTGGGCCGTCCGGCACGACCCGACCGCGCTCGGCGCGTACGTGCTGGACGCCCTCGGCCCGGTCGAGAACGCCGCCGTCGAGGCGCACCTGAGGGCGTGCGCGGACTGCCGTGCCGAGGTGGCCCAGCTCCGCCGGACGGTACACCGGCTCCCCACGCATCCGCCCGAGAAGCTGCAGGACCTTGCCATAGCGCCCCAGGCGGACCAAGAAACCCGTCCGTAAGGCGTACGCTCAGTAGATGATCTGCCAGGGGCGCATGATCTCGTTGTCCTCGTGTTCCAGCATGTGGCAGTGCTGGATGTAGGTGGCGGGGAGCGATGTCCGCGTGCCTCGGATGCCATCGATGGGCGGGGGGACGTCGAATCGCAGGACGATCCGGGTGACCATCCCGGGAGGGGCGACGATGGTGTCCTTCCAGCCTTCCTCCTCGGCTGCCGGAGCTGTCACGGGGCCCGTGAGGTAGCGGGTGAGCGCAGGTCTGGTCGCGGGTGGGCGTCCCTGTGTGATCCAGCTCCGGTAGGCCGCCAGGTAGGCCTTGGCGTCGAATCGCTGCCGGTTCAAGAGCTGGAACTGGACGAGATGCACGTGCATGGGGTGGCCGTCGCCCGAGGTGTTGATGTACTCCCAGATCTCGGTGGTGCCCACCTGGGGGAAATCCTCGATCGGGTCTTCGAATAGCCGTTGGTTGATGGCCAGGTGGGTGGACTTGTGGTGGGCGTCGCGGTTGGCGGTGACGACGAACTGGCGGCGGGGCAGGCGGGAGGTCGGCCGCAGGAGCGAGATCGGCCGCAGCGACAGCCGGTCCGGCGGCGCGCTCGGGTCGGGACCGGACAGTGCCTTGCTGACCTGGAGCTGCATGATCTCGGGCATGGGGACGTTCTTGCCGCCCTGCGGGAAGGGCGTGGCGGCGTCGTTCATCATCGTGATCCGCGTACCCCGTGGTGCGCCGGTGAGGTCGAGTTCGGGTTCCATTTGGGGTGGTACGGCGTCGGGCCTTTGTCGGGGTAGGACAGGGCGCCGCCGGGCGTGAGGTTGCGGTCCTGCAGGATCAGCGGCACCTCGAAGGCACCCGATGGCAGGGGGAGCCTCTCTTCGAAGGAGTCGCGGATCAGGTAGAGGCCGGCCAGCCCGGCGTAGATGTTCAGCCTGGTGAGGGCCATCGCGTGGTCGTGGTACCACAACATGGTGGCCGGCTGCCGGCTGGTGTAGGCGTAGACGGCCTCGTTGGGGCGGGCTCCGTCAAGGGTGGCGAACGCGGGGCCGTGCCGCCCGTCCGGGGTGAACCACGCCTCGGGATGGCCGTCGAACTGCGGCGCGTCGAAGGCGCCGTGCAGATGGGGGACCGCCCACACGTTGCGCCCGGTGGGGAAGTCCTGCGGCATGCGGCCGCCGGGCGGATCGGGCGGGTCGCCGGGAACGTTGCGCCACAAGGTGACGTCGACCGCCGACTGCAGCAGGTGGGTGGTGGGCAGGTGGTTGCGGTAGCGGACCACCACCGGACGGTCCCGACGCGCCACCAATGTCGGCCCCAGGTAGCCCAGCCCGACCGGCCCGTATAACCGTTAGTAATTGCCGGGATTCCCTCCGATATAAGCAAGTAACGGAGTTCCCGCATGTCTCTCCGGCAGGAGGCTTCCGCCGGAGTGGAATGAAAACGGTTGTTGCCGTGTTGTGCGGGCCGTTGTCATGAAAGGAGGCGGAGTTGAGCAGGAGCGAGCTTCGTCCGTTGATCAGGATGCGGTCCACCGCCGGTACCGGCTACACACTGGTGACCAGGAAGAACCGTCGCAACGACCCCGATCGGCTGGTGCTGCGCAAGTACGACCCGATCGTTCGCAGGCACGTCGAGTTCAGGGAGGAACGTTGAACAAGGGCATCCACCCCGGCCGGACGGTCCGGTAGGAGAAGCGCCGCTGCCCGGCCGATTAGCCCCCTATGATGCTGGTTTTGAGCAGCCGACGGCTTGTACGGGGAACGGGAGGCCGCTTCCCCAATCGTGGGGAACGACAGCCCGGCGGGGGAGAAGAGTGACGACGACGTCATGGGAGCGGCCGACCGGGGGCTCCTCATCCGGCCTGGAGATGAACGGTGCCGGCCTGCGGTTCTCGGTGCTGGGACCGGTACGCGCCTGGCGGGACGGCGCCGAGGTGGACGTCGGCTCGCCCCAGCAACGGCTGGTCCTGGCGGTGCTGATTCTGGCCGAGGGCAGGATGGTGAGCCACGACCACCTGCTCGACGCGCTCTGGGGCGAAGACCGGCCGCGTACTGCCATGAGCACCGTACGCACGTACATCTCGCGCCTGCGGACCGCCCTCGGCGCGGGGGCGATCGTCTCGGTCGGCAACGGATACGCGCTGCGCGCAGGAGTGTGCGACGTCGCCGAGCTGGAGGAGTTGACTCGGGACCGGAGGTACGGCGAGGCCCTGGCGCTGTGGCAGGGTGAGCCGCTCTCCGGGCTGGAGAGCGACTACGTCGAAGCCCGGCGTACACACCTCGCGGAGCGGCGGCTCGCCCTGCTTGAGCGCAGGCTCGGTGAGGACATCGAGGAGGGGAGGCACGCCGAGGTCGTCGCCGAGCTCGCCGCACTCTGCGCGGAGCATCCGACCAGGGAACGGCTGTGCGGCCTGCTCATGCTGGCGTTGTATCGCTCCGGCAGGCAGTCCGAGGCGATCGGAGTCTTCACTGACACCCGGCAGCTGCTGGCCGAGGAACTGGGCATCGACCCTTCCCCGGAGCTGACGCAGCTCCACCGAAGGATCATCACGGCCGACCCGGGCCTCGACGCGAAAGGCGCGAAAGGCGCGCAACCGGATGAGAATCCGGTCACGACCGGGACGCAGGTGCCGCGGCAACTCCCCGCCGACACGGCCGACTTCACCGGCAGGGAAGCGGACATCGAGCAGATGACGCGGGCGTTGCGCTCGGGGAACACCTCGGCGCTCGTCGTCTCGGCCGTGGCGGGCGCGGGTGGCATGGGCAAGACCACCCTGGCCGTCCACGTGGCGCACCGGCTCGTCACCGCGTTCCCCGACGGCCAGCTCTTCGTGGACCTCCAGGGCACAGGGCCGCGGCCTCTGGCACCGGAGGTCGTGCTGGGCTCGTTCCTGCGTTCCCTGGGAGTGGACGTCGCGACGGTCTCCGAGGATCTGAGCGAGCGAGCGGCCGTGTACCGCTCGGTGCTGGCGGACCGGCGGGTGCTCGTGCTGCTGGACAACGCGGCGAGTGTGGCGCAAGTGCGGCCGCTGCTGCCGGGTGCCGCCGGGTGCGCGGTGCTCGTGACCAGCCAGGCGAAGCTGGGCGGGCTCTCCGGCGCACGGCACCTCGACCTGGAGGTGATGGATCCGGACGAGGCGCTGGCGCTGCTGGTCAAGGTGGTGGGAGAGCCGCGGGTGGCCGCGGAGCGCGAGGCGGCGTCCGATCTGATGCGGGCGTGCGGGTACCTGCCTCTGGCGATCAGGATCGTGGCCTCGCGGCTGGCGGCGCGGCCCGGCTGGAGCCTGGCCAGGATGCGTGACCGGATGGCCGACGAGCGACGCCGGCTGGCCGAGCTGCGTGTGGACGACCTCGCCGTGGAGGCGACGTTCGCCCTCGGGTACGACCAGCTCGACGAGGCGCACGCGTGGGCGTTCCGGCTGCTGGCGGTTCCGGGTGCGCGTGATCTGCCGTCCGGGGCGGCGGCGGCCGTACTCGACATGGACGAGTCCGACGCGGAGGAGCTCTGCGAGGCCCTGGTGGACGTGAGCATGATGGAGTCGCCTTCTCCGGGCCGCTACCGCCACCACGACCTGCTCAAGCTCTTCGCGCGGTCCCGCCTGAAGGACGAGGAGGAACGGCGCTCGGCCCTCGGCCGGCTGCTCGACTTCTACCTCGCCACGATGGCGGAGGCCTTCCGCGTGATGCACACGGGTGACCGGCTGCTCGACTTCGTCGAGACGACCCGTGCCGGGCTGTCGTTCGCGAGGACCGACGCCGCGCGCGAGTGGGTCGAGACAGAGGAGCACGTGATGCTCGCCTGCGTTTACCAGACCGCTGTGACGCCGGGCGGCGCGCTGTTCGAAGCGGCGTTGTTGCTCGACATGGTCTCCGACGTGCTCGGCTTCGAGTCGAATGTGGCCGACTACCAGCAGGTGGCCGGCAAGCTCGTCGAGGCGGCCGTCGCTCGTGGGGAGCGGAAGACGGAGGCGTTGGCACGGCGTATCAGGGGTGACATCCTGTGCAGCCGCGCCCCGTCCGAGGCGGCGATCGAGGACGGCATCGCCGCGCGGGATCTCAGCCTCGCCGACGGCGGTCTGGTGACGTACGCGGACGCCGTCAACCTGCTCGCCATAATCGCCCACGAGAGGCGGTCGTACGACGAGGCGATCGCGATGTACGGCGAGGCGATCAGAGTCTGGCGCACCCTCGGCAACCGCGCATCCGAGGCTTCCGTGCTGGGTAACCTGTCGCTCGTGCTGGGGGAGGTCGGCCGGGTCGAGGAGGCGGTGGCGGGCGCCGAACAGGCGGTCCGCATCACCTCCGAGCTGGGGGGCGGCAGAGCCGACCCGCACACCGTCTACCAATTGGCCGTCGTGCTGCGGCAAAGCGGTCGTCCAGTGGAGGCGCTCGTGCGATTCGCGGAGGTGCTGAAGGAGTTCCGGCGGCTCAAGCAACCCGTCTGGGAGGCGTGGACCCTGTTCAGGATGGCCGAGACCCACCTCGGGTCGGGCCGCCCCGAACGCGCCGTCGACTACGCCGAGGAGTCGTTGGCCGTCCTGGCGGGGAGGGAGCAGGACTGGACTCGATCCCGGAGTCTCATCGTGCTCGGCCGGGCGCTCGGCGAGCTCGGCCGGCATGGCCGGGCGCGGGACTGCCTGGCGGAGGCGCTCGAGGTCTGCGAGCGGAGAGGCCTCGCCGAGGCGGACGACGTACGCGCCCTGCTGGCTTTGGACGCGGAACCTGAGCATTCGGTGGACGAAGCCCGGGCCACACCGTGCCGCTGAGGCCCCCACGACATGGCTACGAGTTGCCCTCGGCGAGGCTGCCGCAGGTGAAGCCCGGCTCCCGTTCAGGGTCGAGCTGGATGTCGCTGAGGTTGGTGGTCTCCATGGGCCGGCGGAAGGTTTCGAGCTTGTCGCAGTCGTAGAAGACGTACGTGCCGTCGCTCTCACCGAGCAACATCATCCAGCGTCCGTCGTAGAGCGGCTTGTCGTCCTCGGCGTTCTTGATGATGGTCCACTGGTCCTGGAAGCCGACATAGCCGAGCAGATCGTTGGCCTGCCCGGTCTCCTGGACCTCGACCGCGCCCTGGGCCATCGCCAGGATCAGCAGGAAGCCCACGCCGACGCCGGTGAGGCCGCCGACCAGGATCTTCGTCCCGGCGCGGCCGACCGGTTTGCGACGCAGCAGCCGGAACGGGATGAGGAACGTCAGCACGCCCAGCCCGACGGCGGTGACGACCATGACGGCGATGTCGAGGTCGCCGAGGATATCGAACAGTCCCCAGTAGGTCGCGCCGGACCACAGGGCGGCGATCAGGGCGGAGATCCAGGGCCGCCGCCGGAGGGCCTGGACCAGCCTGCCGAGAGCGCCGCGGGTCAGCTTGTCGGCCACCCAGCAGAATCCGACGATGAGGCCGAGCGCCGGGATGCCGATCAGGAGCATCAGGATCAGGGTGCCCATGAGCCGGCCGAGAAGGACGGACTGGTCGATTCCCGCCTGTTGCGGACTGATGCCGAAGATGCCGTACATCTCTTCGACACCGAGGTAGAGCACCGCGTAGAGCGCCACACCGATCGGGATGATGACGGACCCGATGCGCTCGAGCAGCCCGAGAACGCCGCCGTCGCTCTCTACTTCCGGAGAGGCGGCGCTTTCGGAATGCGAGGTGTCACTCTCGGAGTGCCCGGGTATATACGGATGTTCTAGCGAAATCTCGTGTCTGGACATGGCGTACAAAGGTAGGACCTGCCCGCCAACAGATCGTTGACGAAAGCTAAACGCCCGTCATGCTGCCGTGGTCGCGACCGAGATGGGGTCGTAGGGGGAGACCAGCACGCCCGTGTCCGCTTCCCCTTTGGCTCTCCGCGCCGGCGCCACGAAAGGTGCGCCGGTAGGTGTCGGGCGGGACGCCGACGGCTCGGTTGAAATGTCTGCGCAGGGTGGCCGCGGTCCCCATGCCCGTACGCGCCGCGATCTGCTCGATGCCGGCGTCGGTGGTCTCGAGGAGCTCCTGCGCGCGCCGGATCCGCTGGTGGTGCAGCCAGCGCAGCGGAGTGACCCCGACGGCGGCGTTGAAGTGGCGGGCGAGGTTGCGGGTGCTCATGCCCGCCCGGTCGGCGAGGTCCTGGACGGTCAGCGGCTCATGCAGCCGGTCGAGCGCCCATTCCTGCAGAGCGGCGAGCTGGTTGCCCACACCGTCCCCCGGTGACAGCGGAGCGCCGACGAACTGGGCCTGGCCGCCGGCGCGATGCGGCGCCACGACGAGGCGGCGCGCCAGCTCGTTGGCGACCGCCGCGCCATAGTCGTTCCTCACGACATGCAGGGACAGGTCGAGGGCGGCCCCCTTGCCCGCCGAGGTCAACACCGATCCCTCATCGACGTAGAGCACATCCGGTTCGACCTTGACCGCGGGGAAACGTTCCGCGAGGCGGTCGGCGTGCAGCCAGTGCGTGGTGGCACGCCGGCCGTCCAGGAGCCCGGCGGCGGCGATCACGAACGCCCCCGTGCACAGCGACATGATGCGGGCGCCGCGGTCGTGCGCCGCGCGAAGTGCCCCCAGCAGCTCGGGAGGCGGGTCGGACTCAACGTCGTCGCACGCCGGGACGACCACCGTGTCCGCGCTCGCCAGGACATCGAGCCCATGGGACGAGTCGAGGCGCAGCCAATCGCCCAGCAGGGTCCGGGGCGGCCCGCAGACGCGGAAGTCGTACCAGGGATCGGCGAGGTCGGAACGGTCGACTCCGAAGACCTCACCGGCCACCGCGGCCTCGAACAGCAGCGCGCCCTCGTACAGTGCCAGCACCACCGACGTCATGTCCGAAACTATACGCATATCGTCGCTTCGGACACTCGTGCCGCCGGGCCGAGGCGGCCAGGATCGAACCATGAACAGCAGGAACACGACGGTGGCCGTCTACGGCGCGTACGGCCACACCGCGAGATTCGTGATCGACGAACTCGAGCGGCGCGGCTTCGGGCTGATCCTCTCCGGACGCGATGAGGAACGCCTTCTGGCCCTCGGAAACGATCACTCGGGCGCGCAGATCAGGCCCGCGTCGGCCGACGACCCCGAATCGCTCCACCGCGCGCTGTCGGGCGCCGCGGCGGTCATCAACTGCGCCGGGCCGTTCGCGCACACCGCGGTGCCCGTGCTCGACGCCGCAGTGCGCGCAGGGGCGCATTACCTGGACGTCTCGGCGGAGCAGGTCGTCTCCCTCGCCATCTTCGAGCGCGCGGCGGACGCGGGCACGGTCGTGGTCCCGTCCATGGCGTTCTTCGGCGGGCTCGGCGACCTGCTGGCGACCTCAGCGGCCGACGGCTGGACGGATGCGGACGCCGTCGAGATCGGGATAGCCCTCGACAGCTGGCATCCGACCGAGGGCACCCGGCTGACGGGACAGATCAACGTGCCCCGGCACCTGATCTACACCGGAGGCACGTTCGTCCCGCCCCCACAGCCGCCCCGGACCCTCAAATGGGAGTTCCCGTCGCCGACCGGCACGCTGGAGGTCAGCGAACTGGCCACCACCGACTCGGTCGCGATCTCGCGCCACCTGAGCACGCCCGAGATCCGCGTCCACATGTCCCAGCAGCCGCTTCGCGACGTCCGGGACCCCGGCACCCCGGCGCCGGTGGCCGCGGACGACAGCGGACGTTCGTCACAGACCTTCCTCGTGGACGCCGTCGTGCGCAGGGGCGAGGAGCAGCGCCGCGCGACCGTGTCCGGGAGGGACATCTACGCCGTCACCGCACCCCTGGTGGTGGAGGCGACGTCGCGGATCCTCGACGGCCGGATCACCCGAACGGGCGCGGCGGCCCCAGGCGAGCTGTTCGACGCGCAGGACTTCCTGCGGGCCCTGGCCCCCGAGCCCCTCACGCTCCTGTGGGACGGCAGGTAGAGCTCGTCGGTCAGGGTGTTGACGTAGATGCGGCTGCGACTGCAGGCTCGCCGCTGGCAGGTAGCGCTCGTCGCCCCCGCGCCGGGGGTCAGGAAGGCGCGGATGGTGTCGGCCGAACCGCCGACTCTTCGAACACCTCGGCGCCGAGCACATCGAGCTGGAGACCATTCAGGTCCTCCGGGCCGGGAAGCCACACACCTGCGCTATCGCGTCCGCCGATGACCTTGGCTGTCGATGGGCTGGTTGAGCACGTGCAGGCCGCCGGCAAAGTGTGTGCTCACCGCGATCGCGGCCATGACACCGGCGAAGACGAGAATCGCCGTCGCCGGGCCGAAAGCCGAAGCCAGGAACCCGGCACCGAGCACGCCGAGCCACCGGATCGACTCCGCCCCGAAGTTGATCGCGCTCGTCACCCGGCCCATCAGCGCGTCAGGGATCGTGCGCGCCTCGTAGGTGGACAAGACGACGTTGACCGGCGCGAAAAAGAACATCATCAGCGCGAGGAGTGCGCCGACCATCCACGCGGCCGGCACGAACGCGATCCCGGCGACCACCACAGCCATCGTCCAAGACAAGACGATGACGAGCAGCCGTCCTGGCGCCCGCTTCGCGATCCGGCCCGAGAGGAACGCCCCCGCAAGCCCGCCGACCGCCCCCAACGAACTCACGGAGCCGACCAGCGTGGCACTGCCGCCTCGGCTGTCGATCAACACGATGACGAGGAGGAACAACCCGGCGCTGCAGGCGTTGGCAAGCGCCGCCCACGCCGTCAGAAATCGCAGGTACGCGTTGCCGCGGATGAACCGGAGCCCGGCACCGATGCTCGCGACGATCGACTCGCGGGGCCGGCGTTCGTCGAGATCTGGGCCAAGCGGACGCCGGATGAGCAGCACCCCGAGCGCACTGGCCAGGAACGACAGGACATCGCCGAAGAACGGCACCCACCGCGCGACGCCGAACAGGAAGCCGCCCGCGGTCGGCCCGACCAGCCTGATCGCCATGCTCCGGCCCTGCAACTGGGCGAAGGCCGTCGGCAACTGCTCCGCCGGGACGACCCGACGCAGCGTGGCAAACCCCGCTCCTTCGGCCAAACCGCCAGCCAAACCTCGGACAAGCCCGACCGCGGCGATGTGGACGACGTTGACGTGGCCCGTCACGACCGCGACCACGACCGTGGTCACTGCGACCGCCTGCACGAGTGCGCCCGCGACCAGGATCGTCCGGCGTGAGAACCGGTCCGCGAGCGCCCCGCCGATCAGCCTGGTGACCAGGCCACCGATGCTGACCGCGGCCCCGGCCGCTCCTGCCTCCGCCGCCGATCCCGTCACCGCGAGAATCAGCAGTGGATAAGCGACGACTGATAGCGCATTGCCGAGTTCCGAGACGGTCTCACCGATCCACCAGCCGGTGTAGTCGCGATTGCGGAACAGCAGCCGGTTCCGCCGTTCCGGCTCGTCGGAGATCGCTCCGGCCGTATCTTCGCTGGCTGACACATACGGATCCTAGGCACACGTAGAGCGTCGGCGCGGCGGGCGGTCTGGCATGTCTCGTGCCTGACCGCTGCGACACCGCTGCAGCGCGGGTGCTGGGGCTCGCACCCCCGTCGCTGAGCCCGCAGACGACCGCTACCCGACCTCGCCGAGGTCGAAGGCGACGTCAGCGAGCCGAACCGTCCGCACCTCCGGGTCGTCGAGGAGCTTGCGCAGGTCGGCGAGCTTCCAGCGGTCGACGACGAGCCCGTACACGACACCCTCCTCGGCCGCTCCCATGAGCCACCCGTAATCCAACTCGAATGCGCCGAGGTCGTCCCCCTCGTCAAGCAGCCCGACCCACCTGCGGAACTCCGCCAGCGCTGCATCGGGCTCGGTCTCGCACTGATAGGTGAGATCCGCCTGGATGTTGTCCTCGGTCATCCCGCGGTTCCAGACCACTGCGTTCAACGAGGCCGGTTCACTGGAGTCGTCGTAGTAGGACGGGGAGTAGATGTAGGAGACGTCGGCCCCGCCGCAGATCCTGTGCCTCCGGTTGAAGGCGACGAGCCGCTCGGTGGTCATCGAGCGCGCGAACTCCACGACCGCGACGGCGTCGAGCGTCTGGGGAAGCCCATCGATGGTCTTCCGGGCCTCTTCCGTCAGCACCTCGTCGATGCCGGGGTCCACGTCTACAAAACCGATCGCGTCGGCCAGGCTGCCAGACGGCCCGTCGAGGGAGGGTGCCCGGACGGTGCCGAACAGGTTTTCCACGATTTCGTATTCCGTCTCGCCCTCGCTGGGACGGGCCCGGCGCGGCTCCCCCCGCAGCGTGTAGCTCTTCTTCAGCAGCCACCTGCCATCGCCATAACCGTGTGGCAGGCGCTTGTCCGGGTTCGCGATGCGGGCGGCCGTGCCGTACACGCGGGCCATCCGCTCGTCGTCGAAGTCGATGAACAACCACAGAACCCGGTCGACCGCGCTCAAGGCCAGGAATAGCGCCGCGGTGACGGCCAGGACCTTGACAAGAGACCTCGCCACGTACGCCCAGTCGGGCTCCCTCGCGTTCATCACCGCGCACTCCTACGATCTAGATCAAATCGGGTACGGCGCACCATAGCCGCGCGGAACCGGCATGGACAGGGAGATCAGGCGGGGACTCGGCATGACGGGGCGGCCGGGCCGATGAGTCTAGTGAGGCCGCATTGTCTGTACACGCGACAGACCGGCGGCGAAGGTGAGGGAGCTGGCATGCGGATCAGCAGCATGCCGGCGGGAGTCACCGTCCACGGCTGAGCAGACGTACCCAGAGGGGAGAAGCAGACGGCCGGCTCCCGCCAGCGCCGATTTTCTCCGCGACAGCTGGTCGGCCGTCGGCGCGACCATCATCGGGCGTCGTCTGTTCGACCTCACCGACGGCTGGCGCGGCGAACCCGCCGTGGGCGACCATGTCTTCGTCCTCACCCACCGTTCCCCTGGCGACTGGCCGAGCCGCTACCCCGATGCCCCGTTCCACTTCGTCACCGGCGGCCTGGAAGAAGCCGTGTCCCGCGCCAAGCAGGCGGCCGGCGGCCGCAACGTCTCCCTCACCGCAGGCGATCTCGCCGGCCAGGGGATCTCCGCCGGGCTGGTGGATCAGATCGACATGTACGTCGTTCCGGTCCTGTTCGGCGATGGGATCCGGTTCTTCGGAGAGCACAAGGTCCCCAACACCATGATGGAGAACCCGCGCATCGTGGAAAGCGACCGGGTCACCCATATCAGCTATGACGTACGCACATAATGATCGTCCTCGACGCGTTCGACCAGATCGACCAGCTGCATCAGGACGGCGGACCAGGCTGGGTGCCCCGGCTGATGCGCTCGTTCGGACGCCCGATCCACGCCCTACTGTTCCCATCGCCGTGACAAGCGATAGTCCGTACCCGCTGTCCCCAGTCAGAACGCCACGCCGCAGCGCAGGATGACGTTGGCGTACGGCCGCGCCTCACCGGTGCGGACCACCAGCTTGCTGGCGGCGGATATCTGCTTGAGCCGTTCGTGTGGCACGTACGCCAGCTCTGGCAGCCGCTCGCCGAGCAGTGCGTGGCAGGCGGGGTTGGCCGCGCGGACCTCTTCGGCTGCCGTGGCGCCCTCGACGACGATCTCGGCGAGGATGCCGTCGAGCACGTCGGCGAACGACGGGATGCCCGCGACGAACGCCAGGTCCACCACTGGTACGCCCGCCGGCAGCGGCATGCCGCTGTCGCAGATGAGCAGCTCGTCGGTGTGCCCGAGCCCTGCCAGGGCGCCCGCCAGGGCCGCGTTGATGACGCCGCCGCGCTTCACAGGCCCTCCACCTCCGCCATCGTCGGGTACGAATCCTGCGCCCCCGGCCTGCGCACGGCCGCGGCTCCCACCCTGGCGGCGAACGCCGCGGCTTTCGTGAGCGGCTCGCCCACGGCCAGCCGCCAGGCCAGCGCTCCGGTGAACGCGTCGCCGGCCCCCGTGGTGTCCACGGCCGCCACCCGGGGACTGGGCACCGCGTGGACGGCGCCGTCCTCGGCCACCACGGCCCCGTCGGTGCCCAGGGTGATGACGACCGAGCGGGGGCCGAGTGCCAGGAGACCCTTGGCCTGCCGGTCCGGCTCGCCGGGGACGCCGAGCAGCAGGGCCGCCTCGTGCTCGTTGACGACCAGCGGATCGCACAGCGCCAGCAGCTCATCCGGCACCGGAGCGGCCGGCGACAGGTTGAGCACCGCGCGGCGGGCCAACCGGGCCGCGGCCAGCACCGCCGGAAGCGGGATCTCCAACTGCAGGGACACGACCGGAGCCGACCGCAGCAGCGGCGCCGCCTCCAGCACGTCGCCTTCCGTGAGGCGGGCGTTGGCGCCGGGGGCGACGATGATGCTGTTGTCGCCCTGCGGCCCGACGGCGATCATGGCGATGCCGCTGGCGGCCGGCGTGTCGTGCAGGTGACCGAGGTCCACGCCGTCACGTTCCAGCGACTCGCGCAGCAGCCGCCCGTGCTCGTCGGCGCCGACCCGGCCGAGCAGCGCCACTCGCGCGCCGAGCCGGGCGGCGGCCACGGCCTGGTTGGCGCCCTTGCCTCCGGGGTGGACGGTCAGTTCCGAGCCGAGCACGGTCTCGCCCGGCGCGGGATGCCGTTCGACCCGGACGACGAGGTCGGCGTTGGCCGACCCCACCACCACGACATCGAACGGGTGGCGGGGCGGGCCGTCGCCGTGTTCACCCACGGTGCTCATGCCCCGGTGAACTCGGACAGGTTGTCCTTGGTGGCGACCTTCACCGGCACGTTGAGGGTGGCCTCCAGCTTCTCGCCCTTGGCGGCCTTGACGGCGTTCTGCACGGACTGCTGGCCGAGCAGGCCCGGCTGCTGGGCGATGCTGGCCGCCAGCGTGCCGGCCTCGATCGCCTTCAGCCCGTCGGGGGTGCCGTCGAAGCCGACGACCTTGACCTCCTTGCCGGCCTTGGCGCCGAGCGCTTTGATCGCGCCGAGCGCCATCTCGTCGTTCTCGGCGAACACGCCGGTGACGCCGGGGTGCGACTGCAGCAGGTTCGTCATGACGTCCAGGCCCTTGGTGCGGTCGAAGTCGGCCGGCTGCTGGGCGACGACCTTGATGTTGGGGAACGCCTTGATGCCCTCGGTGAAACCCTGGCCGCGGTCGCGCGAGGCCGAGGTGCCGGCCACACCCTGGAGAATGACGACCTCGCCCTTCTCGCCGATCTCCTTGGCGAGCTGCTCTGCAGCCAGCTTGCCGCCGGCCACGTTGTCGGAGGCGACGGTCTGGGCGACCGTGCCACCGTTGACGCCGCGGTCCACGGCGATCACGGGGATGCTGGAACGTTCCGCGATCTTGACTGCCGGCGCGGCGGCGTCGGAGTCGACCGGGTTGATGATGATCGCCTTCATGCTCTGGCTGGTGAAGTTCTGCACCTGGTTGACCTGCTGGGAGGCGTCGTTCTGCGCATCGGTGACGGTCAGCGTGACGCCCAGCTTCTTGGCCTCGGCCTCGGCGCCCTCGCGCAGCTGCACGAAGTAGGGGTTGTTCAGGGTGGAGATCGACATGCCGATCTTGACGTCGCCGCCGGACGCGGTTGCCGACGAGCCGGAGGAGGACGTGCCGGACGAGCCGCAGGCGGTCAGGCCGAGGGTCAGTGCGGCGCCTGCCGCGATGAGGGCGTGGATGCGCATGGGTGGTACCTCACTATTTCTTACTGGGTTTGCGGTGATGTCAGCGGCCGCTTCGGCGGCGCAGCGTGTCGAGCAGGACGGCCAGGGCGATCACCACGCCGATGACCACCTGTTGCCAGAAGGCCGAGACCGACAGCAGGTTCAACCCGTTGCGCAGCACGGCCAGGATGAGTGCGCCGACCAGCGTGCCGAGCGCCCTGCCCTTACCGCCCGACAGGCTCGCCCCGCCGATGACCACGGCGGCGATCGCGTCCAGCTCGTAGCCGGAGGCGGCCTGCGGCTGGGCCGAGGCGAGCCGGCTGGCCAGGACGATGCCGGCCACCGCGGCGAACGCGCCGGACAGGGCGTAGGTGACGAGCTTCTGCCTGCTGACGGCGATGCCGGACAGCCGGGCGGCCTCTTCGTTGCCGCCGATGGCGTACATCGCCCGGCCGGCGTAGGTGCGGTTGAGCACGACGGCGGTGATCACGCCCATGAGCGCCATCACCAGCACGGGGACCGGCAGGTAACCGCCGACGGTGTCGCCGAGGTGGGAGACCGCCTCCGGCATCTCGATGGGGCTGCCCTGGGAGACCACCAGGGCCAGCCCGCGCGCCACGCCCAGCATGGCCAGCGTGGCGATGAACGGCGGCAGCTTGCCGTACGCGATGAGCGCGGCGTTGACCAGCCCGCACCCGATGCCGACGGCGAGCGCGACCAGCGTGGCCAGCGGCCAGGGCAGCCCGGTGTCGGCGGCCGTCCAGGCCAGCACGATCGCCGACAAGGCGGCCACGGCGCCGACGGACAGGTCGATCCCGCCGGTGATGATGACGAACGTCGAGCCGAACGCGAGAATCGCGGTGACCGCCGCCTGGACGCCCACGTTCAGCAGGTTCGTCACGGTCAGAAAGTCGCCGGACAGCAACGACAGCGCCACGACGAGCACGACGAGCGCCGCGAGCGAGCCGTTCTCGGCCAGCAGGCTCCTGGCCGCCGGCCGTCCGGCCAGCACGTTAGTGGACACGGGCATCCTCCACCTCGGTGACGGCCAGCGCCATCACGGAGTCCTGGGTCGCCTCGGCGGCCTCCAGTTCGCCGACGAGCCTGCCTCTGGCCATGACGAGGATGCGGTCGCTCATCCCGAGGATCTCGGGTAGATCACTGGAGATCATGAGGACTGCGTGGCCGGAGGCGGTGAGCGAATTGATCAACTGGTAGATCTCGACCTTGGCGCCGACGTCGATGCCGCGCGTTGGCTCGTCGAGAATGAGCACGTGAGCGTCGGCGAGCAGCCACTTGCCGATCACGATCTTCTGCTGGTTGCCGCCCGACAGGGTGCGCACCTCCTGGCCGAGGTGGCTCATCCGCACGCCGAGCTGGGCGGCCACCCTTGCGGCGGCCTCGCGTTGCCCGGCCCGGTCGACGAATCCGCCGCGGGTGGCGCTGCGCAGGGTGACCAGGCCCAGGTTCTCGGCGATGTCGGCGGCCAGGACGAGTCCCTGGCCCTTGCGGTCCTCGGGGACCAGGCCGAGCCCGGCCTCCATGGCGGCGCGCACGTCGCCGGCGGGCAGTCGCCGGCCGCGTACCAGCACCTCGCCCGAGTCGTGGGCGTCGGCGCCGAACACCGCCCGGGCCACCTCGGTGCGGCCCGCGCCGACCAGCCCGGCCAGACCGACGACCTCGCCGGCGCGTACCTCGAACGACACTCCGGAGAACGCGCCGGCCCGGCTCAGGTCGCGCACCTGCAGCAGCGGCTCGCCGGCGGCGGCGACCTGGCGCGGGTACTGCTGGTCGATGGGCCGGCCCACCATGAGCCGGATCAGCTCCTCCTCGGGCGTGCCGGCCGGCATCTGTGCCACGGAGCGGCCGTCGCGCAGCACGGTCACCCGGTCGCCGATCTGCGCGATCTCCTCCAGGTGGTGGGTGATGAACACCACCGCGACGCCCCGCTCGCGCAGCTGCCCGACCAGGCCGAACAGGTGCCGCACCTCGCTGGTAGTGAGCACGGCGGTGGGCTCGTCCATGATGAGGACGCGGGCGTTCAACGCGAGGGCCTTGGCGATCTCGACCATCTGCATCTGCGCGATGCCCAGGTCCGCGACGCGGGTGCGCGGGTCGACGTCGATGCCCACCAGGTCGAGCATGCCGCGGGCCTGCTCGTGCATGCGCCGCGTGTCGACGAACCCGAAGCGGCGAGGCGGCCGGCCCAGGGAGAGGTTCTCGCCCACGGTCAGCTGGGGGACCAGGTTGAACTCCTGGTAGATCGTGGCGATGCCGAGCCGCTGGGCGTCGGCTGCGTTCCGGACGGCGACCGGCTCGCCGTCGACGAGGATGCGTCCGCTGTCGGGCTGGTAAGCGCCGGACAACATCTTGATGAGCGTGCTCTTGCCGGCGCCGTTCTCGCCGAGCAGGACGTGTACTTCGCCCTCGCGCAGGTCGAAGTCGACGCCGTCGAGTGCCACCACGCCGGGGAACCTCTTGCCGAGCCCCTCCACGCGCAGGATCTCCCGTGCCTGGCTCACGAGCCGTCCTCCTTCCGTGTGCCTGTCTCTCCGCACGACTCGCGCACCACGAGCGTCGCGGGCAGCACCACCGACTCGGTCGCCCGGCCGTGCAGCTCGTCGAGGATCAACCGGACCGCGCGCCGGCCCAGCTCGGCGGTGGGCTGGCTGATCGCGGTGATGCGTGGATGGATGTGGTTGAACCACGGCACGTCGTCGAACGAGGCCAACGCGACGTCGCCGGGGATGTCCAGGCCGCGCTCGCGGACCTCGTCGAGTGCGCCCAGGGCCATGAGGTTGTCGCCCAGGAAGATCGCCTGCGGTGGTTCGGCCAAGTCGAGCAGTTCGGAGGTGATCCGCTGGCCGCTGCCGGCGCGGAAGTCGCCGACGCGCACGTACTCCTCGGGAACCTCCAGGCCGTGCTCGGCCGCCGCCCGTAGGAAGGCCTCCGTTCGCTCGCGACCGGTGGACAGGGTGCTCGGCCCGGAGACGAACGCGATCCGCCGGTGCCCAAGGGCGCGCAGATGGGCGACCAGCTCGGCGATGGCGGTGCTGCCGTCGGTCCGCACCGACGGCACCTCCACGCCACTGAGCGTCCGGTCGAGGAAGACCAGCGGCCGCTCTCCAAGACTGACCTCCTCCACCAGGGGTGTCACCTCGGCGGTAGGGCAGATCAGCAGCCCGTCGACCCGCCGTTCCAGCAGGGTGCGCACGTAGTGGTCCTGCTGGTCGGGGCGCTCGTCGGCGTTGCCGATGATCACGGTGTAGCCGGCCTCGCGGGCCTCGTCCTCCACGGCCCGCGCCAGCTCGGCGAAGAACGGGTTGAGGATGTCGCCGATGATCAGCCCGAGTGTCCTGGTGGCCTCGGTACGCAGCGACCGGGCGACGGCGTTGGGCCGGTAGTTCAGCGCGGCCATCGCATCGTGGACCCGGTTGCGCGTCTCCTCGGTGACGGAGGGGCTGTCGTTGAGCACCCGGGAGACGGTCGCTACGGAGACGCCCGCCTGCGCGGCGACATCTTTGATGCGAGCCACCTGACCTCCATGTAATCGGTTACATGAGGGTATGTAATCGGTTACATGAATGTGAACCGGCAGACAGGGTGATTCAGGTCACACTTTGCACCAGACGGTGATCGCAGCTCGCGTTCGATCGCCGCGGGTGCGGAAGCGGCCCGCGCCCGCGCCGAACCGGCGCTTCAGGACCCGGTGATCCCCGAGGGCGGCTCGTCCAAGCGGCGCATGAGACCACCGCCAGGAAAATATCCGCCCGGCCTGCGGGTACATCTCTGCAGTTGGGTTTCTTCGGCTGCGTGTCGTGTTCGGTGGCGCGCCGATCGTCTTATGCATGAGGGCAGATAGCCCAGGCTGCGAAGGAGGTGGAGGGCGCCGTGCCGGATGAGGACAAGAAGCGAGCAGCGCACCGAGACCTGGTGGATCGCGTCCTGAACGGGGAGGGCCGGGCAGCTGCGGAGCAGCGCCTGCCAGGTGCCATCGGCCGATCAGCGGGGTGCCGCTTGGTCGTCGTTCCTGCGAGCGTTCACCATCGTGAGTCCGTGAGTTGGACGTCGTGGAGTCGAGGTTGCCGCAGACTCCGTGCGACGGTCTGGCGCAGCCGCCCCGCCTCGCTCGCTATACCTCGACCACCGATGTCGTGAGGCGTTCGCCGAGCACGTTCTCCAGTACATCCGTCTCGGCCTCGATCGCGTCCCGGGCGATTGGACCGGACTCTGCGAAGAGTTCGACGGACAGTGAGGATCTGTCGATCTTCCAGGTGCCCACGATCCGACCCCGGGAGACGACGATCGGGGCGATCCAGCCTGCGGCGCGGCTGACCCAGCGTCGACGTGCCGTCGCGAGGATCCGGTGATCGTTGGTGCCCGGCCCGAGCACGTACTGGTCGAACCCGGGCAGGAGGCGGACCTGATTGGTCGGCGTCGCCGTGGTCAGGGTGTCCAGATCGTCGGTTCGCGCGTACAGCGTTTCGTTCTCAACTCGCACCGGGGTGAGAACGCCGTCCTCGGCCAGCTCCGTGAACCAGCGCCGCGTCAGCAGTTTGCGCAATGCTCCGCGGATGAGCCACTGGTTGAACGCGGCGGGGTCGGCGGGGCCGTGCGCCGCGAGGTAGGCGGGGACCGCCGCCCGTGCCGCGTCGTCCGGTTCGGGCAGGCCCTTCCAGGTGGGAAGCCAGGTCGTGGGCGAGGTGAACGTGACCCGGTTGCCCTGTGAGATTCCGTTGCACAGCAGCCCCTGCCAGGCCAGCGGCTTGAGCAGGGCACCCCATCCGGAGGTGAGTTGGTCCGCGAGCGACCGGTCCCCCGTCCGTTCGGCGATCTCCTGCGCGAGCTCCTCGCGCGTCAGTTCGGCGTCCTTCAGCACCGCGGAGACAGCGTCGGCGATCGCCTCCATCTGCGCGGCGGTGGCGAACTCCCGTTGCCAGCTCGGCGTCAGCCAGGTCCGGGCGGACGCGAGCAACGAGAGATAGGCGGGTGCGTCCTCGGACCGCAGGAGGTGCAGCGTGCCGCGCATGGCCCAGGTCTTGACCAACGAGCGGTCGGACAGCGCGCCTGCCACGTTCGCCTCGCACTCGGCCCGGCGGACGGCGAGGGCGAGTTCAGCAGACGAGGCGACCTGGGCCTGGACGCCGGCGAGACGCCCCACGATCTGGACGGGATCGACATTCCCTGGCCGGTCGAGGAAGTGCCGATCCATCCGCCAGGACAGAACCTGGTCCCAGGTCAGCTCCACCGTGGGCGACATCAGCAGCCTCCGTCGTTCTCTCGAGGGTTCTCGTTCAGTACGTGGGCAGTACGGCAATGGCGTCGATCTCGACGAGTGCCTCTGGTCGGGCGAGCCCGGCGACGCGGACCACCGTGATCGCGGTCGGGTGCTGGCCCCAGACCTGCGCGGATGCGGCGAAGGCTGCATTCAGGTCGCCGTCGGCCGACAGGTAAATGTTCAGCTTCGCGACCTGCTGCTGCCCGACCCCGGACTCGTTGAGTACCGCGATCACGTTGCGCATCGCTTGTGCGGACTGCTCGGCGAGGCCCCCGGTGATCGCGCCGGTGCTGTCGGTGCCGTTCTGGCCGCCGACGTAGAGGGTGCGACCGGGCTCGGTCACCGTGCCCTGGGAGAAGAACGGCGTGTTGTGCAGCGCGGGCGGGTTGACG
The DNA here is from genome assembly GCF_052245935.1 of Nonomuraea sp. 3N208. Taxonomy (NCBI): domain Bacteria; kingdom Bacillati; phylum Actinomycetota; class Actinomycetes; order Streptosporangiales; family Streptosporangiaceae; genus Nonomuraea; species Nonomuraea sp. 3N208. The sequence goes on along the minus strand of NZ_JBQQBR010000004.1, from coordinate 214,959 downwards.
TGAGTGATCGTGCTCATGGTGTGTGCTCCTTGCGATGGGATCGGTGGGTACGCACCTTGGTGCGGTTGCCGCAGCGCTGCATCGAACACCAGCGTCGGGCGTTGGGCCGGGAACTGTCGTAGAAGATCAGCGCGCAGTCGTCGGCGCCGCAATGCCGGATCCGCTCCGGGCCGGCGGAGAAGACGCGGACGCCGTCGCGGGCGATGGTCGCCAGAGCGCGCGGGACCGTCGGCATGGGCGCGGGTTCGGTGCCACCGGCAAGCACCGGCGCGAGGTCTGCCGCTGCTGCCGCATGGTTGATCAAGTCGATCGCCTCCGGGTCCGGTGCCGCGTCATCGGCGAGCGCGGTGGCGATGCGCGTGATGGCCGTACGCAGCTCGCACGCTGCGCGGAACTGCGCGGAGGTCGCCGGGCCGGCCAGTTCTCCGAATCGTTCGGTGAGCCACGCGGTGAGGTCTCCTGGCTGGTGCAGCCGCTCCCACTCCGGCCGCCCGTACCCGTAGTCCCCGGTGTAGCCGAAGTCCAGCGCCAACGAACCGGAGTCGAAGAACCACCGGGTCCCGGCGTAGTCGACAAACCACTGACCTGTCGTCATGTAACCACTATAACTAGTTACACCCGGGAGCACAACAGAACCCGGAGGATGGAGATCAACCGCCCAGCGCCGCCCGGCTCGGGCCGAGGATGGCCTACCGGCTTCGACGCCGGACGCTATAAGGGCAGGAACGTGACGAAACGGGCGATCAACCGGCTGAAGAACAGACACCACGGCCTTCTATGCCTCGGCGGCGACCGCGGCCCTGGCCCCGGCGCTCGCGATGACAATGAGATCGTTCACCGCGAGTCGGTCCACTCGGCCTTCGTGATCGTGACGGAGTTCGACACGGCCCCTGGCTCGAAGCCCTTCTGGTAAGCGCTCGGCTTGACGCCTGAGCGTCTTACAGCAGGTCGTGGACGACCCGGGTGCCAGCGAGGCGGTCGCCCAGGGTGCGAGCTGCCGGGTCGGGCACCGCCCACAGCCCGTCCACCAGCAGCACGGCCAGCCCGAACTGTGGCACGCAGACGAGGGCGGGGAACACGAGCGCGCGGACCGCGGCCCTACGCCAGCCCGGCCAGTGGCCGGTCTCGGCGGAGACAACGCGGATGCGCATGAGCCGCTTGCCGAATGTCCGTCCCGTCAGAACGTAAAGGAACGCGGCCACGGCGACAAGCAGCGATGCCGGTTCGTTGACCCTGAACCAGTTCAGGAGGCCGTAGTCCAAGCTGCTGAGCCTCCCCTGGAAGAGGCCCAGGAAGGCAATGAAGATCAAGTAATCGACGCCGAATGCCGTCGCCCGGCGGCCGGCGAACCCACTCGGCCAGGTGTCCCTCGCGGTCCGGGTGGCCAGGAGCACCAGCAGCGCGGAGAGCAAGAGGGTCGACTGCGCAGGCCCGTAGGTGCTCAGCACGGTGGCGAACCACTCGCCGCTGAGTACGGGGATCATCGAGCACCCGTCCTCATACATGTACGAAGGACTGGCCGGTCCGACGATTGCGAGGAGGACGAGCAGGCCGGCCACGCGGCGGCCCACGATGGCCCCGTTCCCGGTAGTGGCCGACATCAGGAACCCCGTGAGGACGAGGATCGAGGGCACGCCCCACAGGACGGCCAGGCCCGCGATGTCGTAGGCGTCCCCAAGGAGCGCCGACGCCGGTTTGGCGAGGTCGAAGCCGCCTCCGTCAAAGGACCCCACACAGCCGAGGACGACATAGGAGGACCCGTACTCGACCTGCCAGGCGTCCCAGGTCGGATACGCGGCGGCGGCCAGGGCGGCCGCCCAAGCGAGCTGGGCTAATCGCGACAAGATGATCTCCGTTTTTCGCGACACCCTAGCGGCATGGGACGGCCCGCCATATTGCCTGGCTCCAACGCTGGCTGGTCCCATCGCACGGCGACGACGGCGGTCTCGTCGACGAGTGAGACGCAGGTGCATCCCCATCACGCGCAACGGCGCGGCGTTGGAGGGGTTCCATGTGGTTGCGCTTCCTCTCGTTGAGGGGAAGCTAGAACATCAGATCGTTGACGCCTGTCCGCAGGTCAAGGCATCGGGAACGGGGACACAGGGATCGTCCTTGGCATCGTCGAACAAGCACATGCATGCCCTGGACGACACGGTGACCACATCGCTGTCCGTACCGGGCGGTGGGCCGCCCCGCGATTGGGGTTGAAGCTCTGAATGCTGGGGTTGGGTGTAGGGGTGGAGGCGGCGCCAATCAGGCGATCCTGAACATCGTCAACCAACGAGCCGGGTTGGGCGATGAACCATGCAAGTGGTCACCTGGACAGGGGCTTCAGCTCATCGGTGACCAGCTTGACCACCAGATCGTCCAGGGCCAGCACGGCATACTCCGAGACGTGGTGCTCGGTCTTGTCACCTGGCGAGACGCCGTCGGCGCCGTAGGTGAGGAAGGTGAAGCGGCCCAGGGTGAGCTGGGCGAGTTGGCGGTAGATGTACTCGCCCTGGGCGTCGAGGCCCGATGACGCGATCGGCTCGATCTTGATGCCGCGTTCGGCTGCCCTGCGGGCCTCGGTCAGATAGTCCGGTCCGTCGTAGTCGAGGTGCGGCGGCGCATCAGCGATGAGGAAGACCAGCTTAACGGCGTCCTCACGCCAGGCCGGCTTGGCCAGCGCCTCGGCGAGCCCTGCGTTCAAGTCCTCGGGGGTGTCACCGCCGCCTGAGGCCCCCACCTCGGCGAGCTGCTGTCGGAACGTTCCCACGTCGGCGGTGAAGTCAGTGGTCCTGGTGACGTAGTCGTCGCCCCTGTCGCGGTAGAGCGTCATGCCGAGCTCCAGCTCGGGCTCGGCCGACAGCTTGGCGATGCGTGAGGCGACCGAGTCGACGCTGGCGGTCAGGCGGCCGATCTCGTCACCCATCGACCCGGTGGTGTCGATGAGGAACAGCACCTGCAGCTTGGCCCGGCCCTCCGGCCTGGTGACGGGCAGCTTGACCTTGGGCGCGTCGCCGGTGGCCGCGGCGGTGGCTCCGCCGTAGGAGACGGTGATCCGGCCGTCGCCGAAGATCAGCGCGCGTCCGTCGGCGTAGGTGCGTGCCGTCTGATCTCCAGCCTGCACGGCGGCGCCGAATAGCGGCCGGCCGCCCCGATCCGTCACGGTCACGATCCTGCGCTTGCTGACATCGGCGACGGGCACCTGCTGGCCGTCGGCGGCGAACTTCTTCTGGTAGTCCAGGTAGGCGGAGAAGGCGGCGTTGTCGTCGACGCTGCCCGCACGTAAACCCGGCTGCGCCTGGGCTTCGGATTTCACATCGGGCGCAGCAGCCTTGCTCGTACCTCCTCCGCCGCAGGCGGTCAGGATTAGGGCGGACAACGGCAGGGCGGCGAGAAGTACACGGTGACGTGTCATGACTTTTCCGACGGAAGGATTGGTGAGGGCGTTCGGCCTCGGATCACACAGTGACCGTGCCGTGCCCGATATGTGATCTCCCGGCCGTGCGTGTTCCGATCGCTCATCAGCTGTCGATCGCATGGCGACACGGCGTAATTGCTCGTTCTCCCAATCGACGTGCAAGGACGTCGCGTGGTCGGCGACTGCCGGCGCGTCGACGAGCGCGACGGGCGGTCCGCGATCGGGTCGGCTGGTGCCCCGGTGGATGATGCTCGGGTGAGAATTCAGGCGAACGGCAGCCGGCGAATGCCTGTCGGGCTCGTCGCGCTGACCCTCGGCAGCTTCGGGATCGGCCTGACCGAGTTCGTGATCGCGGGCCTGCTTCCGCAGGTGAGCCGGAGCCTGGCCGTGTCCGAAGCCGCGGCGGGGTGGTTAATCTCCGGATACGCGCTGAGCGTCGCGGTCGGCGCGATCGTGGTGACCGCCGCCACTGGCACACTGTCCCGCAAGCCTGTCCTCATCGGGTTAGCGGCGCTGTTCGTCGTCGGCAATCTCCTATCCGCTGTCGCACCCAGCTATCCGGTGATGCTGCTCGGACGCGTCGTCGCCGCCCTGTGCCACGGTTCGTTCTTCGGCATCGGCTCGCTCGTCGCACGGCGAATGGTTCCGGCGGAGCGGGCGTCGAGGGCGGTGGCGGTGATGTTCGCCGGCTTGACACTCGCGAACGTCCTGGGCGTGCCGTTCGGTGCCCTGGTCGGCGAACGCTGGGGCTGGCGCGCCACGTTCTGGGCGATCACCGCGATCGGTGTGATCGCCATGATCGCCATCGCGGCGCTGGTGCCGGGCTGGGCCGGCGCGGTGGACCGCGCGCATCCCTCGACGGCTTCCGGCCTGAACGGGCTGCGTGTCCAGCTACGCGCGTTCCGCTCCTTGCAGGTCTGGCTGACACTGGCGGCCACCGCACTCGGTTACGGCGGGATGTTCGGCGCGTTCAGCTACATCGCCTACACCTTCACCCGGATCACCGGCTTCTCCAGCGCCGACGTCGCCTGGCTGCTCGTCGTGTACGGCAGCGGCCTGGTGATCGGGAACCTGGCCGGCGGGCGGGCCGCAGACGTTAACCGGGACCGCACGCTGATCGTCTCCCTGGCCGGCCTCGCCGTTACGCTCACCGCGTTCGGGCTGCTGGCCGGCAGTCCCGTCGCATCGGTGGTCCTGGTCTTCCTGCTGGGCTTGTTCGGGTTCGCCGGCGTCCCCGGCATGATCACCCGCGTCACCGATTACGCGAACGGGGTCCCGCTCGCTGCCAGCGCCAACGTGTCGGCCTCCAACGTCGGGAACGCGCTGGGGGCCTGGCTCGGCGGCCTGGCCATCAGCGCCGGCCTCGGCTACACCGCTCCGCTGTACGTCGGTGCCGCCATCGTCCTGGCCGGACTCGCTGTGATGACGATCAGCGCGCGACGAACACTGGGCGAGGCTTCGGACACCGGGGACGTCCGGCTCTCCCCGGACAGGACGCCCACGGGCTCATGAGGAACCCAACCGTGGTGGTGGACAACCCCCAGGAGCTCCGCTGTCATCCAGGGGCCGCGTGATTCCAAGAACGAGAGCCAGAAGCCGCTGTTTCAAATCACCGTTTCGGTGCTCATAGAACGGAGCAAGGGCCGTTCGGGGTTCGTGCACCCTTCTATGAGCATCTGGTTCGTTCCAATGGTAATTAGATCTGGCGTGGGCTTTCTTTGTGGTTTACGAGATTGGTCATCCCGTTCCGGGCGCCTGCGTGCTGAGTTTGTGCTGACCCTGGGGCGCGGTGGTGTGACCGCTCGATCTCCGCTCGAGTGGTTCGCGGTCAACCGCGCCCCTGGACGCCCTCACCTTCCGAGGACGTGACGCCGGGCCGGTGCTGCCAGACGAATTCCAGCCACGGCGGGGCCACTCCCGTGAAGTGCGCCCAACTGCCCGGTTCCGCACCGGGGTAGTCACCTCGGACCTCAGAAAGGAGCGTCAGCATGAAGCCTTCCCGGATCAGGCTGTTGACTATCCGGCTCAGTGTCTGCCTGTACTCCCTGGGTTCGCGGATACGGCGGTCGGCCGGCGTACTGCCGTAGACCCAGTCCTGGTCGGGATAACAGGTCGCGGCCTCGTCCGTGTAGGGGTGCTTCAGCGTGTAGCCCTCCCCATTCCACGAGTCGTGAGTGAGCCCGGAGAAGAACGGGTTGGCGCACATCAGGTAGTAATGGCCGCCTTCGTCGACGACTCTCGCGACCTCACGGAAAACGATCCGAGAGTCCGGGACGAAGGTCAGCGAGTACGGATGCCAGACCAGATCGAAGGAGGAGTCGTCGAGGGCCGACAGGTCCCGCATGTCTCCTTGGATCGTGCGGATGCCGACGCTGTAGTGCTCAGCGGCCAAGCGGTCCCGCTCCAACTGCCCGGACGAGATGTCGAGAACCGTCACGTCGGCGCCGAGCAGAGCGAAGGCCGCAGACTGCTGTCCGCCTCCTCCCGCCAGGCAGAGCACCCTTTGGCCCGCCAGGTCGCCGGGGATGCCCAGCCTCTCCAGACCGAGATAGGCCTGAGCCTTCTCCGCGTCCAGGTCGAGCATAGGACGGGTGAACAACGCGTCCGCCTCCACAAGGGCTTCCCAGCGTTCCTCGTTGTAGTGGTACACCTCGTCCTGCACAGCGAAGACCCTATCTCGCTTTTCGACCGGCGGCCCCGTCACGCGGCGGGCCCGGCGTACGGCGACGGCGAGGCCGCAGAGGACGACGGCGACCAGCGCGACCAGCGCCCACGGGATGGTCCAGGCGCTCGCCGTGGTCTCGACGGCGGTGAGCGGGGCGGTTCGCACCGGCCTTACCGGCGCGATGCCGGGGCGAAAGGGCGGCGATAGCCGGCCGGGCAAGGCTCGGTCCGAGCTCCGAACCTGACGCCACCGCCGTACGCGCATCAGCGTTCGCCGCGACGACAAGGAGAGAACATGCAGACTTTGACCCCCGAGAGCGCCGCGACCACCCTGCTCGAGGCCGGCAACCGGCCGCCGTCGACCGTACGGGACGACGTGGTCGAGGAGCTGGACACGCTGCTGTCCAAGCACCTGGCCACCCGCGCGGACGCGGTGGAGAAGGCCGCGGTGCAGTACTCGCGCGAACACTACGCGCGGATGACCGGGCTGCTGCCCGATGAGCTGGTACGCCGCCTCCAGGAGGAGACGACCATGCTGACGGCGGCCAACACCCGCCGCATCGACATCCGCGTGGCCGTGACCGGCAACACGCCGCGGCGGCTCGGCAGCCTGCCGAACTCGCTGTTCGCCTCGCACAGCACGCTGTTCACCGCGCTTTACCACGTGCCGGCGTTCCGCGGGCTGCTCCGCGACATCGCCGGGGCCCCGGTGTTCGACTGCACCTACCCTGACGAGCAGATCACCGGCACCCACCAGACCCAGGTGGGCGACACGCACGGCTGGCACTGGGGCGACCACGAGTTCGCCTGGATCTTCATCTCCCAGGCGCCCGCCCCCGAGCACGGCGGCCTGCTCCAGTGCGTGCCGCACACGCCGTGGAACAAGCAGGACCCGGCAGTGAACCGGTGTCTGACGCAGGGCCAGATCCGTACCTACCATCACGAGAGCGGCGAGTCGTACTTCTTCAAGACCGACACCACCCTGCACCGCACGATGCCGATCCAGACGGACGGCATCACCCGCTCGATCGTGAACCTCACCTACTCCGGCGTCTCCGACCTGCTGACCGAGAAGACCTACGAGACCACCGACGCCGTCTACCTCGACTGACCATCCAACCGCCGCCCGGCCCGGGCGGGAGGCTCGCCGCCTCCCGCCCGGGCCGTCGCCGTTTCGGCAGCCCATGTCCGCAGACATACTGACGAATGTGCGATATATACGAGGGAGGTCCAATACCGGGGTATAGGGGGACCCATGCACATTCGGATCCTGGGGCCATTAGAGGTGCTGGCAGAAGGACGCCGAATACCACTCACGGGGGCACGTCCGCAGGTCATTCTGGCGATGCTCGCCCTGGAGCCGAACCGGGTCATCTCCGTGGACCGCCTCCTCGACGCCATCTGGGACGATGATCCGCCGAGCACGGCCAGGGCACAGATCCACATTTGCGTCTCGGGACTCCGCCGGACATTTTCCGCATCGGGGCTGACCGACGTCATCAGTACCAGACCCCCGGGCTATATCTTGAATATCCCGGTGGAAAATATTGACGCCCATCAGTTCGAAGAATTCGTCGCGAAGTCGTATTCGCTGGTGGAAGCCGGAAAACCTCAAGAGGCGGTGACCGCGCTGCAGTCCGCGCTCGGCCTCTGGTACGGCACCGCGCTCGATGGCCTTCAGGGCCGGATCATCCGCGGCAGCGCGCTGCAGCTCCAGGAGCGCCACCTGGCCGCCATCGAGGAGCGGCTGCGCCTGGAACTGTCGCTCGGCCACCACGCCAATCTCGTCGGCGACCTCACCGTCCTGATCCGCGACCACCCGCTCAGAGAACGCCTCTACGCCCACCTGATGGTCGCCCTCTACCGGTCCGGACGGCAGGCCGAGGCGCTGGAGACGTACCGCATGGCCCGCGCGACGCTGGTCGAGGAGCTGGGCATCGAACCCGGCGACGAGCTGCGCCGGCTGGAGCAGGCCATCCTGCGCGGCGACGGCGACATCGGCGACGAGGCGTTCGCCGAGCAGCCGCCCGCCGCGCCCCGCGACACGCCCATGGCGGCCGTCCAGGTCATCCCGCGCCAGCTGCCCGCCGCGATCGGCGACTTCACCGGGCGCACCGGCGCGTTCGCCGGCATCGTGGAGGCCCTGACCGGCCCGGACGGCGGCGAGGCGTCGGGCGCCGTGCCGACCGTCGTCATCAGCGGCCGGGGCGGCGTCGGCAAGACCACCCTGGCCGTGCAGGTGGCCCACGACGTGCGGGAGCACTTCCCCGACGGGCAGCTCTTCGCCAATCTGCGCGGCGGCAGCGGCCGGCCCGCGTCAGCGCTGGAGATTCTGGAACGCTTCCTGCGCGGCCTGGGCGTGGACGGCTCCGCCATCCCCGAGACCATCGACGAGCGGGCCGAAATGTACCGCAGCCGGCTCGGCGAGCGGCGCACTCTGGTGCTGCTCGACGACGTGATGAGCGAGTCGCAGGTGACGCCGCTGCTGCCGGGCAGCTCCGGCTGCGCCGTAGTGGTCACCAGCCGCACCCGGCTGACCGGCCTGCCCGGCGCCCACCGCATCGAGCTGGGCGTCCTGGAGAGCGGCCGGGCCGTCACCCTGCTGGAACGCATCCTTGGCGAGCAACGCGTCCGGGACGAGCCCGAGCAGGCCGCCGCCCTCGCCGAGCTGTGCGGGCACCTGCCGCTGGCCGTCCGCATCGCCGGGGCCAAACTCGCCTCCCGTCCGCACTGGCAGCTGCGCCGGCTCGCCGACCGGCTGCGCGACGAGAACCGCCGTCTCGACGAGCTGGAGCACGGAGACCTCGGCATCCGGGCCAGCATCGAGGTCAGCTACCAGGGCCTGCCCGACCCGGCCAAGCGCCTGCTGCGCCTGCTGTCGCTGTTGGAGACCCCGGACTTCCCCGGCTGGGTGGGCGCCTGCCTGCTCGAGGAGGATCCGGCCGAGGCAGAGGACCTGCTGGAGACGCTGGTCGACGCCCAGCTCGTGGACGCCGGCGCCGGCCCGGCCAAGAGCGCGCCCCGCTACCGCTTCCACGACCTCATCAGGACGTTCGCCCGCGACCGGGCGCTGGCCGAGGACAGCGCCGCCGACCGCACCGCCAGTCTGCGCCGCGCCCTGTCGGCCTGGCTCGCGCTGGCCAAGGAGACGCACCGCCGCGAGTACGGCGGTGACTACACCATCCTGCACAGCGGCGAGGCCCGCTGGTCGCCGCCGCCCGTGCTGCTCGAACGGCTCTCGCCACACCCGATGAACTGGCTGGACGGCGAGCGCACCGCGCTGGTCGCGGGCGTCCGGCAGGCCGCGCAGCTCGGGTTCGACGAGCTCTGCTGGGACCTGGCGCTGGCCGCCGAGACGCTGTTCGAGGCCAGGAGCTACTTCGACGACTGGCGCTCCACCACCGAGCTGGCGCTCGGCGTGGTCCGCAGGAAGGCCAACCCGCGCGGCGTGGCCGCCATGCTGTACTCCCTGGGCAGCCTGCGCATCTTCCAGCTCGAGCCGGACGCCGCCCTGGAGGCGCTCGAACCCGCGCTGCGGCTGTTCAAGGAGCAGAACGAGCCCCACGGGTGGGCGCTGGTGCTGCGCAATCTCGCCTTCGTCGACTCGCTGCGCGGCGACACCAAGCAGGCCATCCGCCGGTACGGCGAGGCGCTGGAGGTCTTCCAACTGGTCGGAGACCGCACCAGCGAGGCCCACGTGCTGAGCAACCTGGCCCGAGCCCTGCTCGAGAGCGGCGAGTACGCCGAGGCGGAGACGTACCTGGAGCGGGCCTTGAAGATCGCTGGGGACGTGGGCAGCCGTCGCTCGGAGGCGCAGGTGCTCTACCGGCTCGGCGAGAGCGCCCTGCGGCAGGACCAGGTCGACCGGGCCGGCCGGTCGTTCACGCGGGCGCTGCGCATCGTCAGGGACGGCGCCGACCACATCGGCGAGGCGTACATGCTGTACGGGCTCGGCCAGGTCTACGTCCGCGAGGGCCGCCACGACCAGGCGCACATGATCCTGGAGCAGTCGCTGGCCCTGGCCGTGCGGGTGGGTGATCGGCTGGTCGAGGGCCGGGTCCGGCACGAGCTGGGCGAGCTGGCGCTGGCCCGCGGCAGGTTCGGGGAGGCGGCCGCACGGCTGGGTCAGGCGGTGGAGATCTTCCGGGGCATGCGCCTGCCGCCGTTCGAGGCTCGGGCGCTGGTCGGGCTGGCCGAGGCGAGCGACGGGCTGGCCTCGGCCGAGGGGGCGCACGCGGCTGAGGAGGCCGCCCGCGCCGCCTGGGCGCTGCTGGCCGGCCTGGACTCGGTCGAGGCCGGCGGCCTGCGTGACCGGCTGGCGCTGCGCCAGCCGGCCGCGATCCCCGGCACACCCGTCGAGGCGCCGCCGCGCGTCACGGGTTGAGCAGCGGCCGGTCAGCGGGCGCCGGTCCGGAGCCGCTCCTGAGGCGGCGGAGCAGGTCGAGGCTGGGCGCCGTCATCACGGTGGAGACCAGCGTCATGAACACCAGCATGGTGAACACGGTCGGGCTGATCACGCCCATGGACATCCCGATGTTCAGCACCACCAGCTCGGTCAGCCCCCGGCAGTTCATCAGCACGCCCAGCGACAGCGAGTCGCGCCAGCCGATGCCCGAGACCCGGGCGGCAGTCGTCGAGCCGCCAGTCTTGGCCAGCACCGCGACCGCGGTGATGAGCAGGCACCACGCCCACAGCTGCCCGTCGGCGCCGAGCAGCCCGAATTCGGTGTGCAGGCCGGTGTAGACGAAGAACAACGGCAGCAGCAGCGTCACCGTGAGACCGTGCAGCTGCCCGGCGGCCCGCTGCACCGGCAGGGACCCACGCGGCATGATCGCGCCGAACAGGAAGGCACCAAAGATCGAGTGGATCCCGATCGCGTCGGTGGCCAGCGCCGAAAGCATCACGCCGGCCAGCGCCACCGGCAGCACGGCCGCCTCGGGTAGCAGGCCGCCGGGGCCGAGCAGCCGGCGCATCAGCGGCCGGGCCCCGAACGCCATCACCGCGAAGAAGCCCACCGACAGAGCCGCCGTGACCAGCGCGACGTCCGCGGCGGCGCTGCGGGTGACCGCTACCACGGCGGCCAGCACGCACCAGGCCGTGACGTCGTCCACGGCCGCGCAGGTAAGCGACATCGCGCCGACCGGCGTGCGGGTCAGGCCCCGGTCGGACAGGATCCTGGCCAGGACCGGGAACGCGGTGATGCTCATCGAGATGCCGAAGAACAGCGTGAACGCCAGCTGCCCGACCCCGCCGGACCCGAGCGCCGGGTACAGCGCGAGCGCCAGCAGCACCCCGCACAGGAACGGCACCACGATGCTGACGTGGCTGATCACCGCGGCGGCATAGCTGCGCTGCCGGACCAGGCCGAGGTCGAGCTCGTAGCCGACGAGGAACATGAAGAAGATCAGGCCGACCTGCGACAGGGTGGACAGCGTCGCGACCAGGCCGGGCGGGAACAGGGTGGCGTACCCGGCGGGCCACAGGGCGCCCAGTACGGACGGGCCGAGCAGCACACCGGCGATGATCTCACCGATGACGGGGGGCTGCGCGAGCCGCCGGAACAGGCGGCCGCACAGGTGGCAGGCGGCCAGGATCACCGGCACGGCGATCAGCAGCCTGGGGAAGACGTCGGGGACGCTGGCGGCGGCCGGCCCGCCGGACGGCCGCCCCGGGGAGGAGAGGCCGTGCCGGAGGGTGAGCCAGACGAGGGCGACGGGCACCACGACCAGCGCCAGGTAGATGGCGATCATCCGCAGTGATCGCGGACGGACGATCGGGGAGGTTAGCTCCGGCCTGTCGTCGAGTCGCACGGACATGTCGGCTCCGATGAGTGACGATGTGCGGGGAATCAGCTGGGGTCGCCGTCCGAGCCCCAGTGGGTGTTTTCATCGTCGGGGCCGTCGACGGCGACCACGTGGACGGCCGGCGCGGTGTGCGTCCCTGCGGCGATCGCGACGGCCGGCAGCGCGAGGGAGGCAGCGATGATGGCGGGGGTGATCAGCTGCTTGAGCATGACGCCTGCTTTCGTGGTTCGGAGATCTGCTCTGCGCCGCAGTCAATCGGCGTCGGCTTTCGTCGCACTATGTCTTCGCTAAATCCGCCCGCTTAGCGTCGCGAAGCCCGCCCGATAGGCGCCCTTCGCACGCTTACCGGCGTGAACAACGACGCGACCGCACTCTGGTACCTCACCGAGGAAGACACCAGGTGGGCCTGCCAGCGCCTCGACCCCGTCAAGATCGTGCGGGAGGCCCTCGTCCTGCAGGCCGAGGGGAGGACCACCCTGCCGGCCGAGGCCTACCTCGGCTGGACCAGCCCCTCCGGCGCGGCCGCCCGCAGCCTGAACATGCCGGGCTACGTCGGCGGCCCGTTTGAGATGGCCGGTACGAAGATCATCAACGGCTGCCTGGACAACCCCGAACGCGGGCTGCCCCGCGCCAGCGGCCTGACCATGCTCTTCGACCGCCAGACCGCGCGCATCCGCTGCGTCATGGCCTCCGCCCACATCAGCGCCCTCAGGACCGCGGGCGTGACCGTGGCCAGCGCCCAGGCGCTGCTGCCGCAGAAGGTCATCACCGTCGGCGTCATCGGCGCCGGCGCCATCGCCCGCGCGCACATCGAGCTGCTGGCCCGGTCCCTGCCCGGTACCGCCGCCATCGTGCTGCACGACCGGGACCCGTGCCGGGCCGCCGCCCTCGCGGGCGAGGTGGAGGCCCTGCTGCGCGCGCACGGCATCCGCATCTCCCTGGCCGACACGGCCCGCGAGGCCGTGCTCGGCGCCGACCTGGTCATCCCCGCCACCACGACCACCAAGGGCTACATCGCCTACGACTGGCTCAGCATGGGCTGCGTCGTGGTGAACGTCTCCCTCGACGACGTCCTGCCCGACGTGGTGGTCGAGGCAGGCACCCTGCTGGTCGACGACTGGGCCCTGGTCCGCGACGACGAGCACCGCCTGCTCGGCCGCATGTACCGGGACGGGCGCGTGGCCGGCCCCGGCGAGCACGCGGGCGCCGGCGTCCGCCGCGTCGACGCCGAGCTGGGCGAGGTGTTCGCCGGCCGGCACCCGGGCCGCTACCACCCCGACGACGTCATCCTGGTCAACCCCTTCGGCCTGGCGATCGAGGACATCGCGCTGGCCACCGAGGTGTACCGGATCGCGATGCGCGAGGGCCGCGGCATCGCCCTGCCCCGCTGACCCACCCCCAACCCGACAGAACCGATGGGAGCACGATCATGAGCAATGACGAGATCGACGGCCGCACGTACCGCGTTGTGCTGAACGACGAGGAACAGTACTCGATCTGGCCCGCCGGCAAGGAGCTGCCCGCCGGCTGGTACGCCGAGGGCGTCGAGGGCACCCGCGACGTGTGCCTGGCCCACATCGGCCAGGTGTGGACCGACATGCGCCCCAAGAGCCTGCGCGAGCGCATGGCGGCGGCTGCCGCCGGCGACGCGGTCGCGTGAGGAGGCCGCCGCCATGTCCGCCAGGCACCTGATCTCCATGGCCGGCCTCGACTCCGGCGACGTGCGCCGGATCGTCGAGCGCGGCGCGTGGTACGGCTCCGGGCACCACCGCTGCGACCGGCCGCTGGCCGGCCGCACGGTCGGCGTCTACTTCCGCCGCACCTCCACCAGGACCCGCACCGCCTTCTCCCGCGCCGCGCAGCTGCTCGGCGCCGACATCATCGCTTACGGCCCCGCCGACCTGCAGGAGAACACCGGCGAGTCGGTGGCCGACACCACCCGCGTGCTGTCCGGCATGCTCGACGCCCTGGTCGCCAGGACCGCCGGCAGCGACTCGGAGATGCGCGCGTTCGCCGCCCAGGACCGGATGGCCGTGATCAACGCCATGAGCGCCGGCGAGCACCCCACCCAGGCGCTCGCCGACCTGGCCACCATCCACCGCCGCTTCGGCAGCGTGGACGGGCTGCGGCTGACGTACATCGGTGAGGGCAACAACACCGCCGCCGCGCTCGCCCTAGCGCTCGCCCACTACGACGCCGTCGAGCTGCACCTACGCACCCCGCCGGGCTACGGCGTGGACCCCGCGGTGCTGGCGGCGGCCCGGCGCGGCATCGAGGCCCGCGGCGGTTTCCTCGCCGTCGAGCACGACATGACCACGCCGATGAAGCCGTGCGACATCGTCTACACCACCCGCTGGCAGACCACCGGCACCACCAAGCCCGATCCTGACTGGCGCACCGTGTTCGCGCCGTTCCGGGTGACGGCCGAGGTGATGGCCGCCCACCCGCAGGGGATCTTCATGCACGATCTGCCCGCCCACCGCGGCGAGGAGGTCGACGCCGAGGTGCTCGACGGGCCCGACAGCATCGCGTTCGAGCAGGCCGAGGGGAAGCTGGCCGGCGCGCTGGCGGCGCTCGAATGGTGTCTGCTGGGACCGGACCGGTGAGCGCCGCCCCGTTGCGCGGCAACCGCTCCTACCGGCTGCTCTGGATCGGCGGCGCCGCCTCCGCGCTCGGCTCGCACGCCTCGGCCATCGCCATGCCGCTGCTCGTGCTGGCCCTCGGCGGCTCCGCCACCGAAGCGGGCGTCGTCGGGTTCGCCGCCGGGCTGCCGTACCTGCTGGCGCAGCTGCCCGCCGGCGTCCTGGTGGACCGGCTCGATCGGCGGGCCGTGATGATCTTCTGCGACGTGGGCCGGTTCCTGGCGCTGGGCAGCGTCGTGCTCGCGCTCGCCGCCGGCCGACCGCCCCTGGCCCAGCTCGTCGCGGTGGCGTTCGTCGAAGGCGTGCTCACCGTCGGCCACCAGCTCGCCGAGCAGGCCGCTGTCCGGCACGTCGTGACCGAGGAGCAGCTGCCCGAGGCGCTGTCGGCCAACGAGGCCCGGGTCCGCGGCGCGCTGCTGCTCGGCCAGCCCGTCGGCGGCGCGCTGTTCGGGCTCGCGCGGTGGCTGCCGTTCGCGTTCGACCTGGTCACGTACCTGGTCTCGATCGCGACGTCGCTGGCGTTGCGCGGCAACTTCCGCGCCGCCCCCGCCGGACCGCCCGCGGGGTCGCCGGAGGGGGCGCCCGCGCCGAACCCGCTGGCCGAGCTGCGTGCCGGGATCGCCTGGCTGTGGCAGCAGCCGTTCCTGCGCTCGGCCGTGCTCGCCATCGCCGCCAGCAACCTGCTCTTCCAGAGCCTCAGCCTGATCGTCATCGTGGCCGCCACCGGCGACGGGGCCTCACCCGGCGCGATCGGGCTGCTGTTCTTCGGCGCGGGCGTCGGGGGCGTCGCCGGCTCCCTCGCCGCCTCCAAGATCACCCGTCTGCTGTCCATGAAAGCCGTCGTCATCGGCGCGAACTGGCTGTGGGCCGCCCTCATGCCACTCATCGCCGTCGTCGACGGGCCGCTCGCGCTCGGGCTGGCGTTCGGCGTGCTGTGCTTCGTCGGGCCCGTGTGGAACGTCGCCGTCGCCGCTTACCAGCTGCGGATCACGCCGGAGCACCTGCTCGGCCGGGTCGGCAGCGCCATAGGGACGCTCGCCTTCGGCGTGCTGCCCCTGGGGTCGCTGCTGGCCGGATGGCTGCTCGACGGCATCGGCGTCACCGGCGCCGCGCTCACCCTCGCGGGCGTCATGGCCGCCGTCGCGGCCGTCGTCACCCTCACCCCCGCCATTCGCCGGGCCCCCGACCTGGACTCCGGCCCGGAACCCGTTCCCGACCGCTCGCTGCAGCCGAGCGCTGACCTCGAGAGGTAAGACATATGCAACCCCGACGTTTCGTCGCCCTGCCCGAGCTGGTGCAGGCGCAGGCACGGCGCACGCCCGGCGCGGTCGCCCTGCAGCATGAGGGCACGCTGCTCGACTACACCACCCTGGACCTGCGGGTCTCCCGCATGACCGCCCGGTTGCGCGCCGCCGGGGTCGGGCGCGGCGACTTCGTCGGGGTCCTGCTGGAGCGGGGCGCAGACCTGGTCGTGGCGCTGCTGGCGGTGCACCGGGCGGGGGCGGCGTACGTGCCGTTCGACCCGTCGCACCCGTCGGCCCGGATCAGCCGGATCGCCGCCGACGCGGGGTTGCGGCTGCTGGTGACCACTCGCGCGCACGAGAACCTGGGGCTGCCGTCCCTCTACACCGACGACCCCATGGTCGACGCCGCCCTCCACGTCGCGGATCGCGACGTGGAGGCGGTCGCCCTCGACCCGCAGGACATCGCCTACCTGCTCTACACCTCCGGCTCCACCGGCGAGCCCAAGGGCGTCCTGGTCACGCACGGCGCCGTCGCCGACCTCATGGCCTCGATGCTGACGTGGCCAGGACTGACCGCGTCCGACGTGCTGCCCGCCGTCACCACCGCGTGCTTCGACATCTCCGTGGCTGAGCTGTTCCTGCCGCTCGTCGCGGGCGCGCGGGTGGTGATCGGCAGTGCCGAGCAGGCCCGCGACCCGCGGTTGCTCGGCGAGCTGCTGGACGCCGTCGGGGCCACCCACCTGCAGGCCACGCCGACGAGCTGGCGGATGCTGCTGGACTCCGGCTGGCGGCCGCCGCCCGGGTTCACCGCCTGGTCCGGCGGCGAGAAGCTGGACGCCGACTTGGCCGACCGGCTGCGGGAGTCGTGCGCGGCCGTCTGGAACTTGTACGGCCCCACGGAGACCACCGTCTACTCGGCCGGCGGCCGCATGCCCGTCGGCCCCGCGGACCTGCCGCACGACTTCGCCGCCTTCGCCGCGACGAGCCTGCACGTGCTGGACGACGACCTGGATCCGGCCGATGAGGGAGAGCTGTACATCGGCGGCGACGGGCTGGCTCGCGGTTACCTCGGGCGGCCTGCGCTGACCGCGGAGCGGTTCGTGCCCGACCCGCACGTGCCCGGAGCGCGGCTGTACCGGTCGGGCGACGTGGCCCGGCGCACTGCCGACGGGCGGCTGGAGATCCTCGGCCGGACCGACCACCAGGTGAAGATCCGCGGGCATCGGGTCGAGCCGGGCGAGATCGAGGCCGCCCTGCGGGCCCACCCCGGGGTCCGGGCGTGCGCCGTGCACCCGTTCGGGACGCCGGCCCGGCTGGCCGCGTACGTGGTGGGCCGGTCCGGGCAGGCTCCGCCGGCCGACGAGCTGCGGACGCACCTGGCGGCGATGCTGCCCGCGTACCTGATCCCGGCCGCGTTCGTCGCTCTGCCCGAGCTGCCCGTGTCGGCAAGCGGGAAGGTGGACCGGGCCGCCCTGCCCGCGCCCGGCGCAGACCGGGGCGCGCCGCCGTACGCCCCGCCGGTCACCGCGACCGAGAAGCTGGTCGCCGCGACCTGGCAGGACGTCCTCGGTGTCGAGCGGGTAGGGCGGGACGACGGGTTCCTGGCGCGTGGCGGGGACTCGCTGGCCGCCGCCAAGGCGATCGTCCGCGCCTCCCGGCACGCGGGGGTGCGGGTGCCGCTGCGCGCCCTGTTCGAGGCGGGCACGGTCCGCGCGTTCGCCGCCTGGCTTGACGAGGCCGCGGCCGCCGCCGCACTCGCTCCCGCCCCCATCGGCGCCGTCCCGGAGTCCGGCGGCGGGGTCGCCGAGAAGGGTGTCGCAGGGCGGTGGGCGCCCGTGCCGGCTGGGGAGCGGGCGCCGCTGTCGTCCTCGCAGCTGCGGCTGTGGCTGCTGGACCAGATGGGTGACGGCGGCGACGCCTACCACGTGCCGCTGGTGCTCCGCCTGACCGGCCGCCTCGACCACGACGCCCTGGTGGCCGCCGTGCGCCGGCTCGCAGAGCGCCACGAGTCGCTGCGCTCCCGCTACGCCTGGGACGGCGGCGAGCCCGTCCAGGAGGTCATGTCCGCCGAGGCCGTCACCGTCACGGTCGCCCGGCTCCCCGCCGGCCGCGACGCCGAAACCGAGACCCGCGCATGGCTACGGCGGCTGGTGAGTGCCGGCTTCGACCTCGAACACGCCGCCCCCTGCCGTGTCGGCCTGCTCCAGATCACCCCGGACGAGCACCTGCTCGCCCTGGTCGCCCACCACATCGCGATCGACGGCTGGTCGCTGGAGGTGCTCCAGCGGGACCTGGCCGACCTCTACAAGACCATGTCGGCGGGCGCCGAACCCGGTCCCGCGGCCCCTGCCGCCCGCTACGCCGACCACGTGGTCCGGCAGCGCGACCGGGCCGACGACGCAGCCCACCTGGCGTACTGGCGCGACCGGCTGGCCGGGCTGGCGCCGCTCGACCTGCCTGCCGACCGGCCCCGCCCGCCCGTGTGGTCCGCGGCGGGCGCGGCGCTGCGGTTCGAGGTGGCCGCCCCGCTGCGCGCCGCCGTCACCAAGCTGGCCGCCCGGCACGGCGCCACTCCGTTCATGGCGCTGCTGGCCGCCTTTCAGGTGCTCCTCGGCCGGTACGCCGGCACCGGCGACGTCGCCGTGGGCACGGTGCTCGCCGGGCGGCCCGGGCCGGAGTTCGACGAGGTCGTCGGCCTGTTCGTGAACACCGTGGTGATGCGGGCCGACCTGTCCGGCCGCCCGGCGTTCGCCGAGCTGCTCGCCCGCACCCGACGTGACCTGCTGCACGCACACGAGCACCAGGACCTGCCGTTCGAGCGCCTCGTCCAGGAGCTCGAACCCCGCCGCGACCCGTCTCGAAACCCGCTCTTCCAAGTGATGTTCGCGTTCCAAAACCCCGACGGCGACGACCCCGACTGGGGCGGCGGCCTGCGGGTGCGCCGCGAGCCGCGGCCCGCAGGCGGCTCCACCACGTTCGACCTGACGCTCTCGGTCAGCGACGGCGCGGACGGTGGCTGGTCCGGCTACCTGGAGTACAGCACCGCGCTGTTCGACGAGGCGACCGCCGCCCGGCTGGCCGCCCACTACCGCACCCTGCTCGCCTCTGCCGCCGCCGACCCGTCGGCGCCCGTGGCCGAGCTGCCGGTGTTCGACGGCGCCGCCGCCGTCGAGGGGCCGGCCGGCGTGCCCGCCCCCGGCGCCCTGCCGGACCTGGTGGATGCCCGCTCGCCCGGCGACCCCGCCGTCACCTGTGGCGCCGAGCGGATGACGTACGGCGAGCTGGCCGCGGCGAGTGACCGGCTGGCCCGCCACCTCGTCGCGGCCGGCGCGGCGCCCGGCGACCTGGTCGCGGTGCGGTTGCCCCGCGGCGTGCCGCTGTTGGTGTCGATCCTGGCCGTGGCCAAGGCCGGCGGCCACTACCTGGCCGTGGACCCGGACCACCCGCGCGAGCGGGTCGCCGCGATGCTCGCCGACGCTCGCCCCCGTCTGCTCGTCACCGCCGGGCTGCTGGACGGGGTGCGGCTGAACGACGTGCGGGTGGACGGGGTGCCGGTGGTGCGGCTGGACGACGAGGCCGGCGCCATCGCCGCCCGCCCCGCCGGCCGACCGGCCGTGCCCGTGACGCCCGCCGACCCGCTCGCCCTCGTCTACACCTCCGGCTCCACCGGCACCCCCAAGGGCGTCGTCCTCACCCACGCCAACGTGCTCAGCGCCGTCACCGGCCGCCGCGCCTACGCCGAGCCGCCGCGCCGGCTGCTGCTGCCTGTGTCGCCGACGTTCGACGTGTTCCTGTCCTTCGCGGCCTGGACCCTCTGCTCCGGCGGCGAGCTGGTGCTGCCGCCGCCCGGCCCCCGCGCCGACCTGGACGAGCTGGCCCGCCTGGCCCGCGAGCACCGACCCAGCCACCTGGTCGGCGGCCCGCACCTGGTCAGGGCGCTGCTCGAACACGACTCCGCCGCCCTCGCCGCGATCTCCACGGTCGTCACCGGCGGCGAGTCCTGCCCGGTCGCACTGCTCGACGAGCTGGCCCGCCGCGCCCCAGGCCTGACGCTGGTCAACGAGTACGGCCCCACCGAGGCGTCCTGGGGCAGCTACTTCGACACCGCCGCCGGCCCGGTGCCGGTGGGCCGGGCCGCGCTGCCCATCGGCGCGCCCCCGGCCGGCTACCGCATCCACCTGTGGGACGACGGCGGCTCCCCGGTGCCCCTCGGCGCGGCTGGCGAGATCGTCATCGGCGGCCCCGGCGTCGCCCAGGGCTACCACGGGCGGCCCGCGCTGACCGCCGCGAGGTTCGTGCCCGACCCGTCCGGGCCGCCGGGCGCCCGCGCCTACCGCACCGGCGACCACGCCCGCCTCGACTCCGGCGGGCAACTGCAGTTCCTCGGCCGCGCCGACGGCCAGGTGAAGATCCGCGGCCACCGCGTCGAGCTGGGCGAGATCGAGGCCGTGCTGTCCGGCCACCCGGACGTCGCCCAGGCCGCCGCCCGCCTCGACGCGGCCGGCCGGCTGGCCGGGTACCTGGTGCCGGTCCCCGGCCGGGCTGCGCCCGACGCCGCCCGGCTGCGCGCCTACCTCGCAGAACGGCTGCCCGAGCACATGATCCCGGCCGGGTACGTGCCGGTGCCCGAGCTGCCCGTCACCCCGCACGGCAAGGTGGACCGCGCCGCGCTGCCCGAGCCCGGCGACGGCGCCCTCGCGCCCGCCAGGACCGGCACGCCGCCGCGCACGCCGATCGAGGAGCTGGTCGCGGAGGTGTTCGCGGCCGTGCTCGGGCTGCCCGGGTGCTGCGCCGAGGACTCCTTCTTCGACCTGGACGGCAACTCCCTGACCGCCGCCCGGGCCGTCGCCAAGGTCCGCGCCCGGCTGCCCGTCACCGTGGGGGTGCGGGACCTGTTCGCGGCGCCGACCGTGGCCGGGTTCGCCGAGCTGCTCGGAGCCCGGATGTTCGAGGCGCTGACCGCGCGGGGGGCCGAGGCCGCGGAGCCGCCCGCCGCCGATCCCGCCGCCTCTGATGTCCCCGCCATCAGGCGTCAGGACGCCCCGCTGTCGTACGCGCAGGAACGGCTGTGGCTGCTCGACCGGATGTTTCCGGGCGGCGCCGACTACGTGGCTCCGGTCGCGTGGCGGCTGCGCGGCCGGCTCGACCCCGCCGCGCTACGCCATGCCCTCGACGGGCTGGTCGCCCGGCACGACGTGCTCCGCACCCGGTACGAGCTGCGCGACGGCGAGCCGCGCCAGGTCGTCGACCCGGTGACGGCGCTGCCCCTGACCCGCCACGACCTGACCCGCCCCGGCCCATCCTCCTGCGACACCGCTCCCCACGACCCGGGCGGCGGCCGGCGGCTGGAGGCGTTGCTCGCCGAAGAGGCCGCGCGCGGGTTCGACCTGGCCAGGGACTGGCCGCTGCGGGCCACGCTGGTGCGGCTCGGCCCCGACGACCACGTGCTGCTGCTCACGGTCCACCACATTGCCTGCGACGCCTGGTCGCTCACCCTGATCGCCGACGAGCTGGACACCCGCTACCGGGCCGCCGCCGCCGGACGCGCGCCGGACCTGCCGCCGCTGTCCGCCCAGTACGCCGACCACGCCGCCGGCCAGCGCGGGCAGCCCGACGACGCCGAGGCGCTGCGGTACTGGCGCGACCGGCTGGCCGGGCTGCGCGACCTCCCCATGCCCGCCGACCGGCCCCGCCCGCCGGTGCGCGACCGTCGCGGCCGCACCCTCGGCTTCCGCCTCCCCGGCGACCTGGCCGGCCGGGTCAGGGCGCTGGCCCGCGAGCGTGGCGCCACCCCGTACATGGTGCTGCTGGCCGCGTTCCACCTGCTGCTGGGCCGCTACTGCGGGCAGGACGACACCGTCGTCGGCACGCCCGTCGCCCGGCGCGACACGCCGCACGAGGAGACCATGATCGGGTTCTTCGTCGACACGGTCGTGCTGCGCGGCGACCTGGCCGGCGCGCGGGCGTTCGGCGAACTGCTCGACCGGGTCCGCGACGACGTGCTCGGCGCGTTCGCCTACCAGGCGCTGCCGTTCGAGCGGCTGGTGCAGGAGCTCGCCCCCGAGCGCGACGCGTCACGCAACCCGCTCTTCCAGGTGATGTTCTCCTACCAGAACGCCCGCGCGGCCACTCCGCGGCTCGGCGCCCTGGACGTCTCCGAGGTGCCCGTCGCGCCGCGGACCGCGAAGTTCGACCTGACCCTGGAGATCGCCGAGGGCCGCGACGGGAGCCTGACCGGAAGCCTCGAGTACGCGACCGGGCTGTTCGACCGGGCCACCATCGAGGCGTTCGCCGAGCGGTACGTGTCCGTGCTCGGCCAGGTCCTCGACGACTCCGGCCGGCCGTTGGACGCCGTCGACCTCCTCACCCAGGCCGAACGCCACGACCTGATCATCGGCTGGAACGCCACCGCCGCCGACCGGCCCGGCCTGCCGCTGCACGGCCTCTTCGAGCGGCAGGCGGCGGCCACGCCCGGCGCGACCGCCCTGATCGACGGGACGCGCACGGTCACCTACGCTGAGCTGGACGCTGCGGCCGGTGCCCTGGCTGGGCGGTTGCGAGCCGCCGGGATCGGAGCGGAGAGCCTCGTCGCGGTCGCGCTGCCGCGTGGTGCGGCGCTGGTGGTGACGCTGCTGGGGGTGCTGAAGGCGGGGGCGGCGTACGTGCCGCTGGACCCCGGGCACCCGGCGGAACGGCTGGCCGCGGTGCTGCGCGAGTCGCGGGCGGCGGCGATCGTCACGGACAGCGACCTCGCCGCACGGCTCGCCACCCTGCCACAGCTGGTCATCCCGCCGCCGACCCTGCGCGCCCGGCCCGTCCCCGATGCCCCGCCCGCTCTTGACCCTGCGCCCGGCGCGCCCCAGGTCGATCTCGATGCGCCCGCATACGCGATCTTCACGTCCGGTTCGACCGGGACGCCCAAGGGCGTGGTCATCACCCATCGCGGCATCGTCAACCGCGTCCTGTGGACCGTCCGCCGGCACGCGCTGACCGCGGCCGACCGGGTCCTGCAGAAGACCACGATCGCATTCGACGCGGCCGGCTGGGAGATCTTCGCCCCGCTGGCCGTCGGCGGCACCGTCGTGCTCGCCTCCCCGGGCGCCGAACGCGACCCCGCGCTGATCGTCGCCGACGCCGCCGCCCACGGCGTGACCGTGCTCCAGGCCGTCCCGTCGATGCTTGGCCTGCTGGCCGAGGAGCCCGCCCTGTCCGGCTGCGCGGCCCTGCGACTGGTGTTCTCCGCCGGCGAGCCGCTGACCGCCGACCTGTGCGCGCGGCTGGTCGCCCGGGTGCCCGCCGAACTGCACAACACGTACGGGCCGACGGAGTGCTCCATCGACGTGACCGCCTGGGCGTACCGGCCGGGCGTCACCACGGGCGGCCACCTGTCCGGCAAGGGGACCGTGCCCATCGGCAGCCCGATCGACAATACGGCGATCCGCGTCCTCGACGCGGAGTTCCGGCCGGTGCCGGTCGGCGTGCCCGGCGAGCTGTGCGTCGCCGGGGACGGCCTGGCCCGCGGCTACCTGCACAACCCCGCCCAGACGGCCGCCCGGTTCGTGCCCGACCCGTACGGCCCGCCGGGCGGCCGCGTGTACCGCACCGGCGACCTGGCCCGCTGGCGGGCCGACGGCGCGATCGACTTCCTCGGCCGCCTCGACCACCAGGTCAAGGTACGTGGCGTGCGCGTCGAGCCGGGCGAGGTCGAGGCCGTCCTGGCCGCCCACCCCGACGTGACCGCCGCGGCCGTCACCGCCGGGGCCGACAGGCACGGCGACACCCGCCTCATCGCGTATGTGCTGCCGGCCAGCCGCGCCGACCTATCCGTGGACAAGCTCCGGCTGCACCTGTTGGACCGGCTGCCCGAGCCGATGGTGCCCGACGCCGTCGTGGTCCTGGACCGCTTCCCGTACACGCCGAGCGGCAAGCTGGACCGGGCCGCGCTGCCCGCGCCGGACACCGCGCTGTTCGTCCCGCGCGGCGGCGAGTACGTGGCGCCGCGCGACCCGGCCGAGGAGGTGATCGCCTCGGTGTTCGCCGACGTGCTCGGGGTGGAGCGGGTCGGCGTGCACGACAGCTTCTTCGCCGCCGGGGGCAACTCGATGCTCGCCATGCGGGCGGTGTCGCGGCTGCGGGAGACGTTCCCGGTGCCGGTGACGATGGGGACGCTGCTGGACGCGCGGACGGTGGCCGAGCTGGCCAGGCGGCTGTCGGCCGCTCAGCCCGAGCCGCCCGGCCCGCCCGGCCCGACCCCCGCCGCCGCACCGCCGCCCGGCGGCACCACCGGCCCCGTGGAGATCGCCGCGGACGCGACCGCCGGGCCCGCCGCCGGCATCGCCGGGACAGTCAGCGAGCCCGCGCCCCTGTCCGCCGCGCAGCGCCGCATGTGGCTGATGTATGCGATGGACCCCGCCGGCACCGAGTACCTGGCCCCGATCGCGCTCCGCCTGCGCGGCGCGCTCGACGAGGCCGCCCTGCTGGCCGCCGTCGAGTCCGTACGCGACCGGCACGCCGTCCTGCGCACCCGGTATGAGGCCGCGGACGGCGAGACCCGCCAGGTCGTCGACCCGCCCGCCCCGCTCAAGCCGTACCGCGTGGATCTGTCCGGCCGCCCGGACCCCGAGCGGCAGGCTGCGGAGCTGGTCGAGCGGTGGGCCGCCCGGCCGTTCGACCTGGCCGCGGAGGCCCCGCTGCGGGTGGCGCTGGCCAGGGTCGGCGCCGACGACCACGTGCTGCTGCTGCTCACCCACCACATCGCCTGCGACGGCCGTTCCCTCGACGTCATCGCCCGCGAGCTCGGCGACGCCTACAACGCGTTGCGCGCCGGCGAGCGGCCGGACCTCGAGCCGCTGCCCGTCCAGTACGCCGACTTCGCCACCTGGGAGAACGGCCCCGAGGCCAGCCAGGCCCGCCGCCGGCGGCTGGCCAGATGGCGAGCGGAGCTGGCCGGCGTGCCCGCGCTCGACCTGCCGCTGGACCGCCCCCGGCCGCCGGTGCGCGACCCGCGTGGCGCCGTGCACGCCTTCCGGATCCCGGCTGACGTCGCCCGCCGCGTCCTCGACCTCGGCCGCGAACGGGCCGCCACCCCGTTCATGACCTGGCTGGCGGCATTCCAGGCGCTGCTCGGCCGCTACACCGGCCGCACGTCGTTCCTGGTCGGCGCGCCCGTCGCCGGCCGGGACCTGCGCGCCGTCGAGAACCTCGTCGGCTGCTTCGTCAACACCATGCTCACTCGCGCTGACCTGTCCGGCGAGCCGGACTTCGGCACCCTCGTCGACCGGGCTCGCGAAGGCGTGCTGGCCGCCCTCGACCACCGCGACGTGCCGCTGGAGGATCTCGTGGACGCGCTCGGCGTCGAACGGGACCTGTCCCGGGTGCCGCTGCTCGACGCGATGCTGGCCGTCGAGGACACGGCGCTGACGCCGTACCGGCTGGACGGGCTGGCCGTCGGGCCGTTCCCGGTGGCGCGGCGGGCGGCGATGTGCGACCTGACGCTGACCCTCGGCGAGGGGCGCGACGGGGAGTGGACGGCGGAGTTCGAGTACGCGGCCGCGCTGTTCGAGCCCGGCACCGTGGCCCGGCTGGCCGAGCACTTCCTGCTGCTGCTCGGCGCTTGCGCCGCCGACCCGGCCGCCCGGCCGTCGAACGTGCGGCTGGTGGACGTGGACGAGCCGGACGAGCCGTTCGCCACCCCGCTGGTGGCCGCCGCGGTCGCCGCCTGGGCTCGCCGCACGCCCGGCGCCGTCGCCCTCACTGAGGCGGGCGGCGACGGCGGGACCTACACCTACGCCGAGCTGGACCGGCTGTCGGGACACCTGGCCGCGCGGCTGGTGGCGGCGGGGGTGCGGCCGGGGGAGTGCGTGGCGTCGTGCCTGCCGCGCGGGTCGCTGGTGGCGGTATCGCTGCTCGGCATCCTGCGGGCCGGCGGCGTGTACGTGCCCGTGGACGCCGACTCGCCGCCGGAACGGCTCGCCGCGCTGCTGGCCGACATCGCCCCGGCCGCCCTCGTGACGGACGGCTCCGAGCCCGTGACCGGCCCCGTTCCGGTCGTTGCGGGGGACGCCGAGCCCGTGACCGGCCCGTCCGTGCCGGTCGTGGCGGGGGGCGCCCCGCCCGATGTGACCCTGCCCGAGCTGGACCCGGGCGATCTGGCGTACATGATCTTCACGTCCGGCTCCACCGGCCGCCCCAAGGGCGTG
The DNA here is from genome assembly GCF_052245935.1 of Nonomuraea sp. 3N208. Lineage (NCBI taxonomy): Bacteria > Bacillati > Actinomycetota > Actinomycetes > Streptosporangiales > Streptosporangiaceae > Nonomuraea > Nonomuraea sp. 3N208. The sequence goes on along the minus strand of NZ_JBQQBR010000004.1, from coordinate 189,000 downwards.
CAGGTCGAGCACGGTTCGTACGCCCAGCACTGCGTCGTCCAGGCCCGCGCCTACGGCCTCGCCCCCGGGGACGCCTTCGCCCTGATGGCGTCCGTGACCTTCGACGCCTCGCTGGACCAGATCGCCGCGACCCTGATGACCGGCGCGACCGTCGTGGTCGCCGACCCCCGCGCCACCCTGCCCGGCGACCTGGCCGACCAGCTCACCCGCAGCCGCGTCACCGTCCTCGACGTCACCCCCGCCTACTACCGCGAGCTGGTCGCCGCGCTGCGCCCCGGCGACGGCCGGCTGGCCGGGCTGCGGCTGATGAGCGTGGGCGGCGACGCCGTCACCTACGCCGACGCGGCGATGTGGGCCGCGACCGGACTGCCCGCCGGCTTCCACACCGGGTACGGGCCCACCGAGGCCACCATCGCCACCACCGCCCACACCGTCACCGACCTCGGCGAGGCCCCCGACGCGCTCGTCCCGCTCGGCCGGCCCCTGCCAGGCACCGGCGCGTACGTCCTGGACGCGAACCTGTCGGCCGTCCCGCACGGCGTCGTCGGCGAGTTGTACATCGGCGGCAGCCGGGTCGCCCGCGGCTACCACCGCGCGCCCGCCCTGACCGCCGCCCGCTTCCTGCCCGACCCATACGCGCCGCTGCCCGGGGCCCGCATGTACGCGTCCGGCGACCTGGTGCGCCGCCGCGCCGACGGGATCATCGAGTTCGTCGGTCGCGCGGACCGGCAGACCAAGATCCGTGGCTTCCGGGTCGAGCCCGGCGAGATCGAGGCCGTCCTGGCCACCTGCCCGGGACTGCGCACCGGCGTCATCGAAGCCAGACGCTCCCCGCTCGGCGACCTGCGACTCGTCGGCTACGTCGTCGCCGAACCCGGCGTCACCCCCGCCGACCTGGCCGCCCACCTCCGCGAACGGCTGCCCGACTACATGGTGCCCGCCGCCTGGGTGGAGCTGCCCGCCCTGCCGCACACCCCGAACGGCAAGGCCGACAGAAAGGCCCTGCCCGACCCCGACTGGAGCCGCCCCCAGCCCGCGAGCCGGTACACACCGCCGCGGACCGAGATGGAGGAGTACGTCGCCGGCGTGTGGGCCGAGGTCCTCGGCCTGGAACGGGTCGGGCGCGACGACGACTTCTTCGTCCTGGGCGGCAACTCGCTGCTCGCCTCGCGGGTGCTGCTGCGCCTGCGCGAGGCGTTCGACCTGCCCTTGTCCCTGCGTCAGATCTTCGAGGCGCGCACCATGGCCGCGCTCGGCGAGCTCCTGGAGAACGCCATCACGGAGGAGATCTCCCACTGGACGCAGGAGCAGACGATGTCCCTGCTCTCCGAAGGAGACCAAGCATGACAACCACGACGCCGCCGGACACCGGGCACCTGGTGCGCCGCTACCTCGACCGGAGCCGGCGCTCCAGGCCCGCGCCCATCGTCGCCCGCACCGATCGCGACCGCCCGCCGCCGCTGTCGGCCGGCCAACGCCGCCTCTGGCTGCTCGACCGGATCCGCCCCGGCGGCACCGAGTACCTGGTCCCGGTGGCACTGCGGCTGCGCGGCCCGCTGGACGCCGCCCGGCTGCGCGCAGCGCTCGACGGCCTGGCCGCCCGCCACGAAATCCTGCGCACCCGGTACGCGGAGTCCGGCGGCGAGCCGTACCAGCTGGTCGACCCGCCCGGCCCGGTGCCGCTGACCAGTGTGGACCTGTCGACGGAGCGGGAGCTGCGGGTGCGCGGCATCGTCGCCGCGGGCGCCCGACGCCCGCGCGCCGCCCTGGACACGCTGCTCGCACAGGAGGGCGAACGGGCCTTCGACCTGGCCGCCGAGTGGCCGCTGCGCGCCACGCTGTTCGCGCTGCCCGGCAGCGAGCACGTGCTGCTGCTGACCGGCCACCACATCGCCGTGGACGGCGTCACCATGGACGTGCTGGTCGATGAGCTGTGCGAGGAGTACGCCGGCGGCGTCCCGGCCGCGTCCGCCTTGCAGTACGCCGACTACACCGACTGGCAGCGGTCGTTCCTGGCCGGTCCGGCCGCCGCCCGCCAGCTCGGCTACTGGAAGCAGCGGCTGGCCGGCGTCGCCCCGCTGGAGCTGCCCGCCGACCGCACCCGCCCCGCCGAGTGGGACGCGGCCGGCGATGTCGTCACCTTCGACGTGCCCGCCGCCGAGGCCGCCGCCGCGCTTGCCGAGGGGGCGCGCCGCTCGGCGACGCCGTTCATGACGCTGCTCGCCGCTTTCTGGGCAGTCCTCGGCCGGTACGCGGGCACGGACGACGTCGCCGTCGGCACCCCTGTCGCCGGCCGGAGCAGGATCGAGTTCGAGCGGCTGCCCGGCTACTTCGCCAACACGCTCGTGCTGCGCGGCGACCTGTCCGGCGAGCCGTCGTTCGGCGATCTGGTCGGCCAGGCGCTGACCGCCGTCACCGACGCCTACGACCACCAGGACGTGCCCTTCGAGCGGATCGTCGAGGAACTGCGCCCCGGCCGCGACTTGGCCGTCAACCCGCTGTTCCAGGCCCTGCTCACCTACCGCGAGGACACGACCGCCGCCCGCGCCGCCGGGCCGTTGACGGTCATCGAGGAGCCGGTCGGCTGGTCGCCCGCCCGCGTGGACGTCGCCCTCGACATCACCCTGCGGCCCGACGGGTCGCTGCGGGGGGCGCTGGTCTATCCGACGGCGCTGTTCACCCGCAGCACCGTCGAAGGGCTGGCCGGTCATCTGGTCACGTTCCTGCGCCGGGCCGGCCGCACCCCCGGCGTGCCCGTCCGCGAGATCGGCCTCACCTCCACGGCCGAACGCGAACGCCTGCTGACCGGCTGGAACGCCACCACCGTGTACCGGCCCGCGCACTGCCTGCCCGACAGGTTCGCCGCCCGCGCCGCCCGAGATCCCGACGCCGTCGCCCTCGTCACCCCCGCAGGGACCATGACGTACGGCGAGCTCGACGCCGCCGCCAACCGGCTCGCCAGGTTGCTGCGCTCGCGCGGCGCTGGGCCCGAGAGCCGGGTCGCCATCTGCCTCGACCGCTCGGCCGACCTGGTCACCGCGCTCCTCGCCACCGTCAAGGCGGGGGCCGCGTACGTGCCGATCGACCCCGAGTACCCGCGCGACCGGATCGCCTACCTGGTCGCCGACTCGGCTGCCCACGTGGTGCTGACCAGCGCCGCGCACGCCCACCTGTGCCCGCCGGACGCCGTCGTCCTCGACGGGCTCGACCTGGGGGCGTTCCCGACGACGCCGCCGCCGGTGCCGCGCGACCCCGACGGCGCCGCGTACGTCATCTACACCTCCGGCTCGACCGGGCGGCCCAAGGGCGTCGTCGTCTCCCACCGGGCCATCGCCAACCGGCTCGACTGGATGCAGGACGCCTACCGGCTGACCCCGGCCGACGCTGTGCTGCAGAAGACGCCGTTCGGGTTCGACGTGTCGGTGTGGGAGTTCTTCTGGCCGCTGGCCGAAGGCGCCCGGCTGGTCGTCGCCGCGCCCGGCGGGCACCGCGACGGGGCGTACCTGCGCGACCTGATCGTCGACGAACAAGTGACCGTCTGCCACTTCGTGCCTTCCATGATGCGGTCGTTCCTGGACGTGCCCGGCATCGGGGCGTGCACCTCGCTGCGGGACGTCATGTGCAGCGGCGAGGCGCTGCCCGCCGACCTGGCCGGCCGCTTCCACGACCTGCTCGGCGCCCGCCTGCACAACCTGTACGGGCCCACCGAGGCGGCCGTGGACGTCACCGCCTGGACGTGCCGGCCCGGGTGGGCCGAGGCGCGGGTGCCGATCGGCGGGCCCATCGACAACATCGCCGTGCACGTCCTGGACGAGGCGATGCAGCCGGCGCCGGTCGGCGTGCCGGGGGAGCTGCACATCGGCGGGGTCGGGCTGGCGCGGGGGTACCTGGGCCGGCCGGAGCTGACGGCCGAGCGGTTCGTGCCGAACCCGTACGGGGCGGGGCGACTCTACCGGACCGGGGACGTCGTGCGGCGGCGGGCCGACGGGACGCTCGACTACCTGGGGCGGCGGGATCACCAGGTGAAGATCCGGGGGCACCGGATCGAGCCGGGGGAGGTCGAGTCGGTGCTGCTGGAGCATCCGGGGGTGAGGGCGGCGGCGGTGATCGTCCGCGAGGAGCGGCTCGTGGCGTACGTGGCCGGTGGCGCGGGGTTGGACGGTCGGGAGGTGCGGGGGTGGCTGGCCGGGAGGTTGCCCGCCTACCTGGTGCCGGCCTTCGTGGTGACGCTGGACGCGCTGCCCGTGTCCGCGCACGGCAAGCTCGATCGCGACGCCCTTCCCGCGCCTCGGGCCGCCGAGGCGGACGACGCCTTCGTGGCGCCCCGCGACCCGGCCGAGCGGGCCGCCGCCGACGCCTGGGCCGCCGCGCTCGACCTGCCCGCCGTCGGCGTCCACGGGAACTTCTTCGAGCTGGGCGGCGACTCCATCCGGGCGCTGCGGGCCATCGGGCTGCTGCGCGAGGCGGGATGGGAGGCGGGCGTGCAGGACGTGTTCCGGCACCAGACCCCCGCCGCCCTGGCCACGGTCATGAGCGCCGGAACGTCGGCGGAACACGTCCCCTCGGCGCCGTTCGCCCACGTCAGTCCCGCCGACCGGGCGATGCTGCCGCTGTGGGCGGTCGACGCGTATCCGCTCACCCAGGTGCAGGCCGGCATGTTGGTCGAGCTCGCCGCCGACGGCGAGCTGAGCCCGTACCACAACGTCACCTCCTACCTGGTACGCGACGATGGGCCGTTCTCGCTCCCGGCCCTGTCCACGGCCGCCGAGACGCTGGCCGACCGGCACGAGGTGCTGCGCACCTCCTTCGACCTGGCGGCGTACTCCGAGCCGATGCAGCTCGTGCACCCCGCCGCTCGCGCGCACATCACCGTCGAGGACCTCACCGCGCTGCCCCCCGACGAGCAGCGGGCCGCCGCGGACGCCGCTCTCGACCGGGAGCGGCGGCAGCCGTTCGACCTGGGGCGCGCACCCCTGTGGCGGCTGTACGCGCAGCGGCTCGACAGGCGGCGGTGGCGGCTCGGGTGGGTGGAGTGCCATCCGATCCTCGACGGCTGGAGCCACAACTCGCTGCTGACCGAGCTGCTGGAGGTGTACCGGGCGGTCCGCGACGGCCGGCCGGTGCCCGAGCCGGCGCCGTGCCCCGTCCGGTTCGCCGACGCCGTCGGGCTGGAACGGGCCGCGCTCGCCTCGGCCGAGCAACGCGACTTCTGGGAGAGCCGGGTACGTGGCTTCGAGCGCCTCCGGCTCCCCGACGCGTGGACCACGGACATCGCCGGCGCGGACGGCCCGGGGTCTTCCGCAGATGATCCGTTTCCCTACGACCTGCGGGTGCCGGTCGGTGAGCTGATGCCGGGGCTGCGGGCGCTGGCGAAGGCCGCCGGGGCGCCGCTCAAGAGCGTGTTCCTGGCCGCGCACGTACGCGTCATGAGCATGGTGACCCCGCAGCGGGCGTTTCGCACCGGGCTCGGAGTGAACGGGCGGCCCGAGGCGGCCGGCGGAGACAGGGCGCGCGGCATGTTCCTGAACGTCGTCCCGTTCGCGACCGGTACCGGCGCGGCCACCTGGCGCGGACTGGTGCGGGACGTGTTCGCGGAGGAGACAGCGCTCTGGCCGCACCGCCGCTTCCCCGCGCCGGAGATGCAGCGGCGGTGGAGCTCGGACGAACCGCTGATCGACGTGCTGTTCAACTACCTCGACTTCCACGTGCTGGACCGGGAAGCGCTCGACCTGGCCGAGACCGACGACCGCAGCGCCACCGACTTCGCCCTGGTGGTCTCCACGGAACCCGGCGCGGTGGTGCTGTCTGTCTCGCCGCGCGCCGTCCGGCCGGAGTGGGGTGAGCGGCTGGCCGCGCTGTACGCGTCGGTGCTCGCCGCGATGGCGGCCGACCCGGACGGGGACGCGCAGACCGACCTCCTCCCGCCGGCCGAACACCGCCTCGCCCTGACCGGCGGGGACGCCGCGCCGGCCCTGCCCGGGCTGTCGATCCACGAGCTCTTCGCGGCCCAGGCGGCCCGGACGCCGGACGCGATCGCCGTCGAGTTCGCGCCGGTCTCAAGCCCGCTGCCCTCCGGCCGCACGGGCCCGTCGTCCACAGCCTGTGGAGGCGAGCCGGAGCGGCTGACCTACGCGGAGCTCGACGCCGCCGCGAACCGCCTGGCGCACCAGCTCGCCAGCCGTGGCGTGCGGCCCGGGGACGTCGTCGGGATCTGCCTGGACCGCTCGCCCCGCCTCATCGTGGCCATCCTGGCCGCACTCAAGTCGGGCGGCGCATACCTTGCCCTGGACGCCACCGACCCGCCCGCCCGGCTCGCCGAACTGCTGGCCGACGCGGCACCCCGTCTCGTCATCACCTCCGCCGGCCTCGCGACCGCCATCTGCCACCCGGACACGATCCTCCTCGACGAGGCCACCGGCGGTGGCCCGGCGGGGCCACCGCTCGCGCCGGTCACGCCGGACGACCTGGCGTACCTCATCTACACCTCGGGCTCAACCGGCCGGCCCAAGGCCGTGGCCGTCCCGCACCGGGGCGTGGTCCGGCTCGTCACGGGCCAGACCTACGCCGGGTTCGGTCCCGGCGAGGTGCAGCTGTTGCACTCGCCGATCACGTTCGACGCCGCCACGTACGAGATCTGGGGCGCGCTGCTGCACGGCGGCCGGCTGGTCGTCGCGCCGCCCGGGCTGCTGGACGCCGGCGAGCTGCGCGAGGTGATCGCCCGGCACGGCGTAACCTGCACGTTCGTCACGCACGGGCTGTTCAAGCTGATGGTGGACGGCGACCTGACCGGCTTGCGCGGCCTGCGCACCCTCATCACCGGCGGCGAGGCCGTTTCCGCCGAACACCTCGAACGCGCCCGCCGCGCCCTCCCGGCCACCCGCCTGGTGAATGGTTACGGACCTACCGAAACCACCACGTACGCCACCTGTCGCCCTCTAGATCCCGGCCGGCCGGTCACCGGGCCCGTCCCCATCGGCCAGGCCATCGCCCACACCACCGTGTACGTCCTCGACCACCTCAGTCGGCCGGTCCCGCTGGGCGTGCCGGGCGAGCTGCACATCGGCGGCCCCGGCGTGGCCCGCGGCTACCTCGGCCGGCCGGCGCTCACCGCCGACCGGTTCGTCCCCGACCCCTACGGCCCCGAACCGGGCGCGCGGCTCTACCGCACCGGCGACCTTGCCCGGCTGCGGCCGGACGGCGGGTTCGACTTCCTGGGGCGGATGGATGACCAGCTCAAGATCCGCGGCCACCGCATCGAGCCGGGCGAGGTCGAGGCGGCCCTGCACCGGTATCCAGGCATCCGCATGGCCGCCGTCGCCGCCCGCGAGATCACTCCGGGCGACCGCCGGCTGGTCGGTTATGTCACGCCGGGCACCATCGACGTGTCACGGCTGCGCGCCCACCTCGGCGGGCTGCTGCCGGCGCACCTCGTGCCCGACCACTTGGTGGCGCTCGACGCGTTCCCGATGACGGCGAGCGGCAAGGTGGACCGCGCCGCTCTGCCTGCCCCCGGAGGTCACCGTCCCGACTTGCGCACCGCGTACGCACCGCCCCGGGACGGGCTGGAACGCGCGGCGGCAGAGGCGTTCGCGGCCGTGCTGGGGGTGGACGCGATCGGCAGGGAGGACGACTTCCTGCAGCTCGGCGGGCACTCGCTGGCAGCCATGCGGGCGGCGGCGCGGCTCGCGGCAGGCGCGGGCGTCCAGGTGACGGCCCGCGACATCATGCTGCACCGCACGATCGCCGCCCTCGCGGCGGCTCTCGCCTCCCTTCCCGGAACGACGGCGGCCTCGGCCTCCTCACCCGGCACGGGCACCGATCCGCAGGCCGCCTTCGGGGCCGGCGTCGGCGCGGACATGGTGCCTCCGACCGGCGCCGCAGACGTGGTGCCTCCGATCGGCGCCGCGGACGTGGTGCCTTCCACCGGGGGCGCGGACGTGATGCCGGGAGTGCCGGGCCGGGCGGCGGTGTGGTTCCGGGCGTCGGGGGAGCGGGCGCCGCTGTTCGCCGTGCATCCGGGCGGCGGCAGCGTGCACTGGTACCGCGAGCTGTCCCTGAGGCTGCCGGGGGACCGTCCGTTCGTGGCGCTCCAGCATCCCGCACTCGTGGACGAGGACGCCGCTGCCACCCCTGTTGGGCGGCTCGCCGAGGCGTACCTGACCGAGGTGCGGGCCGCGCAGCCCGCGGGGCCGTACTGGCTGTTCGGGTGGTGCGGCGGGACCGGGGCCGTGTGGGAGATGGCGGCCCGGCTGCGTGACCTGGGCGAGGAGGTCGAGCTGCTGCTGCTCGACCCGTGCCTGCCCGCCGCGGACGAGCCGCTGCACCTGCAGCTCCTCAGACGTGGTGAAGCACTCCTCGCCGCCCTGGCCACCGGCGACGACGGAGAGATGCGGGCCGAGCTGGCCGAGGTGCTGGCGGCCGTCGTGGACGACAACGACGGGCGGCCGATCACTGAGGAGGATCTGCGCGAAGACTGGGCGCCCCGGCTGCGGCTCTGGCGCGGCATGGCCGAGGCCGCCCAGCTCGACCGGCCCCGGCCCGCCGACGTGCCCGTCGAGATCATGCTCACCGACGACCTGATGGGCGACGGGCACGACGCCAAGGGCGGCCTCACGCACGAGGCGTACCTGCGCGAATGGCGCCGGCTACGCGGCGGGGACGTGCCGGTCGGCCGGTTCCGCCACGGCCACCTGGACGTGATGGCCCCGCCGCACGTGGACGAACTGGCCGCCCACATCGCGCGCTGGCTCGAGCGAGCGGATCAGACGGAACGAGCGCACCGGGTCGGCCGGACAGGGGGAGCCCGATGAGCGCGCCTTCTGCGGTCACCGTTGCCGTCTCCTCCGGGAGGACAGCCGACACGGCGCGGCGCGGGAGCGTGCAGGAGGAGCTGCGGCGGCTCGGGGCCGGTACGCCCCCCACCCCGCTCGTCTGCGTGCGCGCCGACGTGAACGGCCGCCGGGTGACCGTGCGGCTGAAGCTCGAAGGGGCCGGCACCTGGGGCTCCATCAAGGACCGCACCGCCCTCAGCCTGCTGCGTTCGGTCGCCGACCAGCTCGCCGCGCCGGGCGCCGCCCTGGTCGAGTCCACGTCCGGCAACCTCGGCGTCGCCCTCGCGTCCGCGGCCCGCGCGCTCGGGATCCCGTTCACCGCCGTGGTGGACCCCAGCCTGTCGCCCGTGCTGGCCGAACGGCTGGCCGGCCTGGGCGCCGTGTTGTCCGAGGTCACCCGTCGCGACGCCCAGGGCGGCTACCTGTCGGCCCGCCTGGACCGGGTCGCCGAGCTGCGGGCCGCCGACCCCGCCCTGGTCTGGACCGACCAGTACCACAATCCGGCCAACCCGCTGGCCCACTACCAGGGCACCGGCCCCGAGCTGCACAAGCAGGCGCCCGGGTCGACGGACGCGGTGTTCGTGGCCGTGTCCACCGGCGGCACCCTCGCTGGGCTCGGCCGGTACCTGCACGGGCGGCGGCCGAAGGTGCGGGTGATCGGGGTGGACGTGCCGGGGTCCCGGGTGTTCGGCGACCCGGCGGGCACTCGGCTGCTGACCGGTATCGGGGCGTCGCGGCCTTCGGCATTCCTGCGGCCGGGGGACTGGGACGACGTCGTCATCGTGGACGACGCCGATGCCGTCTCCCACTGCCACGCCCTGGCCGACACGACCGGGATCAGGCTCGGCGGCTCGAGCGGGGCCGTGCTCGCCGCCTGCACCCGGTATCTGGCCGAACATCCGGAGATCACCTCCCCGGTCTGCGTCTGCCCGGACTCCGGCGGCAACTACGCGCAGACGCTGTACGCGCCCGCGTGGCTGGCGGACCGCGGCGTCGAGATGACCCGGGACCTGCCCGCTACGTTCCTCCCCGGGGGGCGCACATGAGTGCCGCACCGGTCGAGGACACCCCAGGGGGCCTGACCCGCGCCACCCCACCCGTGCCCGCCGGAGCGCAGGCCTTGCGGCCCGGCGCGCCCGTCGTGAGCGTGTGGTGGGCGCGCGTCGCGGACGCCAGGGACAGCCTCGCCGCGCTGCTCGACCCCGCCGAGCGGGCCAGGTACGAGGAGTACCGGCGCCCGGCCGACCGCGCCAGGTTTCTCACCGCCGCCGCGCTGCTGCGCCTGGTCGTCGGCCGGATGCTCGGCGTGGACCCTGAGCAGGTGCCCTTGGACCGGTCGTGTGACCGGTGCGGCCGCCCGCACGGCCGGCCACGCCTGCCCGCCGGGACCGGCGCCCCTGTCCTGTCGGTCTCGCACGCCGGGGACTGCCTGGTCGTGGCCGTCGGTGTCGGCATCGAGGCGGTCGGCGTGGACGTCGAGGCGATCGACCACGCCCTCGACATCGGCGAACTCGTCGGCATCGCCCTCACCGAGCTGGAGACCCGGACCTTGGACGCGCTCGACCCGCCCAGCCGGCCGTCGGCGTTCCTGCGGCTGTGGACCAGAAAGGAAGCGGTGCTGAAAGCCCTGGGGGCCGGCCTCGACCACGCCCCCGACCAGCTGGACGTGCTCGGCACGGGAGAGCCGGTGCGCGTACGGACCGAACAGGGGGAGGCGACGCTACTGCCCCTCAACCCACCCAGCGGATACCACGCCAGCCTGGCGGTGATCCGCGGCCCGGTGCCGGTCGTCGAGTGCGACGGCACAGGCCTGCTCGCCAGCGGAACCCAGAAGGAGGACATCTTATGATCAGCACAGTAGTCATCGTCGGCGGCGGGACCGCCGGCTGGATGACGGCGACCTACCTGAAGGCCGCGTTCGGTGACCGCGTCGGCGTCACCCTGGTGGAGTCGGCCCGGGTGCCGAGCATCGGCGTCGGCGAGGCCACCTTCAGCACGGTCCGCCACTTCTTCGACTACCTCGGCCTGGACGAGACCGAGTGGATGCCGCGCTGCTCGGCGTCGTACAAGCTGGGCATCAGGTTCGAGGGCTGGCGCGCGCCCGGCCACCACTTCTACCACCCGTTCGAGCGGCTGCCGGTGGCCGACGGGTTCAACCTGGCCGAGTGGTGGCTGCGGCTGGGCGACCCCGCCGAGGGCTTCGACCGGCAGTGCTACATCACGCCGTGGCTGTGTGAGGCCCGCCGCTCGCCGCGCGCCCTCGACGGGTCGCTGTTCGCGTCCGGCCTCGACGGGCCGCTCGGCCGCTCGACGCTGGCCGAGCAGCGTGACCAGTTTCCGTACGCGTACCACTTCGACGCCGACCTGCTTGCCGTGTTCCTCGCGGAGTACGGCAGGGACCGCGGCGTCCGGCACGTCCGCGACGACGTCGTCGGGGCCGGCCAGGACGAGCGCGGCTGGCTCACCTGCGTGCGCACTCGTGAGCACGGAGAGCTGACCGGCGACCTGTTCATCGACTGCACCGGTTTCCGCGGCCTGCTGATCAACAAGACGCTCGGCGAGACGTTCACGTCGTTCCAGGACGTGCTGCCGAACAACCGGGCCGTCTCCCTACGCGTCCCCCGCCGCGACCCCGAGCGGATGAACCCCTATACCACCGCCACCGCCGCGGACGCGGGCTGGATATGGAACATCCCGTTGTTCGAGCGCGACGGCACCGGCTACGTCTACTCCGACGCCCACTGCACCCCCGACGAGGCCGAACGCGCGCTGCGCGACCTGGTCGCCCCCGGCCGAGACGACCTCGAGGCCAACCACATCGCCATCCGGGTCGGCCGCAACGAGCGCTCCTGGGTGCGTAACTGCGTGGCGATCGGCCTGTCCAGCGCCTTCGTCGAGCCGCTGGAGTCGACCGGCATCTTCTTCATCCAGCACGGCATCGAACAGTTGATCAAGTACTTCCCCGACGCCCGCTGGGACCCGGTCGCGCGCGACCGCTACAACGACGCTGTCGCCCACGCGGTGGACGGGGTCAAGGAGTTTCTCTGCCTGCACTACCGGGCCGCCGGCCGCGACGACACCCCGTACTGGAAGGAGGCCGGGACCCGGCCGGTGCCCGACGGGCTGGCCGAGCGGCTCACCGTCGCCCGGTCCATGCTGCTGGACGAGAACGCCGTCTACCCCCGCTACCACGGCTTCGAGACGTACTCGTGGAACACCATGCTCCTCGGCCTCGGCCAGATCCCCGCCGCGCCCCGGGCGGCGCTCGCCCACCTGGACCCGGCGCGGGCACACGCGGAGTTCGCCAGGGTGCGCGAGACCGCGCGGCGGCTGGTGGCGGCGCTGCCGAGCTGCCATGAGTACCTGGCCACGATCAACTGACCGGGCGACGACCGTGATCACGTTGACCGGCACCGCAGCCGGGAGTGACCTGCGGGCGCTGATGGCGTCGTTCCCGACAGGTGTCACCGTCGTCACCGCTGTGGGGCCCGACGGTGTGCCCCACGGCCTGACCTGCACCGCGATGTGCAGCGTCAGCGTCGCCCCGCCGATGCTGCTGATCTGCCTGGACACCCGCAGCGGCACCCTCGCCGCGATCGACGGCGCCGGCACCTTTGCCGTCAACCTGCTGCACGCCGGCGGGCAGCGGGTCGCCGAACTATTCGCCTCGCCGGTGCGCGACCGGTTCGCCCGCGTCGCGTGGCATCCGTCCCCGGGGGTCGGGGCGCCGCTGCTGTGGGAGGACGCGCTCGCCGTGGCGGAGTGCCGGGTGGACAGGATCGTCCCGGCCGGTGACCACCACGTCGTGTTCGGTGTGGTGGAGCGGGTGTCGGTCACGGATGAGCCTCCTCTCATGTACGGGCGGCGCCGGTTCGGCGTGTGGGCCGAGGCTCCCGGTTGACCAGGCTGCACCTGCCGCGAGTACCGCGTGATTGCGAGAGGTCAGCGCTCATCACGAAGGGCGTCGATGTAGCGGTCGGTGACCAGGTCCTGTACCTTGCGTGTCATCGGTCCGCCGAGACGGCTGAGCAGGCGGGCAGGACGCGAGAACGCGCGGATGTCGAGCCAGACCTGGTCCTCCGGGGTCCGTTCGACGACGAATGCTTCCTCGCCGCATTCGGGGTGGCCTGGAAGGGTGCCGTAGGCAAACCCACGACGGTTTGGCTCCTCCACCGCGTACACGACGCGGCACGGCGCGCTGATGCTCAGCCAACGCCACCCGATGGTCAACAGGACGACGCTACCGGGGACGGCTAGGGGGGCGGACGTGGTGACGCCGAGTCCCGCTCGGCGGTGCAGGTCCCAGCGGGACAGCGCGCGTGCAGCCCGTTCGAAGGCGACCTGACCAACTCCCACCAGTGCGCGGCGATAGACATGGTGGTAACCGGCCGGAAGCGCGTCACGCGTGGCGCCCTGTTCTTGGTAGGTCAGAGGTGCTCGCTGTAGTGCCGTGCCGCCGCGCGACGCACGCAGGATTCTCATGACTACGATTCTCCGGCGCCGAAGCGGCTGATGTGGGCGCGTAGGTAGGGGGCGATCTGGCCGAGCTGATCGGCGACGATCTGCCGGCCTTCGGCGACCAGCTTGCGCACGATGTCGGAGATGTCCAGCGCGTTGTGGAAGACGACCACTGAAGCCGTGAGGTGGTCAGACGACGGTGAGATCGTCGACCAGTGGGTCATCACGTAGGGCGGCGGCGGTGGCGTCGGGGTCCAATACTTCGGCCGCGAGGTGTACGCCGGGCGGCACGGAACCGGACAGCACCGCGCGGGTGGCCAGCGCCATCACCACCCCGCTCAGCGCATAGGAGTCCACGGCCGTGATCAGCACCCTCGTAGGACCGGGCAGGCCGTCCGGACCGGGGCGCGCGGTGAACAGCATGACGTAGAAAGCGCCGAAGTCGGCGTTGTCCTGCAGCGAGGCACGAACCACGGTGTCCGCGTGCGGCGCCAGGGCGGCGGGGCCGGTGTCGTCCGCATCGGCCCAGACGGCTGCGAGGGCCTCGGGCAGGCGGTTGGAGACGAACACGTTGTAGGAGCGCACCTCGTGGGCGCCGGTGTCCGCGGCAAGGGTCTGCGCCTCAGTGGTGAGGTACGGCCACGCGTGCACCGGCACCGGGAAGCCCGGCAGCCGCACCTGGTGCAGCGGGGTCAGCGTGTTGGGAACCACCCGGCCGTCCCGCCAGGCCGCCATCGGCACCCCGAACTTCGGTCCTCGGGTCAGCAGCGCGTCCACCGCGGACAGCGGAGTGAAGACAGCCGCGCCGCCCACGTACACGTCGAGGCGGCGCAACGGGCGTTCCTTGGCCAGCAGCCGGGGCAGCAGGCCGGAAAGGCCGGGCATGACCCCGGCGGAGAACACCGCGGTCTGGTCGCCGGCCACGTCGCCGCTGGTGAGCGCGTCCTTGGCGGCCAGTTCGCCGCCGATGTCCACGTAGTCGGCTCCGGCCGCGAAGGCGGCGCGGGCCACGGTGTCCAGCACCTGGTACGTGGGACCCGCGCAGTTGACCACGATCCGGCACCCTTCGCAGAAGGCGGCCAGCTCGGCGGGGTCGTTCAGGTCCACCCGGATCGCCTGTGCGGGAGCGGCGAGCGAGGCCGCGAGTGCGGTGGCGCTCGTCAGGTTCCTGCCGCCGACGCGCAGCGGTCCGAGATCGTAGGCCGCGATGCGCTGCGCGGCCGTGCGGCCGACCGCGCCGGTGGCGCCCAGTAGCCCGATCATCGCTGGTCACCGAGGCGGGAACGGACGGCGAGTGCCACCCCGGCCACCGTCGAGTCGGCCAGGAACTCGCGCACCGGCACGGACATGCCGACCTCCTTGGCGAGCCGAACGACCGCCCGTACCGCGAGCAGGGAGTCCCCGCCGAGACCGAAGAAGTCGGCGCCGCGGTCGAGCACGGGCACCTCCAGGAGCTCCTCGAAGACGTCGGCGACCGCCTGCTCCAGATTGTCGGACGGCGGCCCTTCTCGGTGGCGCACGGCAGGCTCGGGCAGCAGGCCGAGCCGGAGGCCGTCGGCGGAGCCGGGATCGGCGGCCCCGGGCAGGCCGGGAACCCGATCCCAGCCGCTGCCGTCGGCGAGGCCGTCGACCAGCGCCACGAATTCGGCGAACGCCGCCGCCACCCGATCGGGGTCGAACAGCTCCTCGACCAGCGAGAAGACCGCCACCATCGCCGAGCCCAGCTCGAAGCAGCGGACTTCGATCGCGACCTGCGGGGTGCGCAACTGGTGGAAGTAGTCCGCGGCGATCACCCGGCCGAGCGGCCCGGCATCCTCGGGAGGGCGTCCGCCCATGGCCGCGTCCACCCCGAGCACACTCTGAAAGACCACGGGTCCGACCGGTCGCCAGCTACCGCGCCGTCGGGCCAGTTCGCGGCCGATCTCGACGCCGGTGATCAGGTTGTGGGCGGCGTGCTCGCCGGACGTCGCCTGCACGGCGGTGGCGAGCTCGGCGAACGTGGCCTTGGGGTCGAGGTCGAGGGGGAGCAGCATGGTGGCGGCAAAGGCGCCCACGACCCGCTGGACGTCAGGGTGGAGCGGAAGTCGGTTGAGCTGCAGCGAGTTCAGCAACATCCGGCGATGCCCGGCCCAGCGGGCCAGCACCACGCCGAACGCGGTCAGCATGGCGGTCGACGGGGTGACGCCTCGTCTGGTGCACTGCTGCCTCAGCGCTGCCCAGCTCTCGGCGCTCCAGCGGTGCTCGCGGTTGCCCATGGTGACCGGCCGCACCTCCTGAGGGTCGGCGGCCAAGGGCAGCGCGGGCGGGGCGGGCAGCGTGTCGAGTCGGGACCACCACCAGTCCCGGTCGGCCTGCCACGCCTCGGTGGCGGGCAGGTCCGCCAGCGAGGTGACGTAGTCGCCGAAGTGGATCTCCAGGGGCGGCAGGGCGGCGTTCCAGTCGGCGACGAAGGTGAGCAGGTCGCGGCTGAGCACGCTGGACGACCATCCGTCGAAGGTCAGCAGGCTCAGACCCAGATGAAGCCGGCCCTCGTCGCCGGGGAGCAGCGTGAGCCGGACGTCCAGGCCGGGGCCTCGGGTGGGG
The DNA here is from genome assembly GCF_052245935.1 of Nonomuraea sp. 3N208. Lineage (NCBI taxonomy): Bacteria > Bacillati > Actinomycetota > Actinomycetes > Streptosporangiales > Streptosporangiaceae > Nonomuraea > Nonomuraea sp. 3N208. Next base: position 173,128 of record NZ_JBQQBR010000004.1, on the reverse strand, counting down.
TCCGGGCCGCTGGTGCTCATCTCCTGCCGTACGTCCCGCAGTACAGCGGCGATCTCCTCCGCGTCGGCCTCGCGCAGGTCGTACACGCGGATCTGGGGCACGGCGGCCGGCGCGTCGGCGGGCAGGACGTGCTGGCGGCCGTCGGAGGTGACGCGGGCCCGCAGGGTGGGCTGGTGCGCGGCGAGCCGTTCGATCGCGTCCGCGAGCGCGTCGGCGGCTTCGTCGCCGTCGACGCCGATGAGGGCGTAGTCGAGGTAGTAGTGGGCCGAGTCGTAGGACAGCTCCCAGCCGTCCTGTTGTCCGACGAAGTAGCCCTGCTGGAGGGGGAGCAGGGGGAATTCCGCGTGGGAGTCGGGGCGCGGGGTGACCGTGATCGGCAGGGCCCTGGCCGCGGGCTCGCCGGAAGCGCGCCGCTTCACGAGCTCGGCCAGCTCGCCCAGCGTGGTCTCGACCCGCACGTCCGACAGGGCGAGCGCGACGCCGAGCCGCTTGCGCACCAGGGCCGACATGCGGACCGCGAGCACCGAGTCGCCGCCCAGGCGCAGGAAGCCGACATCGTGCGGGATCTCGTCGGGCGGCAGGCCGAGCAGCTCCGACCAGATCTCGGCCAGTTCCTTCATGAGCACTCCAATCGTCAGGTGATCAGCGGGTGGCGACGAACAGACGCTGCGACAGCGCGGCCAGCGGGTCCGCGTGCCGGGGCAGGTCAACCTCGACGCGCAGGCCGCTGCTTTTCAGCGCGTCCAGCCATTCCTCGCGGCGCAGGTAGGTGCGGGTGGTGCCGGCACGGCCGTCGAGCCGCCGCGGCGGGCCGTCATCGGTGGACAGAGCGAACGGCATCGAGGTGAGCGATTGCGGGTGTTCGCGGACGGTCTCGATGAGCAGCACCCGGCCGCCGGGGGCGAGCAGCGCGGCGACCTGGTCGAGCAGGTGGCCGACGTGCGGGGCATTGTGCGCCATGGTCGCGGCGACGATCAGGTCCAGCCCTCCCGGCTGGCGCGGCAGGTCCCGGACGATGTCGAGCAGCGCGTACCGCAGAAAGCCTGCGTCGAAGCGGCGGCGTGCGGTGTCGAGGAAGAACGGCGACAGGTCGGTGAACAGGTAGAACTCGACCGGCCGGGCGGCCAGCACCGGCAGCAGGTCCGCGGTGGTGGCGCCGATGCCCCCGCCCAGCTCCAGGATGCGCAGCGGCCGGGTGGTGCGTTCGGCCAAATCCCTGAGCACCTCGCCTGCGGCGGCGTTGAGGTAGCGGTTGATCAGGTTGTCACGGTAGACGGCCTCGGCGGTGGCTGGCTCGCCGTCGGGGTAGAGCAGCGCCTGCACGCCGATCTCATCGCGCAGCAGGTCGGGCAGCAATCTCAGTGAGCGAAGCATCAGCTCGGCAAGTTCGGCGGGGTAGCCGAGCGCCACCCGCGCGGCCTCCATGCGGGTGCGGGCGGAGGCCAGCTCCGCGCGCCGTGGTCCGTGCAGGTCGTGGTAGCGGCCCGCGGCGTCCCGGCTCGCCAGGCCGGCTTCGCAGAGGGCGGCCAGCCAGTGCCCCGCGATCCAGCGGTGCCGCCGCGTCGCGCCGAGATCGTCCGCGACCGCGCCGGGCTCGTACGCCGCGCCGTCGCGCAGCCGGGTACGCAGGTGCAGGTCGGCCGCGATGCCGAGCAGGATCAGGCGGTCCAGGTCATGGACGGCTTCCGCAGCGCCGCCGATGTCGGCTCCGGCGATCGCGGCGTGGCCGGCGCGGTCCGCTCGGTCGTTCAGGGGCGACATAGGGCGAGATGCTACGAAACAACGGTAATCATTTTCAAGATCTAGACAAAGCCGCGAAAATGTGTAGGAATGAAAACCGTTTCCATTGTGTCGCCTCCGTGGAAGGGGTTCTCCCTTGGGTTCCGCCACCGTCGAAGAAGTGCTCGCCTGCCTGGCCGACGTGCTGGAACTCCGGCCCTCGGACCTGGACCCCGACGTCCCGCTCACCGCTCTGGGACTGGAGTCCTTCACCGCTGTACGCCTGCGGCGCCGCCTGCTGGAGGAGTCCGGCCTCGACCTCCCGCTGACCGCCTTCCTCGGAAACGCGACCGCGCGCACGGTCGCCACCGGGACCGTGGCGGACAACGCCGCGGACGCGGGGGAGTCCTTCCCGCTGACGCCCATTCAGGCCGCCTACCTGGTCGGCCGGGACCCGGCGTTCCCGCTGGGCGGGGTGGCCACGTACTACTACTTCGAGTACGACCGCAGGCCGCAGGACGCCCCCGAGGCCGACCTCGACCGGTTGGAGACCGCCTGGAACCGGCTCGTGCGACGGCACCCGATGCTGCGCATGGTCGTGGACTCCGACGCCCGGCAGCGCGTGCTCGACCAGGTGCCTGACTACACCATCGCCCGTACCGACCTGCGTGGCGAGAACCCGGAACGGGTCGAGCAGACGCTGGACGCATTGCGTGCGAGGTGCTCGCACCAGGTGCTCCCCGCCGACCGGTGGCCGCTGTTCGACCTGTGTGCGGCGTTGCTGCCGGACGGCCGTACCCGGTTGTTCATCGGCGTGGACGTGCTGGCCCTGGATCTCATGAGCTGGATGCGGCTGATGCGGGAGTGGGGCCGGTTCGTGGCCGACCCCGGCCTGGAGCTCCCCGCGCCGCCGCTCGGCTTCGCCGATCTCGTACGGCGCCGTCTGGATGACCCCGCCGAGCGACGGCGGCGCGAGATGGACGCCGCCTACTGGGCCCGCCGCGCGCCCGGCCTGCCGGACGGGCCGGCGCTGCCCTGGACCCGTGGCCCGGCCGACTTCAATGCGCACCGCATCACCCGGCATGCCGCCGAGCTGTCCGCCGAGGACTGGGCACAACTGCGCAAGCAGGGCGCGGCGCACGGGCTCAGCCCCACCGGCCTACTGCTGGCCGCCTTCGGCCTGGTGCTGCAGCGCTGGGGCGCCCGCGAACCCTTCTGCCTCAACACCACCCTGTTCGACCGCGACGACCTCGCCCTCGGCGACGACACCCCGGGTTTGGACAGCATCGTCGGCGACTTCACCAGCACCGTCCTCGTGGAGATCCCCACGGCGGACCCCGGACGCTGGTACGGCTTCGCCGGGTACGCCGCGACGGTCAACCGGCAGTTCTGGACCGACCTCGAGCACCGGGCCGTCTCGGGCATGGAGGCGCTGCGTACCGCGATCGAGGCGGGAGAGCGGCCCCGGGTGACCGACCCGGCCACCGGGCTGCCGGTGCCCACGCACACCGTGGTCTTCACCAGCGGCGTCGGGCTGGCGGGGCAGGGCGAAGCGCCCGCCGCCTGGCTCGGCACCGAAGTCTTCGGCGTCTCGCAGACGCCTCAGGTGATGCTGGACCACATCGTCTGGGACGAGGACGGCAGGCTCCGCATCGCGTGGGACGCCGTGGATGGGGCGCTGCCGGCCGGGTTCGTCGACGGGATGCTGGCCGCGCACGTCCGCCTGCTGCGGCGGCTGGCCACAGAGCCCGAGCTGTGGACGAATCCCGCGCTTGGCTGGGACCCGTCGTTTCTCGGTGACGAGGACGTGCCGGGCGGGGTGTTCGACGGAGCCGGTCCGCTCCTGGACGATCCGCTGCGCGCCGCCGCCGAACGGGACCGATCCGCGCCCGCCCTGCTCGATCTGGCTCGCGAGGTGACCGCGGAGGAGCTGGCCGGGCAGGCCGCGCGTACAGGACGTGCGCTGGCGGCGCTCGGTGTCGGGTCCGGGGATTTGGTGGCGGTGGCGGCGGACAAGGGCATCCGGCAGGTCACCGCACTGCTCGGGGTGCTGGCCAGTGGGGCGGGGTACGTGCCCGTCGAGCCGTCATGGCCGGCGAGCAGGGTGGCCGCGTTGTGCGAGCAGGCGTCGATCGGGCTGGCGCTGCTGGCGCCCGAGTCCGACGCCACGGTGTGGCCGGACCAGGTCACCGTCCACCGGCTGGACGACGACGGCGTTCTCCACGTTCCCGACGAGGCCGAGCCGCGGCGGCCGGAGCCGGATGACCTCGCCTACGTGATCTTCACCTCGGGCTCGACCGGGCGGCCCAAGGGCGTGGCCATCGAGCACCGGGCGGCCCGCACCACCCTGGATGACCTCGCGGAACGTTTCCCCCTCCGCGCCGACGACCGGGTGCTCGCCCTGTCGGCGTTCAGCTTCGACCTGTCGGTCTACGACATCTTCTCGATCCTCGGCTCCGGCGGCGCCGTGGTGCTGCCCGAGGCCCGCCGCCAGCGCGACCCCGGGCACTGGCTGGAACTGATGGCCCGCCGTCGCGTCACCGTGTGGAACACCGCTCCCGCGCTGCTGGAGATGCTGGTGGAGTACGCCGAGCTGGAGCCGGAGGCGGTTCGCGAGGCGATGTCCACGCTGCGGCTGGTGTTCCTGTCGGCCGACTGGATCCCGGTGACCCTGCCCGGCCGGCTGCGGGCGCTGGCCCCACACGCCGAGGTGGTGAGCCTGGGCGGGGCGACCGAGGCGTCCATCTGGTCGATCTGTTACCCCATCGGCGAGGTCGACCCGTCCTGGCCGAGCATCCCGTATGGCAGGGCGCTACGCGGCCAGTCCTTCCACATCCTCGACGAGCACGGCCGGCCCTGCCCGGTCGGCGAGCCCGGCGAGCTGCACATCGGTGGGGACGGGCTGGCCCGCGGCTACGTAGGTGACCCCGGGCAGACGGCCGAGCGTTTCATCACCCACCCGATCCTCCGCCGCCGCCTCTACCGCACCGGCGACCTCGGACGCTGGCGGTACGACGGGACGATCGAGTTCCTCGGACGGCTGGACCGGCAGGTCAAGATCCGCGGCCACCGGATCGAGCTCGGCGAGATCGAGGCCACGCTGGACAGGCTCCCCGCCGTGCGGCAGGCGGTGGCCCGTGCGGTGCCCGGGCCTGACGATCGGCCTCGGCTGGTCTGCTACGTGGTGCCCGCCGATCCTGCCGCTCCGCCGTCGGACGACGAGCTGATCGAGACCTTGCGGGCGAACCTGCCCGGGTTCATGGTGCCCAACCGTTTCCTCACCATGGACGCGCTGCCGATCACGGACAACGGCAAGATCGACTACAAGGCGCTCATCAATCCGTACCAGCGATCCGAGGCCCCGGCGCGAGATGCGGCTCCGAGCGCTGCCGGCTCACCCGAGGCGCAGCCCGCGCCTTGGCCCGCCACCGAGGAGAACGCGCAGCGGGCGGCGGTGACCTCGCCACGGGCCCAGGCGCTCACCGCGACGGTGACGCGCGGGCTGCGTCTAAGCCTCACCGTTTCGCCCGACGGGGTGATGGAGCTTGTCGTGGAGGGCGGTGCCGGCGGCAACGGGCATCCCACGCCTGACGCTGCCGGCTCCCCGCGGCCTGCCACATTCACCGCCTCGCCGCAGCTCACCACGTCCACCGCCGAGCCGTCCGCCCTGCGGCAACCCGCCACGTCGACCGCCGAGCCGTCCGCCCTGCCGCCACCCGCCACGTCCACCGCCGCCCCCCATCAAGAGCCGCCACCCTCGCCTGCCTCTTCCACGTCGGCCGGAGGGCCGGATCCGCAGGTGGAGCGGGCCGTGGCCAGGGTTTTCAGCGAGCTGCTCAAGACACCGGTCGACGTCACCACGCCCTTCTTCCGGCTGGGAGCGTCGTCCTTGACCGTCGTGCTCGCCCACCGTGCGCTGAGAGCCGAGCTGGACGAAGGGCTGACCGTGGTGGACATGTTCGCCCGGCCCACGGTCCGGGAGCTGGCCACCTTCATCACCGCCCGCAGAGAGGCGTCCAGCACCACCATCGCGTCACCTCAGGACAGTCCGCCACCGGCAGCCGAGCCAGAATCCGCCTCCGCGCGGGCCGCCGCTCGCCGGGCGGCCCGGGCGCGTGCCGCGGAGCTCGCCGGATGAACGCCATCCAGAATCCGATCGCCGTCGTCGGCCTGGCCTGCCGCTTTCCCGGGGCGCCGGACGCCGAAGCGTACTGGGAGCTGCTGCGGGACGGCCGCGAAGGGCTGACCAGGTTCACCGACGACGAGCTGGCCGCCCGCGGCGTGCCGGGGAGGCTGCGGGCGCATCCTGGGTTCGTCCCGGTCGGCGGGCTCATCGAGGGCCAGGCGGACTTCGACCCCGAGCCGTTCGGGTTCAGTGACGCTGAGGCGGCCCTGCTCGACCCCCAGCAACGTCTGTTTCTCGAATGCGCCTGGCACGCGTTGGAACACGCAGGTCATGGCGGCGGGCGCGGGGCCGGCGCGGTCGGGGTCTTCGCCGGGGCCATGCAGAGCGCATATCTGGCCGGCAACCTCGCGGGCCGGTGGGACCCGACCGGCGCGGGGCGGGACCCGCTCGGCAGCCTGCAGACCGCGATCTCGACCCAGTCCGACTACCTGCCGCTGCAGACGGCCTACCGGCTCAACCTCACGGGACCGGCGCTCGCGGTGGCGACCAGCTGCTCGACCTCGCTGGTCGCGGTGCACCTTGCCGCGCAGTCGCTGCTGTCCGGCGAATGCGACACTGCGCTCGCAGGTGGGGTGTCGCTGATCGTGCCCCAGGGCCAGGGGTACGTGCACGTCGCCGGCGGCGTGTACGCGACGGACGGGACGATCAGGCCGTTCAGCGCGGACGGCACCGGCATCGTCTACACCCAGGGGGTTGGCGTGGTGGTGCTGCGCCGCCTGGACGATGCCCTGGCCGACGGCGACCCCGTGCTCGCCGTTCTGCACGGCTCGGCAGTGAACAACGACGGGGCCGACAAGGCCGGGTTCACCGCGCCGTCCCTGCGCGGTCAGACCCGCGCGGTGGCCGAGGCTCTCACGGTCGCCGGCGCCTCGCCGCATGAGATCGGGCTCATCGAAGCGCACGGCACCGCCACCGCGCTGGGGGATCCCATCGAGGTGGCCGCGTTGCGACGGGTGTTCGGGGATTCCGGCCCGGCATGGTGCGGGCTCGGCTCGGTGAAGGGCAATATCGGCCACGCGAACTCGGCCGCGGGCATCGCCTCGTTCATCAAGGCCGTCCTGGCCATGCACCACCGGGTGCTGCCCGCGTCGCTGCACGCCCACCCGCTCAACCCGCTGCTCGCGCTGGAGGAGTCGCCGTTCGAAGTGATCGCCGAGACCCGGGATTGGGACACCCCTTCGCTGGCCGGAGTCAGCTCGTTCGGCATCGGTGGCACCAATTGTCACGCCGTCCTGGGGCCGGCCCCGCACCGAACGCCCGTCCCCGCCGACCCGCGGCCCCAGCTGCTGGCCGTCTCGGCCTCCACCGCTGAGGCGGCGGCCGCCACCGCTCGTGCCCTGGCGTCCCGAGCCGAGCCCGACGAGGCCGATCTGGCCCACACACTGGCGGTGGGACGTTCCGAGCTGGCCTACCGGGTGGCGGGCGTGGGCAGGGCCGGGCTGGCCGCGGCGGCGCCGGTCGAGGCGGCCGGTCCCGCTCCGCGCCTGGTGTTCGTCTTCCCCGGCGCGGGCAGCGCCTATCCGGGGATGGGCGGCGGGCTCTACCGCGACGAGCCGGTCTTCGCCCAGGCCGTCGATGAGTGCGCGGAGCTGCTGCGCCCGCTGCTGGGCGCCGACGTCCGCGACGCCATGGATCCGGGGATCACCGAGACGCGCGTCCGCGACGCCGGCTTCGGGTTGCCGGCGATCTTCGCCGTGTCGTACGGGGTGGCCCGGCTGCTGGCGTCGTGGGGCATCCGGCCCGACGCCGTCGTCGGGCACAGCCTGGGCGAGTGCACAGCCGCGGCGGTGAGCGGCGCTCTGCCCCTTCCCGAGGCCGCCAAGCTGGTCGCCGCCCGGTGCGCCGCCGCCGCCAGAGCCGCCGGCGGCGGCGCGATGCTCGCCGTGCCACTGGACGAGGACGAGGTACGCGCGCTGCTGTCGCGCCATCCCGATCTCGACGTCGCCGCCGTGAACGCCCCAGCCGCCTGCGTGGTGTCCGGGCCGGCGACGGCCGTCGACCGGCTGGTGGACGAGTTGCGCGAACGTCGCATTCCGGGCACGAAGCTGCGCGTGGACGCCGCCATGCATTCCCGCTCGATGGAACCGGAGCTGCCCGGCCTGGGCGTGGCATTGGCCGGGTTGACCGGCGGTGCCCCCGTCGTGCCCGTGTTCAGCACCGTCACCGGCGCCTCGATCGGCGGCGAGCTCGCGCGCGCCGGTCACTGGACGCGGCAGCTGCGCGAGCCGGTGCGGTTCGCGGAGGCGCTGCGCGCGGCGGTCGATTCCGATGACGGCACCCTCATCGTGGAGGTCGGCCCGGGAGCCGCCCTGTCCGCGCTCGCCCGCAGGAACGCCCTGCCCGGCCTGCGGTCGGTCCTGACCACACTGACGCCGGACCAGCCGGAGTCCGCCAGCCTGCGGCAGGCGGCGGGAACGCTGTGGTCCCACGGCCTCCCCGTGGATCTGGCCAGGCTGCCGGGGCCGGGAAGGCGGCGGGTGCATGCGCCCGGGTACGCCTTCCAGCGCCGCCGTCTGTGGATCGACCCTCCGGCCTCGGATGCGTCCGTGGGATATTCCGAGGTCGATGCGGAGGAGCCGCTGCAGGTCCCCGTCTGGAGCCAGGTCCTCCCCACCGAGGCGGCCCCGGTTCCGGCCGGCCGCTGGGCGGTGATCGGGACCGGCGCACTGGCGGACGAGCTGCGTACCCATCTGGGAGCGGCCGACCTCACGGCGTCCGGCGAGCCCTTGGCGGGGCTGGTCGTCACGGCCGCGGGGAATGGCGCTGCCGGGCCGGACGCCGGGTCGCACGAGGGCTCTGTGGACGGTACCGATGCCGTCTCCGCCGCCGTGCTCGCGTTCGGTGAGGTCGCGGCCGTGGCGGGCGGGCAGGTGGAGCAGCCGGTCCTGCTGCTGGTGACGCGGCATGGCGAGCAGGTGGGCGGCGATCCGCCGCCTGACCCGGCTCAGGCGGCCATCCGCGTGCTCCCGCGGGTGCTGGGACAGGAGCAGCCCGGGTTGCGGTGGGCCACGCTCGACCTTGGGTCACCCGCCCGCCCCGCCGCCGAGGCTCGAGCCGTGCTGCGCGAGCTCGGCACGCTGGTGAACGGTGAGGAGGCGGGCACGGAATCCGCCCTTCGGGGGGCGACCAGATGGCGCCGCCGCCTGGCACCCTGGCACCCGTCCGACACCGGGGCGGGCGGCGGGACCGACGCCGCGTCTCCCCATGCGATAGCGGTGGGTTCGTCGCCCGGCACGGTGCTGATCACCGGTGGACTGGGGGCGGTGGGGCAGTTGTTCGCACGGCACTTGGCCGGGCGCGGGCATCGTGTAGTCGTCACATCGCGTTCGGCGGCCCGCCGCGAGACCTATCTCGCGGCGGCCGGTGTGGGTGTGCAGGTATGCGACGCCACCGATCCCGCCGCGACCTCGGCCCTGATCGAGGAGCTCTCCGCCGACGGGCCGATCGAGCTCGTCGTGCATGCGGCAGGCGTGGTCGCGGGAGCGCGGCTGGACCCGCTGCGGTCGCTGGAGCCCGGACAGGCCGCCGAGCACGTGCGGGCCAAGGCCGGGGGAGTGATCGTGCTCAGGGACGCGATCGCCGCGCTACCCGAGGAGCGACGCCCACGGACGGTCCTCCTCATGTCCTCGGTCACCACGCTGGTCGGCGGCGTTGGCATGGGCCCCTATGCGGCGGCCAACGCCGCGATGGACGCGCTCGGCCTCGCGGCGCCCGGCCCGACCCAGTGGGTCAGCGCGGTCTGGGACGGATGGCGGGTGGCCGAGGACGGCGCCGAGGCCACCGTCGTCCTGGCCGACCCGCTCGACGCGGCCACCGGCACCAGGGCGCTTGACCGGCTGCTGGCCGCCCGGGAGACGGGCGCGTTGCCCCCGATCGTGTCGGTCGCCGCGACCGATCTCAACCCGCGCATCGCCGAGGCAGGGAAGCCCAAGCAGGCCGTGACCGGCGGCGACGTCGCGCTGCTGTCCCCGGCCGAGCGGGCGGTGGCCGAGTTGTGGTCGGAGCTGTTCGGCGTCCCGGTGACCGATCCCGATGCCGACTTCTTCGTGCTCGGCGGCCACTCCCTGCTGGGCGTGCGGATGCTGGCCGCGCTGGGCGAACGGTTCGGGGTCCAGCTCGGCATGCGGGATCTGCTGGCTTCTCCCACGGTGGCGGGCATCGCCAAGCTGATCGAGTCGGCGCGTTCACGGTCGTACCCGATCGCGAAGATCACGCCCGATGAGGACGCCGTCGACGTCGACGGCACCTTCGCGATGACTCGGGTCCAGCACGCCTACTGGATCGGGCGGGACGGCGGTTACCGGTGGGGTGACCTGCCCTGCCACTTCTTCCTCGAGTACGACTGCCACGGCCTGGACCTCGATCGCTTCGAGGAGGCGTGGAACCAGGTCGTGGCCCGGCATCCCATGCTCCGCGCCGTGGCCACGCCCGAGGGACGGCTCCGCGTGCTGGAGGACCTGCCGCGGTACCGGATCAGGGCACACGACCTTACCTCGACGACAGAGGAACGCAGGGTGGAGCGGCTGGCCGTCCTGCGGGAACGGTTGTCCACCAGGCCCGGCCCGCCCGACCGCTGGCCGCTGGCGCAGATCCAGGCGGCCCGGCTCCCTGGAGACGTGATCAGGCTGTTCATCGGGGTCGACGTGCTCATCTGCGACGCCGCCAGCTGGTGGATCATCGAGTCCGAGTTGCACACGCTCTACAAAGCCCCCGGCGCCCCGCTGCCGTCGCTGGACCTGCATCCGGGGAGCTGCGCGGCCGCCCTGGAACGGCGGCGTGACGACCGCGCCGCGCGCTACTGGCGCGAGCGGCTCGCCACGCTCCCCGGCCCGCCTCGCCTGCCGGTCCACGACCCCGATGGGGCACCTCCCAGGTTCGTACGGCGCGCCGCACGGCTGGGCCGCGAGGAGTGGGCCGGGCTCCGGGAGGCCGCCACCCGGCACCGGGTCACGCCGGCGGCGGTGCTGCTGACCGTCTACGCCGACGTACTGGCCCGCTGGGCGGGGTCGGCCGGGTTCTGCGTGACGCTGACCCTCTTCGACCGCCCGGCCATTCACCCGCACGTCAACCGCGTCGTCGGCGACTTCACCTCCCTGCTGCTGCACGAGGTCCCCGCCGAGCCCGCCGCCACCTTCGCCGACCGGGCCGCCGCCACCCAGGCCCGGATGTTCGACGACCTCGACCACCGCGGCTTCTCCGCGCTGGACGTGCTCGCCGAGCAGGCCGCCGGCACGGGAAGGATACGGCCGGTGCCCGTGGTGTTCACCAGCGCGCTCGGCATCACCGACATGGTCGAAGGCGGCGGCCATCTGGAGTGGGCCGGCGAGCAGGTGTACGCGGTCTCGCAGACCCCGCAGACCTGGCTTGACCACCAGGTACTCGAACACGACGGCGAGTTGCGGCTGCAGTGGGACGCGCTGGACGGCATCCTGCCCGGCGACCAGCTGGAGGCGGCGATCGCCGAGCACGTGGCACGGGTTCGTGAGCTGGCCGGGTCGTTCGACGCCTGGATCCGGCCCGAGACATGGGACGCCGTCCCGGCACGCTCCGGCGACGCCGCGCCGACGTCAGGCGATGCCGCACCATCCGCACGCCGAGAGTCGTCTCCGCGAGCGGTGGTCCAGGCCGGTCCGGTGCGGGACATCGTGCTGCCGCTGCGTGCCGAGCCGGGGGGAACGGCCCGACCCACGCTCTACCTCGCCCATCCTTCCGGCGGTGACGTGCTCTGCTACGCCGAGCTGTCCCGGTTGCTGGATCCCCGCGTTGACGTCGTGGCCCTGGCCGACCCCGAGCTCGCGGGCGCGTCCGGACCCGGACCTGAGACCGTCGAGGGCATCGCCGAGCAGTATGTGAGGGCGATCGACGCCTCCGGCGGCCCAGGAGCGGGCCCCTGGCTGCTGGGCGGCTGGTCGATGGGTGGCACCGTCGCCCAGGAGATGGCCGGACGACTCCGCGAGGCCGGTCGGCACGCCGCGCTGCTGGTGCTGCTCGACTCCAACGATCCCGCGCTGATCCGCGAGGTTCCCGGCCGCGACGCCGCCGAGATCGCATGGGAGGTGACGGTACGGCACCTGCACGCCTTGGAGGCGTACCTCGGCATCGACCTGACCATCGGTGACGTACCCGAAGAAAGGCGCATGACCGCGGTCGCCGACCGGTTGCGCGCGCACCGGCTGCTGGGCCGCGGCGAGGACCTGGCGGGGCGGCTGGCCGTCTTCGCCAGGCACCTGCGGGCACTGGCCGACCACACCCCGCGGCGCCTCGCCGACCCGGACACGGCCACGCTGCTGATCCGCGCAGACCGGCCGTCGCCCCGCAACTCCGGCATAGGGATGGGCGTCGACGACACCCCGCCGGGCCGCCCCGACCTCGGCTGGGGACGCTACCTGGCCGGGCCCGTCGAGGCCACCGGAGTGGACGCCCACCACTACGGCCTGCTGCACCCTCCAGTGCTGCCGGCCGTGGCCCGGCTGATCAACGCCGCGCTCGACAGGGCGCTGGCGCGACTTTGAGAAAGGCTGCCATGCATTCCCAGCTCCGTCGCCGGTCAGCGGCGGTCGTCACCGCGGTCGCCCTCCTGGCGGGCTGCTCCGCCACGGCACCGGCCGTCACCAGCTCACCACCGGCCGCCACCAGCACGGGCACCGTACGCTACGCCGCGCCCGGATCTCCCTCCAACGCCGTCACCGACCCGCACGGCCTGCTGCCCGGCGAGAGCGATGTGGTCAGGATGGCCCTGACCTACGACGTTCTCACCCTTCCCGGCGCCGACGGCTCGACCCAGCCGCGCCTGGCGACCGCGTGGCGGCCCGACGCCACCCTGACCAAGTGGCGGATCACCATTCGTGGCGACGCCAAGTTCTCCGACGGCCGTCAGGTCAAGGCTGCCGACGCGCTGTTCTCGTTGCGCCGGATGGGCAAGAAGGCGGCGGAGAACTTCGGCCGCATGGCCATGTTCGACCTCGACGCCTCCAGGGTGATCGACGACACCACCTTCGAGCTGGTGACCGCGAAGCCCTATGCCGAGGTGGGCAAGGCGCTGGAGGGCGCGAGCTTCGTCGTGCCGGAGGGCAGCGACGACTTCGCCAAGCCGGTCCCTGGCTCGGGGCCGTTCCGCCCGACGAGCAAGGGTGGGGCACAAGCAGTGGTGTTCGAGCGCAACGACGACTGGTGGGGCCCCGAACCGCCGGCAAAGGTCATTGAGGTGCGCGCCGTGCCCGATCCGCAGGCGCGCGCCCAGGCACTGCTGTCCGGGCAGGTCGACCTCGCCGGGGGAGTGCCGGCCACGCTGGCGAAGCAGCAGGAGGGCAACAGCGCGGTACGCCTGCTCCGCCGGCCGGGCGCCACCCTGTACCCGCTGGTCATGCGGATGGACACCGAGCCCTTCGACGACCGCCGGGTACGCGAGGCCGTACAGCTGGCCCTGGACCGCAAGCAGCTCCTCGACACCGTCTTCCTCGGATACGGAGAGGTCGGCAACGACCTCATCACCCCCAAGGACGCGACCAGCCCGGCGAACCTGCCGCAGCGCACCCGCGACCTCGCCCGCGCCAAGAAGCTGATGTCCGACGCCGGCCTCGCCGACGGTGTCGACCTCACGCTGCACACCACCACCGCCTACCCGGGCATGGACAGCGCCGCCACGCTGATCTCCCAGCACCTCGCCGAGATCGGAATGCGGGTGAAGGTGTCCATGGAGCCGCCGGACACCTACTTCTCCGCGGTCTACGCGCGCAAGCCCTTCTACCTCAGCTACCTGGGCGGCATCCCCTTCCTCGACGTGGTCAGGGTGACCCTCACGCCCGGTTCTCCCACCAACGAGACGGCGTGGAAGGACCCGTCGTGGTCCACGGACCTCGACAAGGCCCTGGCCGAGCCGGACGACGCCGAGCGCCGCACCCTCCTCGGGAACCTCCAGGCACGGCTCCGCGACCAGGGCGGCTACGCGATCTGGGCGCTCAGCGACCGCCTAGACCTGGCCAAGGCTGGGCTGAGCGGCGTGCCCGAGAGGATCGGCTTCGCCTCGGCCTTCATCGACCAGGTGAGTCTGGACGGCTGACATGCGCCAGGTGCTGCGACCGGCCAGGGCGCTGCTCAGGAGCGTGCTGCTGCTGGCCGCAGCCTCCGCCGTGATCTTCCTGTGCACGGCGGCGCTGCCCGGGGACGCGGCGGACGTCCTCGGCGGCGGCCGCGCCACTCCCGAGGAACTCGCCCGGCTGCGGGCGGAGCAGGGGCTGGACCGTCCTCTGCACGTCCGCTACCTGGACTGGCTGTCGGGGGCGCTGACGGGCCAACCGGGGCGCTCGCTCATCACCGGGCGGCCGGTCGCCGAGCTGATCGCCGACCGGGCCACCGTGACGCTCGCTCTGGCGGGGGCTGCGCTGGCGGCGAGCGTCCCCCTCACGGCGGCCCTCGCCTGGGCCGCCGTACACGGGCACCGGCGACTGCGCCCCGCAGTGAACGCACTGATCGTGGCGGGCGCGGCACTTCCGCAGGCCGTCGTGGCCGCTGCGCTGGTCGCCTGGCTGTCGACGGCCTGGGGGCTGTTCCCGCCGGTCTCGATGCTGCCCGGCGGAGAGCCTCCCTGGAGCCGGCCCGATCTGCTGGCGCTTCCCGTGCTCACACTCGCGCTGCCGACCTCCGCCTACGGCGCCGCGCTGCTCCACGGGGCGATCGCGGACGTGATGGCCCAGCCCTACATACGCGACGCCGAACTGCGCGGCTTGTCACCGGCCACGATCGGGTTCCGGTACGTGCTGCCGATGATCGCGGCGCCCGCCACCCGCCTGCTCGCGGTGATTCTCGGCGGGCTGGTTGCGGGCACCGCCGTGGCGGAGACCTTGTTCGGCCTGACCGGGCTGGGGGAGTTGCTGGTCACGGCCATCTCGACGAGGGACGTGCCGGTCGTGCAGAGCATCGCACTGCTCGCCGCGGCCGTCGTGGTGGCCGGTCTGCTCGCCGCCGATGTCGCTGTACCTCGCCGACGCCGTGAGGCAGCGCGCCCATGAAGCATGCGAACGGCTCGGGGTGTGAGGCGGACCGGCTGATACCGAAGGGCCGTGCCGCGCAAGGCGATGTGGCCGCGCGCGACCCGCTGGCCAAGCGACGTGTGTTCGTCTTGGGGGTCGTGGCCGGGGCCGCGCTCCTGGTGGCGCTCGGCGGTGAGGCTGTGGCCGGACACGATCCGGCCGAGATCGTCGCGTCCCCCTGGTCCGGGCCTGCGCCCGGACTGCCCCTTGGCGCCGACGGGCTGGGCCGCGACGTGCTCGCCAGGGTCCTGGCCGGTGGCCGGGACCTGACCGTGACCTCATTGGCCGCCGCCCTGACGGCTTCGGCTTTCGGGGTGGCGGGCGGACTCTGGGTGGGATGGAGCCGCGGGCGGCTCGGGCGCGCCGTCGCCGGAGCCGCCGACCTGCTGCTGGCCCTGCCCTTGCTGCTGCTCGCGCTGCTCGCGGTGGTGGCGTTGCCGGGTCCCGCGGCAGTGGTCGCCGGCACCGTGCTCGGCGGCACGCCGCTCACCCTGCGCGTGGTCGCCGACGCCACGGCCGCGGCCAGACACGCGGGATACGTCGAGGCGGCGCTGTCCCGCGGGGAGCCCGGTGGTGCCGTACTGCTGCGCGAGGTCCTCCCCGCGCACGCCGGGCTCGTCGGCGCGGACCTCGGCCAACGGCTGGTGCTGGCTGTGCAGCTCGCCGCCGCGCTCAACGTCCTCGGCTTCGGACCGGCGCCGCCCGCGCCGGACTGGGCCTCCATGCTCCGCGAGAACCTCCAGGGCATGGGACTCAACCCCTCGGCGACGATCGCGCCCGCCATGGCCCTGGCGGTCCTGGCCGGCAGCGTGGCGGCACTCTCGCACGCCCTCGCCACCCGGGACGGCCTCTCGTGAGCCGGCACGGGCTGGCCGTCCACGGGCTCACCGTTGCCGACAGGGCGGGGACGGTGATCGTCGACCGGCTTAACCTGCGGATCGCCCCCGGAGAAGTGCTTGCCCTGGTGGGCCTGTCCGGGGCCGGCAAGACAACCGTGCTACGGGCCGTGCTGGGGGCGCTGCCTTTCGGCCTGACGCTCACTGCCGGCCGGATCGAGTGGCACGGCGCTCCCGTACGGGCACCGCGCCGCTGGCGGCGGCGCACCGTCGGCTTCCTCGGCCAGGACCCGGCTTCCGCGCTGCATCCCCTGCTGGACGCGCGGACCGCAGTGCGCGAGGCGCTGCCCAGATCCGCGCGCGACGGCGGCGCGGCGGAACGGGCGCTCGCCGGGGTCGGCCTGGACCCCGCCGACATCGGCCGTCGCCGTCCGCACCAGCTCTCGGGCGGGCAGGCGCAGCGCGTGGCGCTCGCCCGCGCTCTGGCGGCCGACCCCGAGCTCCTCGTGCTGGACGAACCCACCAGCGCGCTGGACCCCGCCGCGCTCGCACTCGCCATGAAACGGGTACGGCGGCGTCGCGGCGACGGCCGTTCGGTGACGCTCATCGTCTCGCACGACATGGGCCTGATCAGCGAACTGGCCGACCACGTCGTACGGCTCGACCCGGGGCAAGGCCGCGAGACGAACGACGCCGCACCCCGGATGCCGGTCCGTCCGGAGGCAGCCGGGAAGCCGGGACCGGGCGACGGGTCGGTGTTGCAGGTACACGGGGCGACCATCGCGCAGCCGCCCGGTGGGGCACCGCTGCTGTCGGACGTCGACCTCGCGATCTCGGCAGGCGAGGCCGTGGCCGTGCTCGGACCGTCCGGCTCGGGGAAGAGCACGCTGTTGCGCATGCTGGCGGGTCTGCACCCCGCCGAGCACGGACAAGCCACCGTGCTGGGCGAACCACTGCCGTGGCCCGTGACCGAGCGGAGCCCGGCCGCGCTGCGGGCGCTGGCGCTTGTCGGGCAGAACCCCCTCGACGCGCTCAACCCGGCACGCACCATAGGGGCGGCACTCGTCCGGCCCCTGCGTACGCTGCGCGGGCTCCCCCGCAGGGCGGCCCGCGCGGAGGCCCTCCGGCTTCTCGCCACCGTCGGGCTGCCTGCGGAGCTGGCGCACCGCTATCCGGCCGCGCTGTCCGGCGGGCAGCGCCAGCGGGTGGCGCTCGCCAGGGCGCTCGCCGGAGGTCCGGCCGTGCTGCTGGCCGACGAGATCACCGCCGCTCTGGACGCCAGGACCGCCGGCCTGATCCTCGACCTGATCGACACGCTGCGTCGCGACACCGGCCTCGCCGTCCTCGCGGTCACCCACGACCCGGCCGTGGCCGCCCGCGCCGACCGCGTGCTGCGAGTCGAAGGAGGCCGGCTGCACGCCCATCCCTCTTCTCACCACGATGACCGGAGGTCTTCCGTTGACGTCCTATGAACTCCTGCTCACCCACCCGTGGATCGCCCGCGTGGACCGTACCGGCACCGGTGGGCTCGTCGTCACGGCCGACCCCGCTGCGCTGGCGGTGCGGCATGAGCCGGGACGGCCGCCCGTGCTCGGCGACCTGGTGGCCGAGCACCTCGAGCACTGGGGAGAGGTCTACGACTGGACCTACAGCTCCGGCCAGGGAGGCGTACCCCGCCCCGACCTCGACCTGTCCGGCTGGCGCGCCACCGACACCGGCCGGCCGCTGCCGGCCGACCACATGGCCGAGTGGGCCGACCGCACCGCCGAACTGGTCCTGCGCCACGAGCCATCCCGTGTGCTGGAGCTCGGCTGCGGAACCGGCATGCTGCTGCACCGCCTCCACCCGCACCTCAAGGGCTACGTGGGGACCGACATCGCCGAGCACGTTGTGGCCCGCCTGGCCGGGCTCGGCCTGCCCGGCGTCAAGGTCGTGCGCGCCGCCGCCCACGAGACCAACGGCACCACCGTACGTTCCGCCCTGGCCCACCTCGGCGAACCCCCCGACTGCGTGCTGCTCAATTCCGTCACCCAGTGCTTCCCCAGCGTGGACTATCTGGCGGCCGTGCTCCGCGACGCCATCGACCTCGTGGCCCCGGGAGGGACCGTCATCGTCGGTGACGCACGCCACTCAGGGCTGCTCGACGAGCACTGCCGCCTGCTCGAACCGGGATCGGGTGACCGGGCCGCACAGCGTGCCGCCGCCGACACCGAGCTGCTCTTCGACCCCGCGACCCTTGCCGCTGTGGCCTCGAACGCAAGCCGGCGGGTCACCATCAGCCTCTTCGCCAAGACCCTCACGGCCGACACCGAGCTGACCCGTTATCGCTTCGACGCTGTGCTGCACGTCGAACCGCCTGCGAGTCCGCCCGCGGCCGTCCACCTGTGGGACGGCCTCGGGTCCGACCCTTTGGCCGCGCTGGCGGGGCTGGCGCGCCGAGGCGAACCCCTACGGCTGGTCGGCATCCCCAACGGCCTGTTCACGCCCGGCATGTCGGCTCCGACAGGGGCCGGCCTGCGTGCAGCGCTGGAGGGAACGGAAGGCGCGGTGCTCCTCGATCCGGACGACCCCACGCGGCTGCAAGTCGCGGTTCCGGTCGCGGCCGCCGCCATGCCCCCCGATGCGCTGGCGGGAGTGGGCCGGCCGCACGAGCCGCTGGGCGCGTTCGCCCGGGCGCGGCTGGGCGAGGTGGCCCGCCGGGAGCTCAGGCGTGCGGAGCTGCCGGTCCCCGAGGAACTGACGGCGCAGATCCCGAGCGGTCCTGGCCGAGACGCCGTCAGCGTGGCGCGGGACGTGGCGGATGCCGATCGCGCCGGACGCCTCGCCCTCGCGCGCATGATTCCCGCCGCGAAGGAGCGGACGCCGGAACCGGTGCCCGACTCCGCACTCGCGCACCTCCCGCACGCCATCCGGCGCTTCGACGAGATCGCGCTACGGGCGCTGACCAGGCTGGTCGGCGGCGTCGCACCTGCTGGCAGGCCGCGGACTGCCGAGCAGGTCATAGATGAGCTCGGCGTGGCCTCCCGCCACGAATGGATCGTCAGGCGCTGGCTGGAAGTGCTGAGGACCGAAGAGCTCATTCGCCGGGACCCCGGCGGCCGGCTCGAGATCGTGGCCGCCGGCACTCCGGCGGAGGACGACGCGACGGGCCTGGAGCGCGCCTGCGTCGCACTCGGCTACCCCGAGCAGATGGCGATCTTCTTCCGTACCGCCCTGGCCCGCCTCCCTGAGCTGCTCCGCGACGAGATCATGGCGCAGGCGTTGCTGTTCCCCGACGGGGATCTGCTCACCTCGCTCAGCAAGGACCAGAACAACGTCAGCAACACTTACCTGAACGCCGCCATGGGGCATCTCCTGGCGCAGACGGCGGCCACCCGGGCCAGGCCGTTGCGCGTGGTGGAGCTCGGAGCGGGCGCCGGGGGCAGCACCGCCGCCGCGCTGGACGGGCTCGGCGACGCGGACGTGGACTACCTCTTCACCGACGTGTCCAGATTTTTCACGATGGCAGCCGAGGACCGTTTCGGCGACCGGCTCCGCTACGGCCTACTGGACATCAACGCCGACCTCGTGGCCCAGGGAGCCGCGCGGGGCGGTGCGGACCTGGTGATCGCCGCCAACGTGCTGCACTGCGCGCGGCACGCGGGACGGTCCCTGCGCTGGATCCGGGAGTTGCTCGCCCCCGGCGGGCTCGTGGTGGTGACCGAGGCGATCCGCGAGCACTACCTGGTGCTCGCCACCATGCAGTTCCTGCTGTCGCCCAGGGAAGGAGAGCCGGATCTCGGCGCCGACGACCGCCGCGGCGGAACGGGCCGGGTGTTCTTCACCGGCAGGGAGCTCCCGGCCGAGCTGGCGGAGGCAGGCCTGCGTCCAATCCTTGACCTGCCGGGGGCCGACTCGCCGTTGGCCGCGCCCGCCCAGCACCTGATCGTCGCGGCCAGACTCTGACACACCGGTACGGCGGGCGCGCGGGCCCGCCGTACCGGTCTAATGGTGTCAGCCCAGCGCCACCGGCAGCCCGGCGCGGAACAGCTCCTGCTCCAGCCAGACCGCGGCCCGCACCCCGTCGGCTGCGCTCGGTCCCACCAGAGTCACCGGCTCCGGCACCGCCTTCAAGTGGGCCGCGTCCCCGGCCGCGTAGACGCCGGGCACGCTGGTCTTGCCATACTCGTCCACCTCGATGCAGCCGTCGGGCAGCAGCACGCAGCCGAGTTGAATGGCCAGGTCGGTGTTCGGCCGGGTGGGCGCCCGGTGGTAGACGGCCTCGCGCGCCAGTGTCGTCCCGTCCGTGAAGCTCAAGGTCAGCGCGTCCAGCTCTCCGTCGATGCCTGCCAACGGTGTCTCGATCACGGGGATGCCGCGGGCCTTGACGACGGCGGCCACCGGTTCGGGCAGGGCGCTCGGGCCGTTCGTACACAGCACCACGTCGTCGCTGTAGCGGTCGGCGACATAGGCCGCGAGCATCGCGTCGAACCCGTTGCCGATGACGGCGAGCACCTTTCCGTTCGTTTCGTAGCCGTGGCAGAAGGGGCAGTGGTACACGCTCTTGCCCCACCGCTCGGCCAGCCCTGGAACGCCGACAGGCTCGTCGGTCAGCCCGCTCGCCAGCATCAACCGGGACGCCTCCACGCGCTCGCCGTCCTCCAGGGTCAGCGTGAAGCGGCCGGACTCGCCCTCCGCCGAGCTCACGCGCCCCTGCCTGAACTCGGCCGTCGGATAGGCGGCGACCTCCGCACGGCCGTCGGCCAGCAGTTGCGCGGGGGAGCCGCCGTCCCGGCCGAGGAACATGTGCATCTCCGCGGCCGGCGCGTTACGCGGTCGGCCGGCGTCCACCACCAGGACGCGGCGCCGCTGCCGTCCCAGCACCAGTGCCGCACTGAGCCCTGCCGGGCCGCCGCCAACCACGATCACCTCGTACATCACGCGTCTCCTCTGTCGATGCGATACATGCCGAGCTCGGCGGGACCAGTGCGGGAAAGCACGAGGCCATGCTCGTCGAGCTCCTTCTCGAGCCGCTCCTCGTCCAGCACGCACCAGTCGTAGGTCGTCTCCAGCTCGCCGACGAGCCGGTCGTCGTGGTAGGTGCGGTAGGTCATGTGCCAGGCGATCCGGTCGGGGCCGACGGGCTCCGCTCGGCCCCATCCTTCGTACCTGCGCCGCCCAAGGCGTACGTCGGCGAACCTGGATTCCGGCACCGTCATCGGCTCCGTGGGCGGCTGCAGATTCAGCACCGCCCGGCCGCCGGGCAGGAGCCGTTCGGCGAGCATGGTCCAGATGGCCTGTCGCCCGGCCGGGTCGAAGTGGCCGATGACGTTCATCGCTACGACGGCGCCCAGCTGGTCCGGCAGCGCCGCCTCAAGTAGGCCCTCCGGCAGCACGGTCACCCGGTCACACAGACCGGGGCTCTCGCTCACCCGAGCCAGCAGGATGGACCGCAACGCCAACGCCGGCTCGACGGTCATGATCTCGGCCTCGGTCACCGCCTCCGCGATCACCCGCGTGCCGTGCCCCCCGCCCGCGCCCACGTCCACGATCGGGCCGGACACTCCGCGCAGCGCCTCTGCCAGTGGTGGCCCCAGCGCTGCCCAGTGCGCCGCGAGCATCACGTCGACGAACTCCCCGGATCGCTCGTATTCGTCGGCCACTCGCACCCTCTCAGCTCAAATTGACAATGATTACCATTTTGTGAGACTAGAGAGGGGATGAAGCGATCGTCAAGAGTGCAGCAGGGACGCCACATCCTCGTGATGGGTGGCCGGACGGTCCATCCGGGAGAAGATCGTATTCATCGGGTATGCCGTCGCGTCGACGGGCCGGGGCGGCAGGCCGGTATGCCCTGACGGCTCTCGAGGACGCAGGTGGCGATCCGGGCCACGTAGTCCTGCCTGTCGCAGGATTGACGTTTACCTCTCGATATCGGGTTAGCGGACGCCCAGCGTGATCGACGCGCCATCGTCGAATCCGATGCTGACGCGCAGCGGGCCAGCGTCGCCTTCGACGACGCGCACGCCTGCGGGCAGGCCTCCGCACCACTGCTCGACGTCCTTTTGTGAACCTGCTATGTCGAGGCCGACGATGCCGGTCGGCTGGCGGGTGTGTGGTGCGGTCAGCGCGTGCGGTCTTTCCTCGTGCGGCACCGGCCAGTGGATGAGTGCGGGAAGCCAGCGCCGGATCATGTTCGGGCCGAACCCCGCCAACGTATAGGCCGGATAGCCAGGCCCCTCCTCCGGCACGTCGGAGATCGTCAGGTTGTTCTGGGAGGCCAGGCGATGAAGTGACTCCACGTCCTCGAACCCGACCAGCCAGGCGACCGGCACCAACGGCTCCGGATACCTGTCCAGGGCCCTCGCCTGGGCTGCCGCGATCGGCGGCAGAGTCGAGTCCGGAACTTCACAGTTCGGATAGTGGATCTCGAGAGACGACCGCCCCAGCGGCACGACCAGGTTCGACACCCCGAAGCCTGGTATCACCCGTCCCCGCGCGACTGCGAGCCCGTGCGCACTCAACACCTGCTCTGCCTGCTCACGGCTCCGCGCGGCCAGCACCACATGGTCGATTTCCACGTGATCTCCTTCCCGGGCAGTGATGGCCATTCTTCGCCGTCCAGAGCCGGACTCCTCGTCGAGTCGCTGCCGGTTCGGCCCGAGCCGATGAGCGCGGCTGGCTGCTTGCCCTCGCGAAGATGAAAATCGTTGTCGTTATCATGACATGATTCGCAAGCGGAAGGGAACCACTTTGGCCAAACCATCCGCCAGCGCGTGCTCCTTGCAGGAGGGGCGATGAAGAAGGGCGTCCACCCCGACTATCGCCCTGTCGTCTTCCGTGATCCCGGCACGGATTTCGCCTTCCTCTATGTCTGGATACTGCAGGTCGTCATCTTCGGTCACGTGGCTTGATCAAATTCGGCCAGCACGTCTAGATGATCTATTCCAAGGGGTCAGTGATCGTAGGCGATCAGTGAGCGTAGGACGGTTTGTCCGGTGGCGTCGTTGTGCCAGATCGCGGCGGTCAGCGCGAGGATGCGTTGCATGACGCGGGCTATGACACCTCCGGGTGTGCGCCCTCGGTGCCGTTCGAGGTCAAGCTGCCCCTTGAAGGTCTCGTTGATCGATTCGATGACCTGTCGCAGCGGCTTGAACAGGGCTGCGCCAGGCCGTTCCCGTTCACCTTTACGGGCAGGCCGCAGCAACTGGACTCCATGCTCGGACAGTTCGCGTTCGAAACCACGGCCGAAGTAGTTCTTGTCGCCGATGAGAGTCTGTCGGGGGCGCTCTCGCAGAAGCTCGCATTCGGCTGCCAGGAGGTCAAGGAGGGTCTCGCGTTCGTCGGCCTTGGCCCCGGTCAGGGCGAAGGCGATGGGCAGGCCCTGAAGGGTGCAGACCAGGTGCAGGCGCAGGCCCCAGAAGAAGCGGCTGTGGCTGGCGCAGTAGCCGTACTCGGCCCAACCTGCCAGGTCGGAGCGTTTGACGGTCTCGCGGGAGCGGCCGCATTCCACCGGGGTGGAGTCCACGACCCATACGTCGTCGCTCCACACCGAGGTGGTGGTGGCCAGGATCCGGTTGACGCTTCGCATCAGACCGGCGGCCTTGCGCAGCCGCTTGTTGTAGCCGGGCTGCTGGGGCAGGTAGGGGAAGGGGTGGCGCAGGTGGGCACGGGCATGGCGGAGTCGTTTGGCCTCGGAGGTGTAGCCGAGTATGGCCTGCATCGTGGCGAGGGTGACCAGTTCGGCATCGCTCAGGCGGGGCGTAATGCCGACCGGCGGGCGCCACGGCGCCAGGTCGGGATGCTCCTTCAGCATGTCGTCGGTCGTCGCATAGAGTGCTGTCGCGAGGGTGTCCATGTCGTTCGTCACAAAACGATCTTGGAGACCCTCGTTCTCGTCTCCGCAGGCACCCCTTGGACCACACCACCAGGAGGAACCAGTGTCATACCCGCAACTGCTCACCCCCGAGGAGAAGCTCGCCGACGCGAAGAAGCTGTTGAGCCTCCCGCGTATCGTCGTGATCTGCGGCTCCACCCGCTTCATGACCGAGATGACCGAGGCCGATCTGCGGGAGACCAAAGCCGGAAAGATTGTCGTCAAACCGGGCTGTGACATGAAGTCGCCGCACGAACTTTGGTCCGATCCTGTCGAGGCCGAGGCGCTGAAGGTTCGACTCGACGATCTGCACCGGGCGAAGATCCGGCTCGCTGATGAGGTGCTCGTAGTCGGCGACTACATCGGAGACAGCACCCGAGCCGAAATCGCCTACGCCCGGTCGCTGGGCAAGCCCGTGCGGTTCACGCACCCCGAAGTCGACCCTGACGCCTGACCGCCCGCTGCCACCTCGACAACCAGGGCCGGCAGCCCGCCGCCTGACCGTCTCGCGGTGGCTTCGGCCGCCGCCCACCCCACACCCTCCGCAGGCATCCCTTGGAATTGATCATCTAGAGGGCCTGGAGCATCGCATACAGAGCGGGTCCTACTCATCCGCACGTGATCTTCCGTCTCGGGCGAGCGGTACCGTTGGGCAACAGGACGGCCCGCAGCCGCGCCACCCGGCAAGCTGCTGGTCGAAGGTCGAGAGGAAGGCTCCGGTGTCGAGCGGTGAACGATGGGCCTCCTTGCCGCTGCGGTGATGGGGATCGGAGCGAACATCCCGCATACCCAGGCGGCATGAGGAGTAACGCGAGGCGGAATGGGAGCCAGGACGGGCAAGGCCGCTTTCCGGTCATGCGGCCGATGGATGAGAGCAGATCGCTGGGGTGCGGTCCGCGAGAGATCGACAGTTCGAGAGCTCGGCCGACCGGCGACGCACCGTATGGACGGGAGGCGGCGAACAGACGCGGCAGAGGGGGAGTGTGTTTTCCGGCTGCGTCCGGAGGTAGGGGGTGCTGGAGGAGGCGCCGACGATGGCCTTGAACACGTCTGATGGTGCGTCGAGCTTCGCCGACCTGGGGTTGCGGACCGAGCTTCTGCGCGCGCTGTCCGATCTGGGATACGAGGAGCCCACCCCTATCCAGTGCGAGGCGATCCCGCCGTTGCTGGAGGGGCGCGACCTGCTCGGGCAGGCTGCGACCGGTACGGGGAAGACGGCGGCGTTCGCGCTGCCCGTGCTTCAGCGCATGCCCCCGACCGACGACGGTGACCCGGTGGCGCTCGTGCTCGTGCCCACACGGGAGCTGGCCGTCCAGGTTTCCGAGGCCTTCCATCGCTACGGCCGCAACATGGGCACCCGCGTCCTCCCGATCTACGGTGGGGCACCGATCGTCCGTCAGTTGCAGGCGCTCAAGCGAGGGGTCGATGTCGTGGTCGCGACCCCTGGGCGCGCACTAGACCACATCAGCAGGGAGACGCTTCGCCTGCGTGGCGTGCGGACCGTCGTACTGGACGAGGCGGACGAGATGCTCGACATGGGGTTCGCCGATGACATCGAGGCGATCTTCCAGGCGACTCCGGAGGGTCGCCAGACGGTGCTCTTCTCGGCGACGGTCCCGCCGCGCATCACCGGGATCGCTCGCCGTCATCTGCGCGACCCGGTCCGGATTGAGATAGGGCGGCAGGCCGCGGCCCGGGGGGAGGCCCCGTTGGTGCGGCAGAGCGCCTATGTGGTCGCCCGGGCGCACAAGCCTGCGGCGCTCGGGCGCCTGCTGGATGTGGAAGCGCCAGCAGCCGCGATCGTCTTCTGCCGCACCCGTGAGGAGGTGGACCGGCTCACCGAGACCTTGAACGGCCGCGGCTACCGTGCCGAGGCCCTGCACGGGGGGATGGACCAGGAGCAGCGCGATCGCGTGATGGGGCGACTGCGGAGCGGGACGGCGGAGCTGCTCGTCGCGACTGATGTGGCCGCGCGTGGCCTCGACATCGAGCAACTCTCTCACGTCGTCAACTACGACGTCCCCTCCGCACCCGAGTCGTACGTCCACCGCATCGGCAGGGTGGGACGGGCCGGCCGGGAGGGGGTGGCACTCACCCTGGCCGAGCCGCGTGAGCATCGCATGCTCAAGGCGATCGAGCGGGTGACGGGGCAGCGGATCGGTGTGGAAAGGTTGCCGACCGTCGCCGACATGCGCGCGCGTCGCCTGGAGCTGACCCGCGCCGCCCTGGAGGAAAGCGTCCTCCAAGACGACCTGGAGCCCTTCCGCGTCGTGGTGGAGTCGCTCACGGATGAGTTCGAGGTCATGGAAGTGGCCCTCGCCGCGGTGAAGCTCGCGCATGAGTCCGGTGGAGCCGTGGCCGACGAGGAGGAGATTCCCGAGGTCGTTCCGCGAACCGGGGCGGACAGGCAGGGACGTCGTGAGGTGGCCGGAGGCCGGGAGCGGCGCGGCCGCATACCCGCAAGGGGGATGACCCGTCTCTTCTTCGGTCTTGGGCGCGCGGCCGGAGTGCGGCCGCAGGATTTGGTCGGTGCGATCGCGGGCGAATCCCGCATGAGTGGGCGTGACATCGGGACGATCGAGATCGCTGACCGTTTCTCTCTGGTCGAGGTGCCCGAAGACGCCGCCGACGAGGTGATCAGGGCTCTGCGGCGGAGCACCATCAAGGGAAGGAAGCCGACGATCCGCCGAGAGCGCGATCGGCCCAGCGGATCACCCCGGTGAGTGGGGACGCCGACGCCACGCCGCTGAAGCCGGCCGCGAAGTCGCTTTGGGGCTACGGCGGTGTCATACAAGCCCCGGACGGGACGATCATGACGGTCGGCGTCCTCGGCGAAGAAGGACACCGGCCCGGCCACCCGGGAGATCGACGAGATCGTGCTCCAGCTGGGAGTCGCGGACGTCGCTGCGAGCAAGCGGTTCTACGTTGACCGCGGCTTTGCCGCGACGAAGAGCTTTGGCGGCAAGTACGTCGAGTTCGCCGCTCCGTCGAGTCCCGTCAAGCTGTCGCTCTACAAGCGCCGCGCCCTCGCCAAGGTTGCCGGCGTGTCTCCCGAGGGCACCGGATCGCACCGCCTCGTGATTGGCAGTGACGCCGGGCCCTTCACCGACCCGGACGGCTTCGTGTGGAAGGTGGCTTCCACGTAGCGACAAAGGGCCTCTGATCCGGGTGCACGAGGCGCGTGTGAACACCTTCAAGGACGGTTTTTCGGCACCACGGACCAGGATTCGCCACTAGCGCGTTGCGTCCAGGACCGGTTTCACGTCGACGATCGGGGTGCCGTCGATGGCCTCGAGGTCGGCGACCCGCACCCGGAACCCGTCGATCGCGAGCACCCGAACTCGGTGCAGTCCGATGGGATTGGGCCGGTCGGAGGAACGGGTACTGAAGACACCGGTCAGCGGGTTCCGCAGATCATCGCGTGGATGTACAGCCAACACGGACCGGTCGGCGAGATGCAGCCACGTGAGGACGAACACCTCATCCCCGACCGTAAGATCGCGGATGCCATCGGCCATCGCGGGATCGAACGCCAGCCAGGCCTCGGGACTGCCCTCCACACCCTGCTTCGGAGCGCTCGCGGGATCGATCAACGGCGACTCGACGACTCCGATTGGACGAATCTCGTACGTCATGAGTCCTCCCTACCTTGGGTCGACCCGAAGCGGCGCCATACTCGATCGGGGAGTTCGCTACAGCAGTGGCCGCTCAGCCCCTCAGCTGACCGCTTTCTTCACGAGCGCGGCGATCTTCGCCTCTTCCGCGGCGGCGTCGGGTTGTCTGTCGGCCATTGGCTCACCACCCTCTGACGGCACGGTGGGCCAGGAGAACACGCACCGCCAGCAGGTGTTCTTATGGTGAAATATGCCGAATGGAACGGGCGAGGCAACTGGTAGGCGAGATGCTCGTCTACTGTTTCGTGGTCGTCCTGCTCACCGGCAGCTTCCTGGCCTTCTTCTATACGCCCGACGGCCAGATGGTGCCGTACGACGGCAGCTACGAGCCGCTACGAGGCGTCCCGATGAGCGCCGCCTACGACTCCGTCCTGAGGATCAGCTTCGAAGTGCGGGGCGGCCTGCCTATCCGGCAACTGCATCACAGCTCCTCGGTCCTGCTCGTGCTGGGAACCGTCGTCTGGGCCCTGCTCGGCCGTTTCCGGTACGTGCTCGCCCTGCTGGGCTTGGGCCTGGTGCTGCTCAGCGGACTCGCGGGCTACGGATCCGCTGACGACCTGCTGTCCGATACCGTCCTAGGAAAGCTCCCCATCGTCTTGTGGTACGGGCTGCACGTGCTGGCCGCGCTGGTCCTGGGCGCCACGCTGGTGATCTCTTCACACCGGGAGGCCGCCCGTCACCCCAGAACGCCGGCTTTCGTGGCACTGAGCCTCGCCCTCACCGCGCTGGTGTTCTTGTGGCGCTGACGCTCTACCCACCCGTGGGAAGGAGGGAGGGACTTCGCTTCCAATTCGAGCACTTGCCGGTGGGATGCTTGGTGTTGCCGCGGCAGACCCGGCTATCGGAAACCCCGCCGTCCATCCGTTGACCCGTGGCCTTGTCCAGGCGGTCCACGCGGTGGCCTTCGCGACACGCCTACTCCTGGGTCTCCGGGATGTCGTCGTACCGGACGGGGTCGATCTGGTTCACCGCACCGGTGCCCACGGCCTCGATGATGCCGTCGAGTCCGTTGGTGACCGTCTGAACCAGTTGCCCGCGCTGCTTGGCGCCCCAGGTCTGGGTCTGTCCCCGTACTTCGAACAGCACGGTGCCGGAGCCGTTGAGCGCGAACGAGCCGAGCCCCGTGCCCGGCAGGTCGATGTCCTGCGGGTAGAGGGTCAATGAGCCGAACGGCGACTGGCCGCGGAGCGACAGGGCGTCGTACGCGGCCAGCGTGAGCCGCTTGGAGTAGTCGAGGCGGTAGCCGCGGTTGTACTCCTGGTGGTTCTCCACGTCGACGAACTTGCCCGACAGCGACATGGTCACCTGGTTCTCACCGCTCTCGTCGAGGTCGCAGGGGCCCTGGTGGTGTAGGTCGAGGTAAGTGTCGACGGCGCCGAACTCCGCCTTCAGCGACTGGTACAGGTCCCTGATGGCCCGCGACTCCGGATGGATGTACCAGCCGGGCTCGGATGAGGAGCCGGGGAAGTCCGCGGCTCGCGGCACGTAGTTCAGGTCCGGGTGGTAGTCACGGTTGACGTCGAAGCCGGGGCGCGTGGCGTAGTCGTCTCCCGATCGCGGTTCGGTGTAGTAGTTCCACGCCGGCTGCGCCCCCGCCAGCTGCGGGAAGTCCGCGACGACCTCGGCCCAGGTGCGGTCGTTGCCGCGCCGGTCGAGCTCTGCTCCGTCCGGGTTCATCTTGGGTACGGCGACCAGCGTCACCAGCGACCGCAGGCGCTTGGCCTCCGGCGTGTCGGCCGTCATGGTGCGCAGCAGAGAGAGCACGGCGTCGGTGCCGGTCTTCTCGTTGCCGTGGATCTCGCTGGTGATCAGTACGACCTTGGGGCCGGTGCCAGTCCGCGCGGCCCAGATCTCACGTCCGCGGTTCGACGCACCGATCTGTGTCACGCCAAGGACGTCGGAACGCTGCGATTCGAGCCGCTGGAGCTCTTGGCGCAGCTCGGCGTGGCTCGTCCAGGCGGACGCGCCGGTGTCCCCGGTGGACGTGCCGCAGTGTGCGTTCGCGGGCTGGGCGGCGGCGGGCGGCGCCAGCGGCAGGGTCGAGCCCACCAGGGCCGCCACCGCCAGGCCCACGCCGGCCAGCTTCGGCGCCACGGTGCCGTACGTGGTTCGGTTCCTCTTCATCATGGCGTTTGTCACTCCACGTCGTCTTGGTCGACCGGCTCGCCGCGGCGCGGAATGGTGTCGGCGACGGCCGGGTCGATGGCGGCGAGGCTGCCGTCGGCAGCGGCCTGGAGCAGGGCGGCCATGGAGGCATAGGCGGTCCGGATCAGATAGCCACCGGACTTCTGGCCGAGGCCGCCGCGCAGCTCGATCAACAGGCTCGCACTGCCTTGCAAGCCGAAGGAGTTGCGCGCGATGCCCGGGAGGGAGTCGCCGGGGTAGAGGCTGACGTTGGCGAAGCCGTACTGCTGCAGCGAGGTGTACACCACGGCCGCGACCCGCTTGCTGTCGGCGACGACCTGTGGTGCCACCCCGGGGTTGGTGGGCCACAGGATCGAGGTGGTGTCCAGGGAACCGTCGGGCTGGCGGTAGCTGCCCTGGTGGTGGTAGTCCACGGTGATGTCCGGCCGCCACGAGCGCACCATCCGCTGGATCGCGGCCGCCTCCGGCACCGGGTTGGCCTCGGGGGACATCGCCGGGTCGTGGTAGCGGTTGATGTCGAATCCCACCCCGGGCGCGCAGAAGGCGCCGGAGCAGCCCGGATCGACGTTCTGCCGCTGGAACCGTTCGGTGCCGTCGGGGTTCGCGCGCACGACGACGCGAAGCGTCACGTCGTCGAGCACGTCAGTGGCCCAGGTGGCCTGCGAGGCGCCGATTCGCTGCAGGAGTTGCAGGGCCGCCTCCGTGCCCAGTGGCTCGTTGCCGTGCTGCTGCGTGATGTAGAGAACCTTGGTCGGTCCGGTACCGGCCGTCGCGGTCCAGATGTCGCGGCCTTCGTGCGTCTTCCCGATCGACTCGACGTCGATCGCGCCCTTGGAGCGCTGTTCCAGGTGTTGCAACGCGGTGGTGAGCTCGTCGTAGGTGTGCAGGCGCTGGAGAGAGACCTGCTGCGCGTCCTGGACCCAGGGACCTCCCGGCGTCGTACGATCGGCGGACGCCGTGGCCGTCCCCCAGATCGTGAGGCCCAGGACGGTGGCCAGAACAACTGCTGCCCGTCGCTTCCTTAACAAGAAAGTCTCCTTTTCCGGTGTACGTCTGTCACGGCGAACGCGCTTTCAGGGCGCACTCCACCACCACTCGAGGTCACGAAGTTCCGGCGCATGAGAAAACCCGATCCCGCCAACATGAAATCGCCTTGGCGGAGGCGAGGGAAAGGGATTAGTGAACGAACACTGCCTGCTCCTTGCGCCGCTGCCGTAGCCGGTGGCCGCTGAATGGATATGGACCAAATAGGGCCGTGGGCGTCGGGGTCACCCCGGCAAGGCGACGCAGAATAAATCGTCCTTCCTTCGTGCTTGCCGCAACACGACCGGCGCCGGTCGCCATGACTCTTGTAACAAACACAAACGAGCATGACAAGTGTCACGCTCGGTGTCCAAATAGGGCCGTACAGTCATCTTCCGGGGCGGCTCTGGGGTGTTCCGCCAGGCGTCGGCACAGGTGAAGGATGCCGTCTCGGCCGCCACCATCGCCGCCGATCTCCCAACGCTGCTACGCCCGAGAGCTCGGCAAATGACAATAATCGCCATGACCATAATGATATTTCGGACATGTCGTTATGGCGTGACCTAGGCCTCCACCTCGCCCGTCCGATACAGCCGGCCAACGACGCGCGAGACACGCTGATGAGGCCGCAGCGGCACAGCCGTAATCACTGACCCGATGCCGGTCCACCTCGACGTGCCGAGGACTGTCAAACACCCAGGAAACTGACAGCATTCCAGTCTTGTTCCGGAGGCGGTCACCGTGGAAACGTCACTGGTGACTTGTCCGCCAGGGGTGCCGGTTACCCCGTGGCGGGCCTGGCTGATTTATGCGAGGAGCAGTAGTGCATCTGCGCAAACGGTTTCCAGGAAAAGCCGAGGGGAACGCGGGAAGCCCGTCACCGAGATTCTTCAGCGCCCGGATGAGCAGGCTGGCCGCCGCTATCGCGGTGGCTTTGGCCGCGTCAATCGTCACTGTCCCGCCCGCGAGCGCGCTGGCCGCGGAAGGCCCGGGAAACTGCAAGATCCAGGAGGACCCCTCCTGGTCTGGCTGGTCCAACCATGAGCAGGTCGGCGACGCGCTGGCGCAGATAGAGCGAACCAGCGGTGGACGCGTCGACGTGGAGGTCGTGGGCAACTCCTCACAAGGCCGGGCGCTGTGGGCGGCCCGCGTCGGGACCGGTGACCGAGTCCTGCTGGTGACGTCGGCGATCCACGGCAACGAGCGCACCGGGACCGAGGCACTGCTCGCGATCCTCAAGGACCTCGGCAGCGGCGGCGACGCGCGGACGAGGCAGCTGCTCGAGGACATCACGCTGGTCGCGATGCCGATGGTCAACCCCGACGGCGGCGAGCTCAACCGGCGCATCAACGTGCTGTCGTGGGCCGACACGGTGGCCGCGTTCCCGCAACTGCAAGGCGCTCCCGCGGCCTGGTACCACAGCCTGCGCGGTGACGGGATCGACCTCCCGGGCTACGACCTCAATCGGGACTTCAACCCCGATCTCGACTACGTGCCGCGGGCCGCGGATCTGCCCGGCAAGGACACCGACGCGGGATTCTTCCTGACTCCGGAATCGCGCGCGATCCGCGACGTGTACGTCGGCCTGCGCCAGGAAAAGGGCGCCGTGGACGCCTATATCGACCTGCACCACATGGGACCATGCGATCGCCTGACCGGCGGACCCCAGGACGGCGACCTCATCACCTTCTCACTGGACTACCCGCCCCTCGGCGTACAGGACGGCGCCGCCTACAAGGCGCAGTGGCCGGCGCTGGATCAGGACAAGTCACGCCGTTACGCGCTTTCGGTCTACAACGGGCTGATCGAAAAGTACGGCGCGCAGTCGCCCCTCGCAGCCGTCGGCCGCTACTTCCACCCGGACGCGCGCGAGTACGCCGGCCAGGGCCGATCGGCGTTCGCTCTGAACGGCACCGGCACCGTCCTGTTCGAAGTGCGCGGCCAGCAGGACGATCTGGGCCAGACCCACAAGGGCATGTTCATCGACTCGGTGCGGACCGGGGTCGAGTCACTGATGAACGGACTGGCCACCGGCAGCGTCGACACTCTGGACGGTGACGACTTCTTCGACCTGCCCGACTACGGCTGGGACACCACCGCCGACTGATCCGTCACCCGCTCGGTGCGACACCGCGCAGCCGCAGGACACAACGTGTTCTGCGGCTGCCGCCCATTCGCCGGCCTTCGTAGTAGAGAGGTGTGCGCCTTCCACGTGCCGCAACACGCAAGTGCGGACTCTGCGCGGGCCTTTCCTGGGAACTGATCGAGGAGCACGTCACCCTGGACGCGCAGGAGCGGTTTCAGCGAATCCCGGTGGTGCGAGACCGCACGGCAATCCGGCTGCAGCGGATATTCGGCCGAGTTGCCGGGCAGTGAGGGCTCCTGCGCCTTACCTCTTGCAAGAAGATCTATTACTGAGTGCGAATACTCGCGGCCGCCTGTCGATTGACCGTGCGTAGCGGCCGGAACCGGTGGTGCGGGGCCACAGAAAGGCTTTCTCCTGTCCCATGCTGCATGTGACAGTCCGCGATGGGGGCGGCGGTGACGTGGCCCGCCTGGGTAGTTGGTCTAGCTGGGGGGTGCTGTCAGACCCTGCCAGTGAGCGCGGTCACCAGGTTCCATGGGTCGTGACAGGCGCGAATGGCGCGCCATGGGACGAAGTGGTTGTCGGCCTGAGCGAGTGCCGATGCAAGAGCAGCAAGGAGAACATTCATGCGGGGAGTGGTGATGCACACCGCCGGGGACGTCCGCGTGGAGGAGCGCGAGGATCCGAAGATCATCGAGCCGACGGACGCGATCATCCGGTTGACGGCGACGTGTATCTGCGGATCGGACCTGTGGCCCTACCGTGGCGTCGAACCGGTCGACCACCAGGTGATGGGGCATGAGTACGTCGGCGTCGTCGAGGAGATCGGCGCAGAGGTGAAGAACGTCAAGGTCGGCGATTTCGTGGTCGGGTCGTTCGTTCGCTCAGGACGTAGACGGTGTCACGGGTGCCAGGCGATCAGCGCGCGGACGGACTGCCAGGAGCGCACCCAGGCCGGAACGATTGGCGCCCGGTGCGCAGGCAATCTCTGAGCCGCTCGATTTTGGGAACGCATTGGGAACGATCAACCGCAAACGATCGGTGACGGCCGGACTCAGCCGGACAGACGACGAAGCCCCTGACTCAGGTTTCCCCTGGCCAGAAGCTCATTTCTGCTCGATGGCGGGGCGGCCGCCGGTTCTCTTCAGCGACGTCCACCGAGTTTGACCTGGTCTACGAACTGGCCCCATAAGCCGCCCCGTCACCGGTCAGGCAGGCCGGTAGCCCGAACCTGCGAAACAGCGACGGCTGCTCGAAGGCGGCGACGTCGACCAGGGCGCCCTGGTCGAAGCGCAGCAGTGCGAGCACGAACGGCACGAACACGCTTTCACCCGGAGGGCGTAAGTAACCGGCGGCGCCAAGCTGCCCGTTGGCCGAGATCGGCAGCAGTCGCCACCGGCCGAGGGAGTTCATGCCGCGGCGAAGCGCGGCGGCCACGTCGTCCCGGCCCTGCCATTCGCCGACCTGCGGGGAGATGGCCAGCCGGATGTCGTGGCGCAGCACCGCGATCAACATCTCCGGGTCGGCGTGCTCGTGGGCCGCGATGTAGGTCTGCAGCAGCCGGCGGTGCCCGGGATCGGGCTGTGCGGCCGGTGCCCATTCCAGCCGCCCGCCCGGCCACTGCTCGCGCAGCGTGGCGCGGGCTCGTTGCAGTGCGCTGTTGACCGCGGGGACGGTCATGTCGAGCATGACGGCGGTCTCCGCGGCGGACCAGTCGCCCACGTCGCGCAGGATCACCACGGCTCGCTGGCGCGGTGGCAGCAGCTGGATAGTCGCCAGGAAGGCCAGCGACATCGTCTCCCTGTTCACCGCCACTGCCTCGGGGCCCGGCTGGTCGCCGGCCAGCTCGTCCAGCAGCTGGTCCGGATAGGGCTGCAGCCACGGCATGCCGGCGACCGACGGTCCGGAACCGGCCGGTGCGGCCGATGGCCCCGGCAACGCGGGCGCGGCGCGGCGGGCGTCACGGCGGAGCGTGTCCAAGCACGCGTTGGTGGCGATCCGATACAGCCAGGTACGCACGCTCGACCTGCCCTGGAAGCTCTCCCGGGACCGCCAGGCCCGCAGCAGCACGTCCTGGACGTGGTCCTCGGCCTCGTCAAAGGAACCGAGCATGCGGTAGCAGTGCAGATGCAGCTCGCGGCGATGGCGGCGGACCAGCTCGGCGAAGTCGTCGGCCTCCGGCCCGGGCAGGAGGTTGTCCGGATCGGCGGCGTTCTCGGCCTGCTCGCTCGCGCCCACCGTTCTCCTCACACGCTGCTACGGGGTCACCACCGTACCGTGCACACCCGGACATATCGCGATCCTTGGCGACTTTCCGTGCGGACCGATGAGTTCGCCCGGCCGGCACGTCAGTACCGACGACACCCGCCGCACCGAGGCCGTCCGCTCGCCAGCGCGGCCACGACGGCACCTTTCTGAAGGAGCAGAACGGCCGCGCAATGCCGCGCGGACTCCCGCCCCGCACCACTGAACGGAGTGAACCCCATGGCCAAGGTCGTCCTCTATATGTCCATGTCCCTGGATGGCTTCATCACCGGCCCGGACGACGGAACGGATCACGGACTCGGCGTCAACGGAGAGCGGCTGCACGACTGGCTGAGTCCCGGCGGCGTGGATCCGCGTTCGCACCGGCCCGTCGACGAGCCCAGCGCAACCGTGTTCGACGAGCTGATGGACACGGGAGCGGTGATCGTCGGTCGGCGTACCTTCGATATCGCGGGCGGCTGGGCCGGTGACCATCACGACGGGGTCCCGATCTTCGTGCTGACCCATGCCGCACCCGATGAGCCCGCGCCGGGACATGCACGCTACGTCACCGACGGCATCGAATCCTGTGTCGCGCAGGCCAAAGCCGCAGCCGGCGGCCGCGACATCCTGCTGCACGGCGCCGCGACCGCGCAGGAGTGCCTTCGCGCCTGCCTGCTGGACGAGATGGAGCTGCAGCTGATCCCCGTACTGCTCGGGCAGGGCCGCCGGTTGTTCGAGGACATGCCGCCCGACCACATCGAGCTCGAACCGCTCCGCTCCCTGGACGCGCCGGATGTGCTGCACCTGCGCTACCGCGTGCGATCGGAGGGCTGAGCGATGGCGATCATCCGGCTGTACATGACCATGTCCCTGGACGGCTACGTGGCCGGGCCACACGACAGCGTGGACGCGCCGTTGGGCATCGGCGGGTTCCGCCTGTTCAACTGGCTCGACCGGCGCAACGAGCCGGGGCCGAGCGGCCAGGTGTTCACCGAGGCGATGTCCACCCGCGCCGTCATCTCCGGTCGCCGTACTTACGAGCTGGCCGGCCGCTGGCAGGGCGACCACCACGACGGCGTACCGGTCTTTGTCCTGACCCACGACGTCCCGGACGAACCGCCGCCAGGCAGTGTCCGCTACGTTACCGAGGTGCGCGAGTGCGCCGCCCGAGCCCGTGCGGCGGCCGGGGACGGCGAGGTGATGGTGCACGGGGCCGGGGCGGCGCAGGCACTGCTGCGGGCCGGGCAGCTTGACGAGCTGGAACTGCACGTCGTACCGGTCCTGCTCGGGCAGGGGCGACGGCTGTTCGACAACCTGCCGGCCGAACACATCGAGCTCGACCTGGGCCGCCGGTTGACCACCCCGGAGGTCACGCACCTGCGCTACCGCGTCCGCCGCCCGTGACCCATGCCGTCGCTCCCCATCGTGCAGCACACCCGCGTGGTGGGGGGCCTCACCGTCCCGGCTCGGGAGCGAGGGGTGGGCCATCGGGGAGGCCGCCCGAGTCGCGCCAGGTGGCGAGGAACCCCTCCGCCATGGCGCACGAGCCCGCGAACGGGCCGCCGGGGTGCTCCAGCGATGTGGCGGTGAGTCGGCCGACCCGCTGTCCCACCAGGGCCCGTGCCGAGGCGGCGTCGGAGAGCTGGCCGGCTCGTTCGGCGAGGTAGCCGATCGTGGCGCCGGCGCCGCAGACGAAGTCCGCCAGCGTCATCACGCCACGCTCCTGCAGCGTACGCAGCCCGGCCGCGGTGTAGGGCACGTTCGCCGCTGGGGCGACCACGCGGGCGCGTACCCGGGCGGCGCGCTCGGCGGTCAGGGTGCCGGTCCGCGCGCCGGGCACCAGCACGTCCGCGGCCGCCTCGTACAGTGCCCCGGCGGGGTGCACGGGCAGACCGAGCCGGCCGACGCAGGCGTCGCCGTGCTCCGTGCGCAGCTCTTCCAGGGCGGTGACGTCCAGCCCGGAGGGGTCGGCCACGCAACCGTGCAGGGTCGAGAGGGCGACGATGCGCGCGCCCCGCCGCGCGGCCTCCCGCACGACGGCGCCACCCACCTTGCCGAACCCCTCCACCGCGAGCGTCCGCCCGGCCAGACCGCCGAGCGCGGTCTCCGCGGCAACGACCACGCCCAAGCCGGTCACGATGGTGTCCACCAGCTCGCCGCCGACCTCTTGGTGCATCACCGAGTCGGTACGGTAGCCAGGCAGCGGGGCGAAGTCCTGCGTACGCGTGCCCAGATCCGAGGCCGTGAGGAAAACGCCCTTCTCGACCAGCGGAGTGATCTCCTGGCAATAGCGGGCCACGGTGGCCGCCCGGTCCTCGGCCTTGGCCCGCAGCACCGCCTTGGCACCGCCGATCCGCTCGCCGAGCACGGCCAGCTTGTACGTCATCGCCCGCGCCAGCAGCCCGGCTTCGCCGCGGGTGACGTCCGGGGCGAGCCGCGTGCCGCCCGCGCTCGTCGGGCAGTCCAGGTCAAAGGCGATGTACCCGTCCACCGAGGCGAGTTCCACGATCCTCATGCACGCTCCTCATGTCGTCCGATCGGCGCCTGCCAGCGCGATGACCACGCCTGCCGACCAATCTCGACGCGAACCGGCGCCATGTCCATGGCCGGGAGCGGGCGGGCTCGTGGTGATCGCCGTCAGGCCGGGTGGACGGCTACCGTGACGGCAGGGTTCCGGCGAAGGGGAGCTGCGGGGTGCCGGTTGCGCCGACCCGGCCCGCGTCCCACGTGTGGCCGGACTACGGGTGGGCGGCCAGGGCGGTGGCGTTCATCCGCTTCCTGCTGGTCGTGACGATCAGCCGGTCCCGTTCTGGGCCCGCGAAACAGCAGCTCGTCGGGGTGGGGACAGGGATCGGTTCGCGGTGCAGTTCGGTGCCCGCGGGGGAGAAGCAGACGAGGTGGCCGCCGCCCGCAATGGCGCTCCAGACGTTGCCCTCGGTGTCCACCGCCATCCCGTCCGGCCGGCCCGGTGGGGAGATCTCGGCGAACAGGCGGGGCCGGTGCGGGGTTCCCGAGCCTCGGGAGCCGGCTGAGCAGGGACGCCGCCGCCCGCGGCTCGGCATAGTCACAGGCTTTCGAGGAATGGTGTAGCTCGTTCTGAGGGAGTCTCAAGAGTCGGCGAGCAGGCTCAGGACCCGGGTCCAGGCGTCGTCTCGGGCCTTCTGGTCGAAGGCCGGCGTGCCGGGCCAGAAGAATGCGTGAGCGACGTCGGGGTAGATGACCATTTCGTGCTTGACGTCGGCTTGCTCCAGTGCAGCGCGGATCTGGCCGCGCTGGCCCGTGTCGATCAGTGTGTCGTGCTCGCCGACCAGGTAGAGCAATCGGCCGCTGATCCCAGGGGTCAGGTCCAGCGTGGGGGTGGGCTGGCTCATCGGGATATCGGTGGTGGGCAGCCAGCCGCCGTACAGCACGGCGGTGTGGCTGATCGGCAGTTGGCAGGCTGCCAGGTAGGCCAGGTGGCCGCCGGCGCTGAAGCCGATCATCGCGGTCTGCTGAATGTCTGGCTGCGCGCCCAGCCAGCTTAGGCAGGTGTCCACGTCGGTCAGGGCCTCGTTGCGGCGCAACTGGTGCAGGAGGGCGAATCCTTCTCGGCGCCCGGCGTCGGTGCGTTCGAGCCAGCGGCCGGGTTCGGCGTGCCGGTGATAGAACTCCGGCACCAGGGTCAGGTACCCGGCCTGCGCCAAGGCATCGGCCACGCCCCGGATGTCGGGGTTCACCGCGAATAGCTCGTGCGCCACGAGCACCGCGACCGGGGCGGCGCGGCCGACCGGGCGGGCCAGGTAGGCGGGCAAGGTGGTGCCGTCGGCCACGGGGATGGTGATGGTTTCCCAGATGATCGTCATGGGTCCAGCATGGGCGCGACTGAAACTGGTAACCAGAGCAGCTTGTTACTGGTATTGGCATGACTAGGCTGCGCTGTATGGCAACAACCGGTGATCTTCAGGCCCTGGGACAGTTGCTCCGGTCCCGGCGCGAGCGCCTGCGCCCCGGCGATGTCGGCCTGCCCGCCGGAAGCCGCCGGCGCACGGCGGGACTGCGCCGCGAGGAGGTCGCGCTGCTGGCCAACATGTCCGTTACGTACTACACGTTCCTCGAGCAGGGCCGACCCGTGCGACCCTCGGCCCAGGTACTGGACGCCCTGGCCGACGCGCTGCGGATGTCCGGCGCAGAACGGCAGTACCTGCGGGTGCTGGCCCGCGGCGGCGAGGACGGGCCCGGCCCTGGTACCGCCGCGGCACCGACGGAGTGGATCGATCCCGAAGTGGTCGCCCTGGTACAGCGGCTCGAGCCGTTCCCGACGATCGTCAAGGGACGCCGCTGGGACGTA
This sequence comes from Nonomuraea sp. 3N208, assembly GCF_052245935.1. Lineage (NCBI taxonomy): Bacteria > Bacillati > Actinomycetota > Actinomycetes > Streptosporangiales > Streptosporangiaceae > Nonomuraea > Nonomuraea sp. 3N208. The sequence goes on along the minus strand of NZ_JBQQBR010000004.1, from coordinate 134,001 downwards.
CTGGCCTCCAACCCCGCCGCGCGTGAGTTGTTCGCCGACTGGGACGAGCTGCCCGACGGCGAGCGCAACCTCGTGCGCTGGATGTTCACCGCGGCGCACGCCCGAACGGTGTATCTCGAATGGGAGCCGGAGGCCCGGGCCATGCTCGGCCGATTCCGGCTCGCCGCGGCCGGCCATCCGGACGATCCCGGCTTCGAGGCCCTGATCGAGGAGTTGAAGGGGGACAGCGAGGAGGTCCGGCAGTGGTGGCCGCGTCATGACGTCATGGCGGTGGGCAGCGGATCGAAGAAGCTTCGCCATCCGAGGCTCGGGCCGCTCAACTACAGCCACGTCGTGCTGCAACTCGCAGACAACCCCGACCAGACCCTGGTCACCTACTCGACGGCAGGCGCGGTCGGCTGAGGGGAACTGGCGTGGCACATGGTCGTCCCGGGCAGCGCTGCCCACTAGCGGTACGCCACCGTGGGCAGCGCCACTGGCACGCACCTCTGTTCGACCACCTTGCCGAGCAGTTGCGCGCTGCCTTCGCACCGACCGCGGTACTGGACGGCGCCGTCGAGTTGCTCAGCATCTCCTTGGGCGCGATCTTTAAGTCCTTGGCCTGGATGGCGAACTTTCGGCGGCCCGGTGGTCGACTCAGCCGTTGGTGAAGTATCGGTTGAAGCAATACGATTGGCCGCCGCCCTGGACGTAGATGCAGATATGGAACCTCGCTGGGCCGTCCAGCAAACTGACGTTCCAGCCGGGTGATGTCCCGTCATCGACGTACCGGGAGTTCCGAACCGTCCACGTTCCATCCGCCCGCTGGCTCGAGCAGGGCCCTGCAGATGATCTTGCCTCGGGTCCGGGCGGCCTCGTGGAAACCCCTCTACTTGTTGTCGACCTTAATGCTGAATTTGACATCGCTGCCCTTGACCGACGTGACCGTGACGGTGAGGCCGAGCTTCGTCCCGTCGTTGGCCTCCAGCTGGCAACGCATGGTGGTGCCCTGCTCCCCCTTGAGGTCACCCGGGCACTCGACCGCTTTCGGTCGCTGCCCGACCTTCGCCGCCAACTGGTCGGCGACCTGCTGTTCGACCGTGGGTCTCTCGACGGAAGTGCTACCTGCGCTGAAGCTGAAGCTGCAGCCCGCAACCAGCACCACACCGCAGGCCAAAGAAACCGGGAAGCCAATGCGCATGTTCCTCATCCTCATCGCTTGAAAGATTGCTGTTTCGACATGCACGGGCTGACAGTGGTTCCTGCGGCCGCGCAGCGCGATCGCCGTCAACCGTGACAGTTAGCAAGGTCCAGTAGTAAATCATGCCCGGCCGTACTCGGTCACATGGCCAGCGCTTTCGCCTACACACCGCCGAGGTCGCATCGACGGCAGCCAAGCCGAGGCCCACCGCTGCATCCAGGGCAGCGCCTTTTCGGGGTCGCCTTAGTCTCCGGGAAATTTCGGTCGAATATCTTATCGCTGACCTGCGCTGATGCGGCCTGGTCGCCGCCTGATCATTCCCGTGCGTCAGCGGGAGCCTTGCAGGCCGTGGACCGGCCGATCTTCAGGGTGCGGGCGGCCTCGGTGACGCTCACGAAGTCGGCGACCAGGTGGCGCAGCGTGGCGAGCTCGGCCGGGCCGACTGTCCGGGGGCGGCCGCCAGCTACGTCGAAAACCTCTGAGCCCTTCCTCGCAGCTACCCAACCGATGGCCTTCAGCTACTCGGTCTCACAACATGAGAACGCTTCAGCCCTACTGCCAGGGGGTCGTTGAAGACCGTCAGCCTTCTGATCGGTAGGTGTTGGGACCGCCTCCTGTGGAGCGCCGTCTTCCCGCCAACACCCCGGTTCGGGCGGCTGACTGGCATCGGCGAGGAGCTCCACCGACGCTGGCTCCGCCTGGGTGGTGCCGACGCGGCGAACGCCCCGAATGTACGGCGCGCCGTACAAACTTGCCCGTCTGGGGCGATCCACCTGGAGGGCTAGGATTCCGCGCATGCAGCGTCCCCTCGCCCACCAACTGGCCGTCGGTCTGCTCGCCATCCTCTGGCTCGGTCTCATCGGCGGCATCGTGCTCGTCTGGCGGAACGACGCCGCCCCCTTCGAGATCTTCGCGGGGGTGTTCTGGAGCTCGGCCTGGTATTTCTGGCTTGCCCGGGTCTGGCTGGGCGGGCCGATGGCGATCGGGCTGATGCGCAAGGCGCTCTTCGCGATCTGCCCAATCATGATCGGCGGCGCCGCCATAGCCATCGGGATCAACGGTGGCAAGGTGTACCCGTCGCAGCTGATCGGGATTGCGGCCGCGCTGTGCGGCATCGCCGGCGGGATGCTGCTCGGTCGCGAGGATGTCAAGCGGTGGAGCCAGTCCACTGTAGAGGCGAAGGTGCTCCGCCAGCCGCCCGACGGAACCGCCTTCGACCTGCGGGCCGCCGCGCTCAGGCAGAACAGGGGGATGTTCGGCTGCCTGATGATCGTCATCGCCGCTGTCGTACTGATCGTGGTCGGCGTCATCGGCGGGATGTTGCCCGAGGACCGGGGGGTGAATGCCCCGGACTACATCGCCTTCATGGTCGGCGTGGTGCTGGTGGCGGCCATCGGCATCGCCGGATATATCCGGATAAATCTGCAGGCCAAGGCCATGGGCGTACTGACCGTCACCGAGCGGGGCATCAACGACTATCCCTGGTCCAGGCTCCGCTCGGTCGCCCTGTCATACGTGGGCGAAGGGGGGATCGTGGCCGGGGTCCGCAGGTACCCGGGGGCGCGGCTCGACCTGTCGCTCTACGACGAGCCGGACGAGCACCACCTTGCCCTGCCCAACGACGCCAACCTGCACGGCGCGATCGCGGCAGCGCTGGCGACGCACTGCCCCGACGGTGTGTTCCTCGGCTGGGTCCAACGGGCGGAAGGACGCCGTCGTCGTGTGCATGGCCGATCCCCGCCAGGTCAGCCTTCGTGATGGAGCAGCTCCGCTGCGGCCGTCGGGTCCATGACTGTCGACCAGACCTGTTCGCCGGGCAGGAGCGTACGCGTGGGCAGGGTCATCTCCAAGAACCATCCGTCCGGGTCACACCCGGGCATGTTGCGCAGGACCACCGCGGTGAGATTGGGAGGCACCGAACCGGTGATGTGAACAGCCGCGTAGGTCTCGTGCCCCTGATCGGCACGCACCAGGACGCCTAGGGTGAAGGTGTCGAACTCGATGACATGCTCATGACCGTCGTTCAGCGACGCACGAACCAGCGAAAAGATCGCGTTAACGAGCGTGCTTCGGAATCTGATTCCCGCCTCGGCCTGATAACGCACCAGGTCGAGGCGGTCGGGCAGGAACTCGCCAATGTAGGTGTCGGTTCGCAGCGGTGGAGTATGTTCGGCGTTGTATCGACTGCGGGCAGCCTTCGCCCGTGTCTCCAGGTCGGCGTAGAAATCATCGGGCGAGCCCTCGGAGCGCTGCCCCGCCGCGATCAGCCAGGGAATGTCCGCGTCGCTCCACACCGCTCCGCGCCACCGCTGCACCTTCGCCTTGTACACGACCTCGTCATCTATCGCGCGTATCCGCTCGTGCTTGACGCCCTGCTCCGCGAACTGCGCGACGACTTTGGCCAGCAGTGGATGATCCACGTGGTCCAATGGCACCCTCACCGGAGGGATCGGCAGCTTCAGGTCCTCCGTGAGCGTGCGAAGCGTGGGACGGGCAGGACGCATACACACTCCTGGAGCTAGTCCTCGATTCCGCCGACCGCGTCGATCTCTTCGGCGGTCAGCCCGGTCAACGCCATCACATCAGCTTTTAGGCTGCCGTCGAGGACTTTCATCGCGTCGATCACACCTCGGCGGATTTCCTCCCGCTTGAGTTCCATGTAGATCTTGACTGCGTCGGCGACGAGGTCCTTCTTGGTCACGTTCAGGAAATGGGCGCCCTGGGTGATCAGACGATCCGTCTCGATATCCACCTTCAGGGGCGCGGGCGTCTTCGATCGTACTGTCGGTTCAGCCATCGTCGTTGCCTCCAAGCCCTAGGGTACTCGGGTTCTTTGGTTCTTGGTAGGCTGTGAGAGGGCGATCTTCAACCGAGCGTGGCGCAGCTTCTCGATGGTGCGGGGTCGTCCTGGACGACCGGGTGGCGGCGGTGCTCGAGCGGGCGGTGCCTGGGTGGTGCCACGACGGGGACTGACTACTACCTGTCCACAGGCGCTGCTGGCCGGAGGGATTCTGCCGCTGGAGAGATTGGCCCAGCGGGTTGAGGCCGCGGCCCAGGGACTACCGGTCAGGTTTCAGCTTGTTCCGTTCCGCCCTGGGCAGGCGGGCCTCGACCAGTTCGTAGGAATGATCGATCAGGTCGAGAAGTTCATCGTCGGGTACGGAGCCGTCGAGCGGTGACCGTGTTCCAGTGCCGCTTATTGAGGTGGTAGCCCGCAGTGATCGCGGCATACTGGCCGCGCAGGGTGACCGCGAGGTCCGGGTCGCATTTGAGGCTGACGCTGCGGGGCGGCGGGCCCAGCGCCACCGGCGCGAACATCTTGCCGGCGACCTTGAACACCGCCACCTCACCGCCGAACGGGTAGTCGTCCACGGATCCTGGCTGCGCGTTGCACGCCACGATCACTCGGTCACGCCGTGAGTCGCGCGCCATCACATCTCACCTGCCCGTCCTCTGGCCGCATGGCCAACGCCCAGGCTGACCTAACCGCGAAGGCTGCCGCAAGAAGACTCGTTACCCCGGCGGATGCGGCGTCGGCGGCTGGCCTGTCTCCTTGAGTTGCTAGGTCTGCGGCTGGCTGATGTTGACCATCCACGACACGCCGAACTTGTCGACGCACATGCCGAACTCGTCGCCCCAGATCTGCTTCTGCAGGGGCATCGTGACGGTGCCGTCCGCGGACAGCCTTTCCCAGTAGCCGCGCAGGAGGTCGGCGTCGTCGCCGCTGAGACTCACCGAGGAGCCCGCCATGGGCTCGTATTGCATGTCGCTGGTGACGTCGCTGGCCATGATCGTGTAGCCGGCGTCGGTCTCCAGCACCGCATGCATGATCCGGTCGGCGTCCGGCGAGTCCGTGGCGCCGAACTCGGCGAAGGTGTCGAGGGCGAGGTTGCCGCCGAACACGTTCGCGTAGAACTCCATCGCCAGGCGGGCGTTGCCGTTGAAGGTGAGGTAGGGGTTCAGCCGAGAGGACATGATTTCTCCTGGGCCTGTGGGTTTGGGCGAGAGCCTGGTCGCCCGACGCGAGCTAGTCGAGGGCCAGGTTGGCGTCCCTGCGTGCCGGGCGGCCAGCGATGCCGGGCGCTGATGCGCTGAGGCGTCTGCGGTCTCCGGCCAGCCTTTACGGTACACCGATCATGGCCTTGAGGTTGACATGCACCGAGACGCCGCCCCGCAGTTGGCCGGGAACTTGACACATCCACCGTCGCGAGAGCATAAGATGTGCGATCTTTTTCGACGCCGCCTGCCATCCCCGCCGGAACCCTCGCCGCCGGTCCGCAACCGACGCTTTCCGCCCCCGGTGGCCTGATCTTGCGACCCTGGGAGCCGTCCGACGCGGCAGTTTTCCTCGCTGCTTACCAGGACCCCGAGATCCAGCACTGGCACACTCGCCAACCCGCGTCAGAAGACCAGGTCCGTGAGTGGTTCGATCAGTATCGCCAGGCCTGGGCGCAGGAGACGGGCGCGAGTTGGGCGGTGACCCGCGGCGGCGGTGAGGTGCTGGGGCGCATCGCCATGGGCGGAATGAATCTCGATGACGGTGTCGCGGGGTGCGCATACTGGGTACTCCCGGCCGCCCGTGGAGCAGGTGTGGCCTCCCGCGCGCTGACGGCCTTGAGCGTCTGGGCACTGGGCGAGGCTGGCTTCCACCGTCTGCATTTGGATCACTCGACCCGCAACAAGGCTTCCTGCCGGGTTGCCGTCAAATCCGGTTTTCTCCTGGAGGGCACTAAGCGCAGCGACGCCGTCCACTCCGACGGCCGACACGACATGCACCTGCACGCCCGCATCCGAGGCGACGAGCAACCCGCCTGATGCCGCCTTCCGCGTCAGCGGTCCGCCGGAAAGTAGGTATTGCCCTTATGGCGGTCGTCGGCGGATCGACGTACCGTCATGCCGCAGACAACGAGCGGACACACGCCGCGAGTCGTACTGTGCGTGAGTGTATGGCTGAGGCGCGGTGACAATGCGGTGGCCGTCGCCGGGTGGTGCTGAAACTCGCGAACATCGATATTCGTCAGGTTCCGCTGGCGCTCAAACTCAGCTGTCCTGTGTCAGGGAAACCTTGATCGTTGCCATCCAAGGTTGATGATCAGTAAGTTCGTGCCAGCGAAGCTTCAGCGGCACGACGTGTTGGTGCGTCAGGGGAGGTACGGGGATGAGTTTCCGGCTGGCGGCGTACGCCGTGTGCATCGAGGACGGGCGGGTGCTGCTCGCTCGTTACGTATCACCCATGGGCGGATCCAACTGGACTCTTCCAGGCGGCAGGGTCGAGCACGCGGAGGATCCGTTCGACGCGGTGATCCGGGAGGTCGCTGAGGAGACCGGCTGCGACGCTGTGGTCGAACGCCTGCTGGGCGTGGACTCAAGGGTGATCCCCGCCGCCGTCGCCCGTGCCGGCATCGAGCACCAGAATGTCGGCATCTTCTACCGGGTCCGCATCACCGGCGGTCAGCTCCGGCCTGAGCCGAACGGTGAAATCGCCGAGTCGATGTGGACTCCTTTCGCCGACGTCGCTTGCCTGCGCCGGTCATCGCTGGTCGACATTGGCCTCGCCCTGGCGCAGACCCTTCCGGCAAACGGCCACGTCGCTCCCGTCCCAGTCGGCGGCCTGGTCCAGCATTGAGGCCACCATCAACATCTACCTGGCCCGCTCGACCGCCGTCTGGCTCACGTGATCGGCAGGACAGGCTTTGGAACCACCACATAAGTGACCGGGGTCACTCAAACTTCGCTGACACTGCTCAACCTGTGCGCGGACGTTCAAGATGGTGATGCAGGCGTCATTCAGGATGGGGATGTGAGGGAGCGAGAAGACCCCGGCAACATGACCTCCGGGGTCTTGATGTGCAGCATGTCGGCTTGGTGTTCGTGCTGCCGTGTCTGATGGGGATCAGCGCATTGCACTCATGGCGCGTTCGATCTTCTCGCTCGGATACGGCGTTGTCCTGCTGGTGCCGTACAGGTCCCAGTAGAAGTCGTTTATGGCCGCCGCCACGGGTGCGTACCGGCGGATCACTGCGGCTACAGTCGGCGGAGCACCAGCGGGGTCCGCGCCGTCCGCGCACGCGCGGATGTACTCGTTGCGTTGTCCCGGTATGCCGTTCTGCGGCACCTTCACCCCACAGACATTGGTGACGAGCCAGTTGACCAGCCGCATCAGCGCGTACCCGATGTCGTGGGTCCTGTTGCGCTCCAGGAATTCGATCTCCTGCTTGGACAGGTCGAACCGAGTGGAGGTCGCCAGTCCGAGGTCGGCGATGTACAGGCGTTCACCATCGGTGAGGATGTTGCCGAAGTGGCCGTCGAAGTGCATCAACTCCTGGCCGTTCATGAAGGCCACGTCGGTGAGCAGGCACGACTCGACCATGGCGCTTGCGTCAATCGCTGCGTCCTGGCCGGCGGTGAGCTGAGCGGCGAGCCAGTTGTCGAGGTTGTAGGGGATGAACTCCTGAAACAGCACGATGCTGGCCGAGGCGCGGGCAAGGGCGTGGAGACGATCCCGTACCGCTGATGATCCATCCCAGTACTGCACGACCGCCTCGACGTCGGAGTGCTCATCGGTGGGTGGCGGCGCTCCCGGCAGCACCCGCCAGTGATACAGCAGCGGAAAGGCCGCACTGCGCCCGGCCAGGACCCAGTTGGTCGTCATGACGCCGGCCGCGAGTTCACGCCAGGCGCCGAAGCCCGGCCCGGCGAGAGCGGTGAGTCCGTACTGGCAGAACGGAGGCACCCCGAACAGGTTCGCGGTGGACATTACGTTGCCCGCGCGGCGCTCCACGTCGGTCAGTGGTACTCGCTTGGCGAAGACCGGCACGCCATCGATGGCTAACAACGCCGAGCTACCGCCTATCCCTGAGCCCAGAATCTGCGCCTGCTCCAGTGACTCGCCGAGCTGCCGGTCGCTGTGCAACGCCAACGCGCTCGCGACATCGCTGTATCGGTGGACACGCTCACTTTGAGACATGTCCAACCGTGTGTCTTGCAGTTCCAATGGCAGGCACCCCTCTGATCAACTTCGCGTGTTAGACGCTACACCCGTCGGGGATGGGCCTTTCCGGGTTCATTCCGCGGCGATGACCTCGTTGACGGAGGCGCGGGCGGCGGACTCATCGACGATGGTCTTGTCAGCGATGAAGGTCGCCAGCAGGGCCTGGACGGCGATGCGCTGATCCAGCGCGGCCAGCACGCCGAGCTTGATACCGACCTGCCGCCGGCCGAGGACCTTGTCACCGCGATGGCCACCCAGGCCGAGGACGCACTGACCCGAGCGGGACGCCGCTGACCCACCAACTGTCAGCGCCGTTCCGGCTCGTTCGTCACGTGCCGCGGTGAAACTACCGAGCCAAGAGCAGTCACTCGGGCCGTTGAGGCCCGTTTATGATCGTTTGCTGCCCTGCTGCCAGCCGATGCATGCACCAGGAGCCGACGCTGCGCGGTGCCCCTACCTACTCGGCGGCGCCCATACGTGCGGGCTGCCGCGTAACAGCATGCAAGCTCATCGCCTTTCGAACGGCGACCGAGGGTGCCTGCCGTTGGCCAACGTGTCATGACCGCCACGGACGTGTCGGGTGGGGAGAGGGGCCAACAGGTCTTCGAGGAAGACTGCGATCCGTGGGCAGGCTCCGGGGCCCACCACGCCGCCGGAGCCGTTCGGAGTCGGGATGACCGTCGGCATGATGCTGTACCAATCGTTCCGGCGGGCCTGCTCATCTGGATCGTGGTCGGGATCGTCGAGGTTGTCACTCCGGAGTTGAGGGCGGGATTCGGTCACAGCGGCACGCCTGGCACCGCCACCGTCGTGTCCTGCGAGGCCCACACCGTGGGGAGCGGATGGTCGAGGCGCACGCAGTATGACTGCGAGTCGCGGTTCGTGTTCGACGACCGGTCGAAGCAGCCGATCGTCATTGACACTGTCCCGGAGGTGGAAGTGGGTGAGGTCTTCCCTGCCGTACTGACTCTCGAGGGGGACCGGGTACTGCCCACGGGGGAACGCGGCGTGTGGAGGGCGATCCTGGTGCCCAGCGGCATCGCGTCCGGGCTGGCCGTCGTGGTGTTCTTCGGCGCTCTCATGACGGGTTCCAGGAAGGCGATCATCTGGACGGGCGCGTTGGGGAGCCTCTTTCTCGTCGGGTTGATCGTCGCCATCGTCGTCGGAACGTGAGCATGGGAGTTCCGCGCCAGGACCGCGTAAGGCGGCCGGGGCGCCGCCGCCCACGTTGAGGAGTTGCGGGCATCTTCAGCGTTGTGCGGACGACCATGAGGCCCGGCAGGGTGGCCAGATGCGGTTTGGGGATGCCGCCCAGGCCGGTGACGAGCTGGGTGAGGGTGCGATCCGCTGGTCGATGGCGAACTGCGGCGCGGCTCGGGGGTCGGCGAGGTGCCGCTCAGTCATGCGGCGGCAGTGACCCGATCTGGTGGTCGGCGACGTTGAGCGACTCCTCGACCAGCCGGCGGAGGTGTCCATGGTGGAGGGAGTACACGACGTGGCGCCCGTCCTTGCGGGCGGTCACCAGGCCGGCGAGCCGGAGCTTGGCCAGGTGCTGGCTGACGGAGGGGCGAGAGGCTCCGATGGCCTCGGTGAGGGTGGTGACATCGGCTTCGCCGAGGCTCAACTGGTTCAGCAGCGCCAATCGTGTGCGATCGGCGAGGAGGGCCAGAACGGACGCGGCGACTTCGAACCGCTCACCCCTCTGCTGGGAGGTCAGCGCATCTGCGTGGGCCGCGCTCATGCTCATGACCACATCGTAGAGCCGCGTCGGCGTCCGGCGGCTGCAGCGCGGGAGAGCGGTCGAAGGCGTATGTCAAAGGAGGGTGATCTGCTCGCGGCTACCGGTGGATGACCAGGGCGGCGTGGTGATCGGTGCCTTCCGGCCCGTCGGGATCGGCGTGCACTGTGGCGGCTTGCAGACGCGGTAGGTCGTGGATGAGCCGGTGCTCGGCCTCGACTGCTACGGCATGCGCCTCGACCAGGGAGAGCTCATGGCTCACCACGATGTCGACCTCGGCGCGAAGGGAGTGGCCGATCCAGCGCATGCGCAGGGAGCCGACGCCGCGCACGCCGGGGGTCTCGGCGACGATCTGCTCGGCCTTGGCGATCAGCGCGGGGTCGACGGCGTCCATCAGCCGGTGGTAGACCTCGCGGGCGGCGTCACGCAGCACGTAGAGAATCGCGATGGTGATGAGCAGGCCGATGATCGGGTCGGCGTACGGCCAGCCGGCCCATACTCCGGCCGCTCCGAGCAGCACGGCCAGTGAGGTGAAGCCGTCGGTACGGGCGTGCAGGCCGTCGGCGACCAGCGCCGCGGAGCCGATCTCGCGGCCGACCTTGATGCGGTAGCGGGCCACCAGTTCGTTGCCGAGGAAGCCGATCACGCCTGCGGCGGCGACCCAGCCGAGCGCCTCCACGTTTTGTGGGTTGATCAGGCGCTTGACGGCCTCGTACCCGGCCAGGCCCGCCGAGGCGGCGATGATGAGCACGATGATGATGCCGGCCAGGTCCTCGGCTCTGCCGTACCCGTAGGTGAACCGGCGCGAAGCCATTCGCCGGCCCACCGTGAAGGCAATCGCCAGTGGCACCGCGGTCAGGGCGTCGGCGAAGTTGTGGAGGGTGTCACCGAGCAGGGCCACAGATCCCGACACCGTGAAGATCGCTACTTGGGCGAGAGCAGTGACGGTGAGCACGGCGAAGGAGATGGCCAGGGTGCGCATGCCGCGGCGGCTGGTCTCCATTGCTTGATCTGTCCGGGCTGCCGCGTCGTGACTGTGTGGCGTCACCACATGACGGAGCCGTTCCCCTAGGGTGCGGCTGGGGGATCCGTGGTCATGCTCGTCGTGGCCATGTCCGTGGCCATGTCCGTGGCTGTGGTCTTGCTCATGGGAGGGTCCTGGGCGGCTGTGCACGCTCATCTGCTGCTCCTCGTCCTGTCTCATGGAGCGCGGGTGACAGAACGGTTATCCCCTTAGATATGTATTCGTATGCGCACGCAAGCACATGTTAGGTGCGTCGACCATGCAGCAGCACAATGGCGGCCAACCGACCGGCACCCCGCCGACCGACGCTCAGGTGGAGGTGGCGGTCGCGGCGTTCCGGATGCTCTCCGATGCCACCAGGTTGCGCTTGCTGTGGGCCCTGGCTCATGGTGAGCACGACGTGGGCAACCTCGTCACGGTGGTGGGAGCGGCACGGCCTGCCGTGTCCCAGCATCTGGCCAAGCTGCGGCTGGCTGGGCTGGTGGCCTGTCGCCGGGAGGGGAGGCGGGTTCTCTACCGAGCCCGCGACGCCCACATTCGAGCGCTGATCGCCGAGGCGGTCCATCATGCCGATCACGAGGTATCGAGGATCCCGCGACACGAGTGATCCGGCTGGGCTCAAGACGGGTCCCGGGCTCGTGAGCACCGTGTCGATCATCAAAGACAATCCCAAGTCGACGCTCGGATTCAGCGTGGTCCGCCGTGAGATGGGTCGTGGTCATCGCATGCATGACATATTCGCGAGTGCATACGTCTTTACGGGTCGGCCCGCCAGTGGCGCTGATCCGTCCACAGTTCCGGTGATCACTGCCCCCGGGTGAGCTCGGCCCGAATCCTGCGCTGCTACGGCGGCGAGGAGTGCCCGCTGCGAAGTCAATCGCTTGGGAAGCAATTCCGGGAGGATCTCGTGCACGTACCCGACGGCTTCTTCACCGTCCCGATGTCCGTTGCCGCGGGCGCCGTGGCCGCCAGTGGCGTCGCCTATTCCCTGCGCAAGGCGAAAGGGGAACTGGACGACCGGATGGCTCCGCTGGCCGGGCTGGTGGCCGCCTTCGTCTTCGCCGTCCAGATGCTGAACTTTCCCGTCGGCGCCGGGACGAGCGGCCACCTGATCGGAGGTGCTCTGGCGGCGATCCTCGTCGGACCTTATACAGGTGTCCTGTGCATCGCTGTGGTGGTCGCGGTGCAGGCCTTGTTCTTCGCCGATGGAGGGCTGACGGCCCTGGGCGTCAACATCTGCCTGATGGGGCTGGTGACCGTCCTGACGGGGTACGGGGTCTTCCGCGCAGTCGGCAAGCTGGCACCGCGCAACCGTACCGGCGTCGTCGTCGCGTCCTTCGTCGGAGCCATGGTGTCGGTCCCGATGTCCGCCCTGGTCTTCACGGGACTGTATGCCATCGGCGGGACGTCCTCGATCGATCCCGTCACGGTCGCCGCGGCCATGGGCGGGGTTCACGTGGTCATCGGCTTGGGTGAAGGCGCGATCACGGCCTTGACCGTCAGTACCGTGCTGGCCGTACGGCCCGACCTGGTCTACGGCGCGCGCAGCCTGGTCAGGCCCGCGATGCTGCGCACCGCCTCCGGTGAACTGGTTCCTGCTCGGCCTGCGGAGGGAGGCCATCGCGCGGCCCCGCGACTTCGGCCGTTCCTCTTCGGCGGGGTTGCCGCCGCCGTCGTGCTCGCGGGACTGGTGAGCTTCTACGCCTCGGCCAACCCTGACGGCCTCGAGCGCGTGGCAACCGACCTCGGATTCCAGTCTCAGGCGCAAGACCATCCGCTGGGAGACTCGGCGTTGGCCGACTACACCCTCAAGGGCGTCGAAGACGAGCGGTTGTCAACAGGACTGGCCGGCGCGCTCGGTGTGGGGGTCTCCCTGGCCGTGGGCGGTGGTGTGGCCTGGGCGCTGCGACGCAGAGCCCGCCGCCGGTCAGCCGCCGAGCCACTGACGCCGGAATCGTGAATCCATGGCCGCCGGACACAGCCCTCACCTGTATGTCCATGCCGACACGTCTGTGCACCGGCTCCCACCGCAGTGCAAGCTCCTGTCACTGATCGCGTTCATCCTGATCGTCGTGGCCACCGATCGGGAACGGTTCTGGGCGTTCGCCCTCTACCTCGCACTGCTCGGCGTGGTCGCCGTGGCAGCCCGCATCCCCCTGAAGCTCCTGCTGCGGCGGATGGTCGTCGAGGTGCCGTTCGTGATCTTCGCGGTCGCGCTCCCGTTCCTGTCCCAGGGCGAGCGCATGACCGTCTTCGGCCTGTCGATGAGCGCCGACGGGTTGCTCGCCGCGTGGAACATCCTGGCCAAGGCGACCCTCGGAGTGATCGCGAGCATCCTGCTGGCCGCCACCACCGAGCCGAGGACCCTGCTGCTCGGCGCCCAGCGGCTGCGGCTTCCGCAGTTGCTGGTGCAGATCGCCTCCTTCATGCTGCGCTACGTCGAGGTGATCCTCGACGAGATGCGCCGGATGCGCATAGCGCGGGAGTCCCGCGCGTTCGTGGCACGCGACCTCCGGCACCTGCCCGTCGTGGCACGCTCTGCGGGAGCCCTGTTCATCCGCTCCTATGAGCGTGGCGAACGCGTGCACCTGGCCATGCTCAGCCGCGGCTACACGGGAACCATGCCCATCATCCACGACGTGCGCGGCTCCGCCTCGCAGTGGGCGCTGGCCGCCACCCTGCCCGCCGCCGCGATCACGATACTCATCGGAGGACTGTGGTGAACTCTCTGCTGGTCGAAGGGCTGATGCACGCCTACCCCGACGGCACCCAGGCCCTGTTCGGCGTGGACTTGTCGATCGACCGGGGCGAACGTGTCGCGCTGCTCGGGCCTAACGGCGCGGGCAAGACCACCCTGGTCATGCACCTCAACGGCATCCTCACGCCCAGCCTGGGGACGGTCTCCGTCGGCGGGCTGCCCGTGGCCCGCGACAACCTGAAGGAGATCCGGCGCCGTGTCGGCCTGGTCTTCCAGGATCCCGACGACCAGCTGTTCATGCCGACGGTCCGCGAGGACGTCGCCTTCGGCCCCGCCAACCTCGGCATCCGAGGCGAAGAGCTGGAACGGCGGATCTGCGAGGCGCTGGAGCGAGTCGGAATGCTCAACATGATCGACCGACCACCACACCATCTGTCCGGCGGACAGCGCCGCCGGGTCGCCGTCGCGACCGTGCTGGCCATGGAACCCGAGATCCTGGTCCTCGACGAGCCCTCCTCGAACCTGGACCCGGCCGCGCGCCGAGAACTGGCCGACATCCTGCGCGGGCTCGATGTCACCATCCTCATGGTCACCCACGACCTGCCGTACGCCCTGGAACTGTGCGAGCGGTCCCTCATCCTGTCCGGCGGGACCATCGTCGCGGACGGCCCCACAGCCGCGATCCTCGCCGACCCCGAACTCCTGGGCCGCCACCGGCTGGAGCTCCCGTACGGCTTCTCGGTTGAAATGCCCACGTGAGGTGCGATTCCAGGAGACCAGTTCCCTATTGGATAGGCGTGTTGTTCCCGTTCGGTAGAGGAGCTGATGTGGCGGACTGGCGGGTGTTCTGGGTGCCCCGAGACGCGGCGCGCGGTGGTGTTCGGCGGGCGGTTCTGGAGGGGGAGGACCTCGCGGCCAAGCGACCTCTGGAAGGTATGCCGGGGTCATGACGTCGCCCACTGTCGCGGAGTCGTGTCGCCGCCGTCGTCGTCAGGAGCGCCAGTCCTGGCGTGTGGCCCACTCGTGCAAGGTCGTCGTCCCGGTCCTGATCAGCGCGGGGTCGGGGGTAGGAGGCGGCGGCGTACCCGGCGGGGGAGGAGTGTAGGCGGCGGCAACGCCCGCGGCGGCCTCGGGGCCGAGGTGCGGGGCCAGCATCCGCTCGTACTCCTGGGGTTCGACGGTCCGCCACCGCAGCTTGTGCCCCAGCGCGGCGGCGAGCTCCGCGGCGGCCCGGTCGCCGGTGAGTGCTTGAGGGCCGGACACGATGCGCAGCGGCGGCGGGGCGGGGTCGGTGACGAGCTCGACGATGGCGGCGGCCAAGTCGTCGAGCGCGAGCCACGGCACCGGCAGCTCCGCGGGCAGCGGGTAGGCGATCTCCCCCGCGGCCACGAGCGGGAGCGACCAGGGGCCGGCCAGGTTCTCCATGTACGTGAACGCCGGCCCCACCACCGCGGCGACGTCCACGACGCTCGGCAGCTCGGCGGCCAGCAGCGCCCGGGCGTCGACGAAGGGCACCCCCGTGGGCTCGGTGACCGGGGGGCCGCCGGTGTTGAACACCGCCCTCGGTACCCCCGCACCCTTGAGCGCGCCGAGCACCGCCTCGGCCTGCGGCACCGCCGCGTCGGCGGCGAACACCAGCGGCAGCTGCACGATGACCGCATCGGCCCCGGCGTAGGCGTCGGCCAGGGAGGCGGGAACGGACAGGTCGGCGAAGACCGGTTCGGCGCCGGCGGGCAGGCCGGACGCGGAGTTACGGCGGACGACGGCGCGGACGTGGTGGCCCGCGGCGAGGAGAGGGCGGACCACAGGGCTGCCCTGGATGCCGGTCGCTCCATGGACGACAACGGTTGATCTACTCATGGATCGGCACATTAGTTTCTAAAATGAAGTAGTACCTAGGATGAAATATTGTTTCCATATGGAAACCAATGGAGTGGACCTCGTCGACCGGTTGAAGTCGGTGTGCCCGCGAGGGTGCGGCGTCGAGCGGACGCTCAAGGTGCTCGACGGCAAATGGACGACACTGATCATCCGGGAGCTGCTGGACGGCCCCAAGCGGTTTGGGGAGCTGCGGTCCGCGCTGGGCGAGCCCAGTGCCAAGACGCTCACCGACCGGCTGCGCGCCCTGGAGAACCAGAGGATCCTCACTCGTACGGTGCACGCGGAGGTGCCGCCCCGGGTCGTCTACGAGCTCACCGAGCAGGGCCAGAGCCTCAGCGGGATCCTCTACGCCATGCTCGTGTGGGGGGAGGAGCACCCGCTCGACGAGGAGGATTCCTGACGGAGAGGGGTCCGGCGAGCATCTCCAGGATCAGGCCGCCGAAGGCGAACGCGTTGTCGCCTGCCCAGTCGGCGAAGGTGCGCGCGGGCCGATCCAGCAGGTCTTCCACGCTGCTGGTGGTGAGGCCTGGGCGGTTGGCGTAGTCGGCCAGGGAGCCGAGCAGGCGGGCGGGTACCACCTCGGGCAGTATTCCACGGTGGTGGCCGACAGCAGCACCGCGCGCTGTACCTGGAGCCATGGCCGAGTCGAAGTTCGCGTATCAGACGAACTCGCTCTTGTAGAAGACGGTGGCCTGCCGTACCCCACCGGTGTTCGAATGGAACCCGAAGGCCAGCCGCGGGCCGGTGGAGTGCATCCAGATGGCCATGCCCTGCGGCTCCCGGCCCGGAAGAGATGCACCCGTCGTGGTCTCCCACTTGTTGACCACGGTCGACTGGCCGGTGTCGTTGAGGTCGATGACGGTGATGTACGACGGCCCGTTTGCCCTGCCCTCAAGCAGGTACGCGTAGCGGCCGTAGGCCGTGTAACCCTGGAACGGGTTGCTCTCTCCCCAGGATCCACGCGAGGGCAGGGCGCGTTCGACCAGGCGGTTATCGACGCCAAGCCGGCCCGCGCGGGCGTCGCTGAGGTTGAAGGCAACGATGCGCGGCAGGTCGGCGCCGGTCTTGTAGCGCACTAACAGCCGGCCGGTCGAGGGGTCGATCGCTGGTTGAGGATTGACCATCGTGTCGCCGATGGAGGGCGTGCGGTCCTGGATTGCGCTGCTGGTCTTCTCCAGAACCCCGCCGTTGACGAACTTGAATCGCCCGATCTTAGTGCCGAATCCGCTGGCGCTCGCCTGCCACTCGGTCCACAGGTATACGGCTCCGTCGTACGGCTCTGCCGCGATCGCCACGCCGTGGCCGAAGCCGTGGAGCTTCATTGAGCCCAGAATCTTCCCCTCCTCATCCGTCTTGGTGATCCAGAGGTCGCCTGTATTCGAACCCGACTCCACCTGGGCGAAGTAGATGTGCTGGTGCGCGTTGTCGTACGCGAAGGACTGCAGCACCCAGTTGTGGCCGAGTGACTTCTTCAGGATCGGATTGCCGCCGTCCCCCGGCAGATCGAAGCGGGCGGAGTCCGGAACGTCTGCATGCGCCGGACGGGTTCCGAGGAAGGCCCCAGCCGTGATCCCGCAGCCCGCAACTAAGAGGCTCCGGCGGTTGAGGAAAGGGGGCTTGCGCATTGGTTGTCTCCGTGTGTGGTCGTGGAGCTCTTGACCGAAAACGTTCTAGCAGGCCCCGGTGTGTTCCGGGTATGTGCGCTCTCAGCCGGTGGGGCCTAGCGCGGTGCCGTCAGCGTCTTTGACGTACCAGAGGTAATCGCCGACAGATTCGGCACGGTTATGACCGCCGGGTCGCCGAGCTGCGCGAACAGCACACCACCACCGTCCCGTTCCGGCGCACCGCGGCGACGACCACACCGGCCGCCGCAGGCCGACCTACGACTGGTTCGCCCGCCACGCCCGAGCCCGCCCCGGCTCGGCCTGGTCATGCTCGGCGGATCCGCCGCATGGGGCGCCCCGCTCGCGCTGTTCGGCATGTCGCCCCACCCGTGGGCCGGACTGGCCTTCCTCGTCCTGATCGGCGCGGCCGACACCGTCTCCGTGGTGTCCCGGAGCACCATCGTCCAGATGCACACCCCGAGCGAACTGCTCGGCCGTGTCAGCGCTGCTGAACAAATCGTCGGACAAGCCGGCCCTGACATCGGCAACATGCGCGGGTTTCCGGGGAAGCACCTCATACGCCCTGTACTCCAGCGGCACCGTATCGAGAAGCCAGGCCACCGCTGACGACTCCCACTCGGGGTCGCTTGGTGAGCGAACCTCTTCTGTCCAGGAGGCCAGTGCATCCGCCCGGTGATCTGTGTCAGAGGCGGCAGGCGTAGATGCCGGTGACCAGGATGGCCCGTGCACCGACCTCCCACAGCCGGTCCATGATCTGCTGGTGACCCTCCCGGGGGATCATGACGCGGACAGCGACCCAGCCGTTCCTGTGCAGCGCCGACACCGTGGGTGCCTCCATGCCGGACGTGATCGCGATCGCCTCCTCGACACGCTCCTGTGCGATGTCGTACTCCATGGTCACGAAGTCACGCGCGACCAGGACACCGTTGAGCCGCCCGATGAGCTGGCGTAGCCCGTTCTCCACCGGTGCCCCGAGCCGCTTGATCAGCACGGCCTCCGACCGCATGACCGGGTCACCGAAGACCTCCAGCCCGACCTCGCGCAGACGAGCCGCACTCTCGACGACGTCGGCCACGGCGTCGGCAACGTCCAGCCGGATCGCGGTCTCCACTGAACCGTCCAGCTTGATGATGCGGGCATCGACCCCGATGTCGGCCAGGTGCTTCTCGACCACCCCCGCATAGGCGGTGGCCACGCGAAGGCCCGTCAGGTCCTCTGGGCTTCGGCAGCGCCCCGGCGGTGCCGCGAGGTACAGGGCTGAACGACCGAAACCAAGGCCGGTGATCTCCTCAGCCCGCGCCCCGGAGTCGACCAGCATGTCCCGTCCGGTGATCCCGGCATCCAGCATGCCCTCACCGACATAGACGGCGATGTCCCGGGGGCGCAGGAAGAACAGCTCGCAGGAGTTGTCAGGATCGACGACCAGCAGTTCCTTGCTGTCCTTTCGCCGGCGGTAGCCAGCCTCCGCCAGCATCAGCTGGGCGCCGTCAGTGAGCCCGCCCTTGTTGGGGACGCCGAGTCGCAGCATGGCTCACGACCCTCTCTGGGCGGCGTCCACCGGAGCAGCCGATCGCTCTTGCCGCCGGTCGGCACCCGAACTGTTGTCACGTGCATACATGCATACGTTTCTCCCGTCAGCAGGTCATAGCCCGCAAGCCGGGAGCCCGTGTCTGGCCGAAGGCACTCCCGCACTTTGCCATCGCACGAGATACTCGCCGGTCAGACTTCTTGTGCAACCACAGTTATCGGCCCGGGCACGAGACCTGGAAGCCATGCTCGGCGGGCGCACCCTCAACCTGCTGCGCAGCGACGTCGAAGCAGTCCTGTACGAGGCCATACGCGACCAGGTCGAGATCCGTTTCGACGCTGAACTCCAGGCTGTTGAGCAGGACGGGGCACGCGTCCGTGCCGTCTTCGGTGACGGCACGGTCGAGAGGGGCGATCTGCTTGTCGGCGCAGACGGCCGCCACTCGAAAGTTCGCTCGCTCCTGTTCGGCCAGAGGCGACCTTCCGCCGCGCCCGACCGCGCGGCCAACGCATGCTCACTCGGGTCGTGGATGGCCTTCGATGCGGCGCGGGCGGTTGATGCCGGTCTCGTAGGCGAAGATCACTGCTTGGACCCGGTCGCGCAGGCCGAGCTTCATCAGGATGCGCTTGACGTGAGTCCGGATCGTCGACTCCTCGACGACGAGCACGGCCGCGATCTCGCGGTTGGACAGGCCGCGGGCGACCAGTTCGAGCGTTTCCCGTTCACGGGGCGTGAGCGCCTCCAGCTTCGCCTGGTCGGCGAGGTTGGGGGTGGGCTGCTGGGCCAGCCGGTAGATCACGCGGCGGGTGACCGATGGCGACAGCAGCGAGTCGCCGGATGCGACGGCGTGTACCGCCGCGATCAGCTCCTCGGGGCGGGCACGTTTGAGCAGGAATCCGGAGGCGCCGGCGCGCAAGGCGTCGAAGATGTAGTCATCCTGCTCGAACGTCGTCAGGATGAGGATCTTCACCTCCGGGGCGGTCTGGGAGAGCTGCTTGGTGGCGGCGATCCCGTCGAGGTCCGGCATGCGTACGTCCATGAGGACGACCTCAGGCGCGAGCATGCGGGCCTTGGCGACGGCTTCCCGCCCGGTCGCGGCCTGTCCGGCGATCTCGATGCCGGGGTCGGCGGTGAGCAGCTCGATCAGCCCGGCCCGCATCAGGTGGTCGTCATCGGCGATCAGGACGCGCGTCATGCCGGCACGTTCCCATAGGGAAGCCGGGCGTGGACCCGGAAGACGCCGTCCGCTCGTCCCGCGTCGAGACTGCCACCGGCCAGGGCGGCGCGCTCGCGCATGCCGATCAGCCCGTGCCCGCCGTCTCGCCGGGGCGTGCCGGCGCGCGTGGGGTTCGTGACGGTGAGCTCGAATTCCGTGCCGGTGAAGTCGAGTTCGATTCGTGTGTTTCCGGTGCCGTGGCGGGCAGCGTTCGCGAGTGCCTGCTGGAGGATGCGGTAGGCGGCCTGGTCGGCGACGCTGCCGAGCGGCTGGGTCGAGCCCTTGATGTCGAGCTCCGCCCGCAGCCCTGCCGCGGTGTGGTGGGTGATCAAGGAGTCGAGTGAGGCCAGGCCGAGCGGGGTGGCCATGTCCGGTTCGTCCTCACGCAGGGAGGCGACGAGCTGATCGATCTCCGCGACTGTGTGCCTGGCCAGGTCTTCGACCGCCTGCAAGGCCTGGAGCGAGTGGTCGTCGTCCGTGTGGTGGCGCAGCCGGGCGGCACCGGCGCGAACGGCGATGAGGCTGATCGCGTGGCCGGCCGAATCGTGCAGGTCGCGGGCGATGCGGGCGCGTTCCTCCACGATGGCGAGGCGCCGCTCCCGTTCGGCTTCTCTCGCGGCGCGCAGGCGTTCCCGTTCGGCCTCGCGCTCGGCGTCCACGGCCCGCCGTTGCAGCTCGGCCACCTGCTCCCGCCGCAGCCGCGTCCTCTCACCGGCGAACCACGCCACCGCCCACGGCAGGGCGGTGTGAACCAGCCCCACCCCAGGAAAAGCCTCTTGCGCGTACGCCGCCGCGCCCAGGTAGGCCATGAGCAGCCCGGCCACCACAGCTGCGGTGCGTGCCGTCCACACGGTGTTGGCGGCGAGCAGGTAGAGGGCGGCGATGGGCCCGAGCACGAGATCGGCCGCGTAGCCGAACCCGGCCAGGAGCACGCTGGCCCCAGCCGTCACCGCGAAGACGGTCAGTGGAAAACGCCGCCAGACCACGAACGGCGCCGCCGAGCAGGCCGCGAGCACCACGCCCAGCGCATCGAGCCCCTGGGTGCTCGTCCGGATGGGAGTGGGCCCGCCGTGGGCGAGCAGCGCGAGCGAGACGACGAACACGGCGGCGGCGAACGCGGTGTCGAGGAGGGCCCGGGAGCGGGCTGTGACCGTCGATGACATGGCACGGCCAAGGGTAATGCCGGTGCTTCCCGTCTGGCGTCCCCCTGAGAGGGGAGCCTCGTCCACGCAATGTGGACAGGAGAGGTCATCTCCTAGGGCGTTTCGGCACCACCCCCGGTGTTCGTAGCTTGGCGGCCATCAACCGAGGAAGGGACGCAGCACATGGCCGGGACCCGTGATGGCATCCCCCGCTGGATGAAGGTGGCGGGGATCGTGGCAGCCGTCCTGATTCTGTTGTTCGTCGTCATGATGCTCGTCGTCGGTGGCGGCCTCGGCCACACCATCCCCAGTCACGGATGAACCGGAGGTGTCTCATCGTGGGGTTTGCCATCCAGGTCAGCGACGTCGTCAAGACCTATCCACTCGGCGCTGACGAGGTCGTCGCCGTCGACCATCTCGATCTGGGCATCGAGGAGGGTGAGTTCGTCGCGGTCGTGGGCCGCTCGGGCAGCGGGAAGACGACGCTGCTGAACCTGCTCGCCGGCATCGACCGCCCCACCTCGGGGAGCGTGGTCGCGGCGGGCGCCGATCTGGGGTCGCTGTCGGAGTCGGGGCTGGCGGCGTGGCGGGGGCGCAATGTCGGGCTGGTGTTCCAGTTCTTCCAGCTTCTCCCCACGTTGACGGTGGCCGAGAACGTGATGCTCCCGATGGACTTCGCCGCCAAGATCCCGGCCGTACGGCGGCGTGACCGGGCCCGCGAGCTGCTGGAGCGCGTGGGCATCGGGGACCAGGCCGACAAGCTCCCGGCCATGTTGTCGGGCGGGCAGCAGCAGCGCGCGGCGATCGCCAGGGGGCTGGCCAACGACCCGCCGCTGCTGCTGGCCGATGAGCCGACGGGCAACCTCGACTCGCACACTGCTGATGCCGTGTTGGAGGTGTTCGCGGACCTGAATGCCGAGGGGCGGACCATCGTGGTGGTCACGCATGAACGCGACATCCGCTCCATCGTCAAGCGGGAGATCACCCTGGTGGACGGCCGCGTTGTGGCCGACGAGAGCGTGGTGGCACGATGAGCGGGCTGATGGCGGTCAAGCTGCGCAGGGATCTGCGGGCGTCATGGTCCAGGTTCGTGCTGATGGTGGTGGCGCTGGCGGTCAGCCTGACGGTGTTCGGCGGGCTGCTGTCGGCGTGGGCCTCGATCGGCAGGGAGACGAGCGGCGCGTACATGAGCACCGAGCCGGCCTCGGCCACCATCGTGCTCGACCAGGGCATCGACCCCGCGAGAATGGCCGCGCTCGCTGAGGAGGCACGCCAGAGGCCGGGAGTATCGGAGGCGACCGGGCGCACCCAGTTCGATGCCGCGGTCGCGGTCAGCGGCCGGACGCTGAGCGTGCCGCTGCAGGTGTTCGTGGCGGCGGAGGACGACCCGATGCGGATGGCCAGGTTCGATGTGAAGGGCGCATGGCCACCGGCACCAGGCGAGATCCTCATCGGCGAGGACTCGCTGGGCTTGCTGGGCGTGGCACCCGGTGACAACCTGACCGTCAGGCCTCCAGGCACAGAGCCGCTCCAACTCCGGGCATCAGGCACCGTGTACGACCCCAGCCTGGCCCCGTCGCCCCAGGAGCAGCGCGGGCACGCCTACTTGTCAGCGACTTCGCTCCGGTCTGTTCTGCTCGACCAGCTCAAGATCCAGGTCGCCGAGCCTGGACAACGGACACCCACACGGGACCGCGCCACAGTTGTGAAGGTCGCGGGTGAGGTCGGCGCATGGCTGCAGCGCGACAAGAGGTTGGCGGTCGCCGAGATCCAGGCGCCCACCCCCTACGCCCATCCCCACCAGTGGCAGGCCGACGTCCTGCTGCTGTCGCTCATGGCCGGTGGGGCTGCCGCGCTGCTGCTCAGCACGATCCTCGTCGCGAACATGCTCAACAACCTCTTCACCCAGCAGATCCCGCAGATCGGCATCATGAAGGCGATCGGCGCGAGCTCAGGGCGCGTCGTACGCCTCTACCTGGCGATGATCCTGCTCGTGGCCACGGCGGCGACCGCGCTCGCCCTCGTCCCCGCCACCCTGATCGGACGCTCCCTGCTCGGGATCCTGCTGGAGATCCTCGGCATCCAGCCCGCCGATCTCGCCGCCCCCTGGTGGGCGTACGTGGTGATCATCGTCGCCGGGCTCGGCCTGCCGCCCCTGATGGCACTGGCACCGCTGATCAGGGCGAGCCGTATCACCGTACGGGCGGCCATCGACCACCACGGCGGCTCGAAGCCGAGCGCGGCCACCGGCGTCGTGGCCCGCCTGAGCCGCATGCCGCGCTTGGACCGCGGCCTGCTCATGGCGCTGCGCAACACGGTTCGGCGTCCCGCCCGGTTCTGGCTCTCGGTCGGCATGCTAGCCAGTGCGGGCGCGGTGTTCGTCGCGGGCATGTCACTCAACGCCGGCACCCAAGCGGTGGAGGACCAACGCCGGCAGCAGCGCTACTGGGACGTCGAAGGCCAACTGGACGCCCCAGCCCGCGAGGACGCGGTCACCCGCGCCGTACGCAACGTGCCGGGTGTCACCCGCGTCGAGACATGGCAGCGCGCGCAGATCGGCATCGCCGGGCCGGGAACGCTGCCCTTCACCCGCACCTACCCTGACCAGGGACATGGCAGCGTCTCCGTCAACACCGTGCCCGCCGACCCTGTGTCCTCGCCCCCTAAGCTGCTGCAAGGCCGCTGGCTGAACCCGGGGGAGACCGGAGCGGTCGTGCTCAGCCAGATCGTCCGCGACAACACCGTGCCGGGGCTCGGCCCAGGCGACACCGTGCGGCTGTTCATCGACGGCAAGCCCAGCACCTGGCGGATCGCCGGGGTCGTCGAGGAGAGAGAAGGCGCCGGCGGGGGCGCGTACACCACCGCCGCAGGCTTCGCCGCCGCCACCGGGCAGCCACCACTCGTCAACCAGCTCCGCGTCATCACCACCACCCACGACGAGCAGACCCGCGAAGCGGTCGCCGCCGCCGTCGACCGGGCGCTCACCGGTACGGGGATCGATGTGGGCACAGCCGCCTCGGTCAGCCGAACCAACGCCGCCTCCGCCGGCCACATGGGGCCCGTTCTTCTGGTCCTGCTCGGTATCGCACTCCCACTCGGCGTGGTCGGCGTCATCGGACTGGCCTCCACCATGAGCGCCAATATCCTCGACCGCACTCGCGAGTTCGGCGTCATGCACGCGATCGGCGCACGACCCAAGACCGTACGCCGGATCGTCGTCGCGGAAGGCGTCCTGCTCGCACTGGCGGGGTGCGTGGTCGCGGTCCTCCCGGCGCTAGTGCTCACCGCCGTCCTCGGCACCGGACTGGGCAACCTGTTCACCAAGGCACCGCTGCCCTTCCGCGTCTCGCTGCCGGCGGCCGGCGTCTGGGTCGTCCTGTCCGTCCTGGGCGCGATCCTGGCCACCGAGGCAGCCGCCGGCCGAGCCTCGCGCATCACCGTCCGCGAGGCCCTTTCGTACCTGTGAGGCGGGCTCGTCAACCGGTGGTCTCGGCGCTCCCCCCGCTGCGTCTGGTCTGGACCCAGACACCCCCTCCCGCCTGCACCGGAGCGCCGGTGCGGTTGTCGACCAGGACGGTGTGCTGGTCGCCGTTGACGGACAGCGACACCCGGCTGGTGGGCGGGGCCTCGGCGGGTACCTCTGTGGCGGCCGCGGAGGTCCCCGGGGCGAGGCCTGCGGTCGCGGCTGCGTCACCGACAGCGGTGGTGGTCGCGATGAACGTGCGCCGGGACAGTGCGGTCGCGGTCCCCTCAGACCGCAAAGGATCGGTGCGGACCGGACCCAGCCGGACGGACAAGAAACGTTGGGCTCCCGTTGTTTCCGCAGATCGCCGTCGCCGACCGGCTCACCGGCGACACCTCAGCCAGCGTGTCCCTGTAGGCCTCGCCCTCTCACTGACCGGGGCGAGGCCTTCGCACGTCCGCCACCTCCTCCTCGATGGCGCCTTCATGGGACACCACGAACCTTGGGCACCATGCGTAACAGCATGTAGAAGATGCGTCGCCCTCGGTCCTGTGTCCCCGCGCCTGACGGTGATTCGGGGTGGCCTCCAGGGTGGGCGCGCCCGGGAGGAGGCCGAAATTTGACCGACAGTCTCCGACCCAAAGGTAAAAATTTCGGTCTGTCGCTATGCCATGACTCGCACGGCCCGTTAACGTTGTCGAAACTTTGGTGCGCTTATGACCGAAGTAGGGAGGGATGGGCGAACGCCCGCCACGATGTTGAACGTTCTGTCGTTGTCCTCAGTGGCATCTGCTGTCACCCCCATTACCCGTCTCGGGGCCGATGTGCTCCGGGCGGGGACGCAGGTCGTCGGGAAGGTCTGCGACTGGGCAGGCGGACTGCCGGCTGCGGTGCTGGCGATGCCCGCACCGCTGGTCAACCGTGGCAGGGCCATTCCGCCTGCGGTTCCCTCCGCTATGGGGTCCTTTGTGGAAGCACGCCCGCTGGGTCTGGCCCCGATGACCGTGGCGTACGAGCGGTGCGGAGCCGGTGAGCCGGTGGTCTTGCTGCATGGCCTCGGGTCGAACCGGCAGGCGTGGGACGCGGTCGTGCCGTTGCTGACGGCCGGGCGTGACGTGATCACGGTAGATCTGCCGGGCTTTGGCGAGTCCCCCGATCTGCTCGACGGCCGGCCCCGCGACTTGGCCACTGTGGTGGCTGGGCTGGGCGCGGTGTTCACCGCGCTCGGGCTGGAGCGGCCGCACGTGGTGGGGCATTCCCTGGGTGGGCTGATCGCGTTGCGGCTGGGCCAGGCCGGTCTCGCCCGCAGCGTGACCGCGGTGGCCCCGGCCGGATTCTGGAGCCATACTGAGCGGTGGTACGCCTTTGCCGTACTGAACGCGGCCCGTCAGATCGCGCGCCTGCCGGAGCCGATCACGGCATGGCTCTCGCAGACGATCCTGGGGCACGCGGCCTTGACCGGCACCCTGTACATGCGCGCTGACCAGTCCGCGACGGAGGCAGTGGCGGCGTCGCTGCGTGCACTACGCCAGGCGGTCGCGTTCCAAGCCACCATGCGCGCCGGGCGCGCACGGGACCTGTTCGTCGGGGACATCCCCGACCTCCCGGTGACCATCGCCTGGGGCACAGCCGACCGTGTCCTGCCGGCGCGCCAGGCGGCACGTGCGGCAGCCATGATCCCCATGATGCGGATGGTGTGGCTGCCTGGATGCAGCCATGTGCCGATGAACGACGCCCCCCAACTGGTCGCGCAGGTCATCCTGCAAGCCACCGCCCCAAGCTCCACCGCCGAGCGGCGTGTCGTGAACTCCAGGCAGGAGATTGCCATCCCTCGCCAGTCGACGGGCCGTGCCTCATCGGCACGCCACGGACGTTCCGCGGTTGATCAGCCACACGGATCATGAATCTGTGGCGTTACCTGTTAAAACGCGGATATAGGGCGATGGGGTGGCCGATGCCGCGTTCGGCTCGCGACGCTGCAGGATGCCGAAGGCATGTCGCGTTCTCCGACGCCGGCAACCTCGCGCTACCGGTGCAGGTCATGTGAGTAATCCTGCCAGCATCGGGAGAGCCCCTGACGCTGTTGCTCGGACATGTGTGGACCGACGATCGTCAGGCCGCGGGGTTCACCCGCATGGAGGATGCCCGGCCTGGTTCCAGGGCTCGCGGGGCGCCAGGTTCGGCGTCCCAGGCCTCCTCCTCGGTCTCCCGGCCGAGGTCGGATCCGTCATAAGGTCGGAGGCGACCGAAGGAAATGGGTACCTCGTCCTCGACAGCCCGCAGCAACCCGGCCATTCCGCCTCTCCGTCGTGATCATGCACGTATGGCTCGAGACCCTAGCTGCCACGGGCGACAATCGGGAGCTATCGCGGCCGGCGGCATCCCGCTGGACACACAACACCCGGCAAGGGCTCGCCCTGGCGTCTGACCTGCCTGCGATGGGCTCGACACCTACTGGCCCACCGCCACAATTCAAGTGGAATGACTCCGGAGGAAGCGGATGGACGCCCGCCGGAAGCTGTGATCCCTTGCCGATCGTGATGTGCGTAAGGCGACGTTAACGCCCGTTCATGGCACTCTGCCCTGGTCCTATACCGGGAGGGGGCCCCAAGGTGAGCCTCGAACACAAGTCGGTGGCGGTCTCCGGGTTGATACTGGCGAGCTCGCCTATTCAACTGTCGCGAGTTATCGGCAACATGGAGCTCGATGGTGACCGTCCGTGCTCTCTCAGCTGGCGTGAAGGATCCGAAAGCGATCGGGTTCCGCCGGATCTCGATCAACGACTTGGATTGGCGCCCAAGCCCATTGCCAAACGCTGATGTCTGGCGTGCGGGAGAACTGGATCTGCCCGCGGGTGCCTTCGACTGCAACGCGCGGCCAGGATTCGGCAGTGCGCGCCCGGTCCGCGCCGTGAGAACGCAGCACATCGGCGAGGACGGCGACCGTGTCGTAGCCCTCGAAGGCGACGAAGGAGGGCGCTTCGGCCAGCCGCTCGCGGAGGGCCGTCTCGACTCGTGCACCGAGTGGGCTGAGGCGCTCGGGCAGGTAGCGCAAGAACGGGATCGCGGCGCTGTCGTCGCCCAGCAACGTCGCCCATTCGGCGAACTCCGGTTGCCCGGCCGGAGCACCAATCATGATCTCGGCGAGGCGCCGGTCGTGGCGGACAGACTTGATGATCGACACTGCCGGCTCCGGGTGGCCGACCAGAAGAAGGAGGGCCGTCGCGCGATTGTCGACGAGTTCGTCGCACACGGCCGAGGGGGCGAGCGCGCGCAAGTCGACTTCGATGACGGTGCCGCCGCGTGGAGCGAGGTAGTCCCGCAGAATGCGGGCCCCAGATGCCCAGTAGACACTCGACTCGGCTGCTACGGCGATTCGACTGTGGCCCGCGCTGAGGAGGAAGTCTGCGTAGATCTGCCAGCCGCGGGACTGCGCCGGGGCGAGGCGCGCGACCCATTCCGTTGGCTGTTCGGTGAGCGCGTCGAGAACCGCTGACGAGCAGAGGAACGGCAGGCCGAGGGCGTCGGCCCTGGCGGCCGCGGCGCGAGCGACGACGCTGTGATACTCCCCCGCCAAGGCAGCCACGCCCAGGCGAGCCAATTCATCGACGGCCGCCGCGGCCCTCTGTGGATCAGCCGCGGTGTCTCGGACCACCAGCTCGAGTGGTCGTCCGACGATCCCGCCGGCGTCATTGACGTCGCGAACGGCCAGCTCGAGTCCAGCGAGCAAGTGTTGGCCTGCCTCGACCCAGCCAGGCCGAGTCAGCGGAACGAGAGCGCCGATCTGGACGGATGATCCGTCAGTCCGCTCCGCTCCAGGTGGCGATGGTGGCATATTCATGCGTTGGCGTCTCCCGTGTGGCGATTCGGTTGCAGTATGCCCCGGTCGCAGATTGGCAACGGCCTCGGTACTGGTGAGATCGCCTAGTCAACTGTCACGAGTGTCGACAACGTCAAGTTCAATGAGGTGACCTCAGCGAATAGCCGGTAGATGGTTGTGCTCAAAATGAGTGAGAACAAGCGCCGCGCGGGCGATGTCGCCGATTCTGCCTGGACTGAGAGTGACGTGCTGAAGAGTCCGCCAACGGCCTTTGAGCAGGGCGAATCCGCGCTCGCCGAGACAGCGCAGAGCTCGTAGGAGCCGGTTGTAGGTGCGGTTGTCGGGGCTGAGGATCTGGTTGGCGGTGATCGCGGCCGAGCTTGCAGATGTCGTTCTCGCCGCGGAACCGGCACAGCACCATGACCGCCTGCCAGAACAGGGTCAAGGCCTGGCTGCCCTTGGGCGTTCCACGCAGCGAGGCCCTCCTGACGTGGGCCTCGATCACGCTGATGACAAGCCGTTTGATCAGGAGGAATGCGCAATCGGGGGTAATGTGCACAAGGTGTCCGCCAGCGCCAGGTCCACGTCCTGGCGACGGAGTTCGGCGGCCAGGCCGGCCATCCACGCTGTGCCAACGAGGCCGCCCGGGCCGAGCACGACAGCCGTTCCGACGGAAGGATCAAGGTGTGATGTCATGGCCGACAGTCTGGTACCTCAAGGACACTTGAGGTCAAGCCGATCGGTGCGTACGCAATACGTCTACCTTGGGCTCATCCCACCGGCGCTTGCGTCATGAGACACGCACGCATGCGAACAGTGTCGCGAGGAGATCAACTCAGAGGTGAACGGCGACACCACGAGCTTGGGACGATGATCGCGCGCAAAAGGGCATACGTCCTTCGGCGAGAAGCCGCAGGTCACAGGCCAAAATGCCTGGTGGAGAAGTGTGCCCTCGGCAGGTATCCCCCCAACTTGGCTGCCACTCGCCCGGACAGCAGACCCGACGAGGGAGTGGAACGGGAGGTGTGACTCCTAAGGCGGTGATTGGGAGTCAGGGCCCCAGAACGACGGTCGCCTCGGCGCCGACGGCCCGCCCAATCATTTCCGAGCGGCCCGTGGTGCTCGCCTTGCCATCGACGTCCACGTCCGTGCCTCGAACGCCGCCACCCTCGGGGAGGTCCAGGCCAAGTACCAAGGTGTCGAAGAAGAAGGCGATATCGTCGGGGAACCGTCATCGACCAGCGACTTGCGCCGCGCCGCGCCGCGTCAGCGTCAGCGTCGTGAGGACATCCAGGTCCTGCGCAGGGAGCCAACGACGCGTGTTGATCGTGTGGAAGAGTCCAGGCGTATTGACAGGGAAGCCGCGGACATGAAGCGAGAGCGACCGCTGATCGCTGCGAAGTGCGACGAATTGTTTCCGCCTTCCCGTTCTGAGTTCCGTGTCCGTAACCGCGCATGCCACCTGATCCTTGGATAAGGCACCACATTCGGGACTAGAGGCGGATGTTGGCGGCGATCGGTAGGTGGTCGCTGCCTGTCCTGGGCAGCGATTGGAGCTCGGTCACCGTCATCGCGCGGGTCAGAATCTGGTCGATGCGCGCCAGCGGGGCGCGGGCCGGCCAGCTGAAGGCGAAATCGGGAGGTGGGGCAGTCATCAGCGAGAGGACCGGGCGCAACCCGCGGTCGTCGACGGTGCTGTTGAGGTCGCCGAGCAGAAGGATGCGGTCGATTGGTTCAGCAGCCAGCGCCGCGCCGAGCCGGCGGGCGCTCTCGTCCCGGCGTACGGAGTCGAATCCGCCCAGACCGATTCGCACCGAGGGCAGGTGAGCGACATAGATCGCGATGCCGCCGTGCGGGGTACGGGCGACCGCGCGCAGCCCGCGGTTCCAGTTCGGGCCGACGTCGTGCGGGCGGATGTCCACCGGGGCCGCCTCGGCGAGGGGGTGGCGGGACCAGAGGCCGACAGTGCCTTGCACGGTCCGATACGGATACTCGGCGCGCAGCGCGGCGTCCCAGGTCGGCAGGGCTGCTGGTTCGAGCTCCTCCAGGCCGATCAGGTCCGGCCGGGTCGCGATCAGCTCGCTCGCTGTGCTGGCCGGGTCGGTGTTCTCGTCACTGACGTTGTGTTGCACGGCGACCAGGTGATGTGGCTGCTCCTCTTGGGGCAACACGTACCCGCCGAACTGGACAAGCCAGGCGGCGGTCGGCAGCAGCGCGGCCAGCGCACTCACCGCGGAGCGTCGCCACCAGGCCGAGCCGAGCAGCACGAGAACGACCAGCGCGAACCACGGCAGGAACGTCTCGACCAGGCTGCCGAGGTGGCCGATCCCATTCGGCACGGTCCGAGGGAAGGCCATGACAGTGGCGGTCATCGCCGCGAGTGCGAGCAGGACGACACGGAAGGTCGGCACGGCGCGATCTTCGCAGGCTTCCGCCACTTCCGGTATCGCCTACGTCATTCATGCGCGAACGATGATGCTCAGAGGCCATAGCCGTTCGGGGCGGTAGATGTCAGGAGCGAATCGATGAGGCGCCCCCGCAGGCAGACCCGCCAGACGCCCCGCCGTGACGTCGTCAGGGAACCGGCGCACGCCGCCGTGCCGCTCGGCATTCGTGAGGTACGGCTCGGATACCCGGGCGGCGTCCAGCTTCCCTTTCACGAGCAGGCGTTCCTTCTCAGGGAAGGGCGCCTCCACGAAGGACACGTCCCGCGGCTTCATGTCGGCATCCGCGAGCATCGCGGTGGTGGGAGCGTGCCGAGCGAATGGAGGGTGTTGGCAGCGATCTTCTCACCCTTGAGATCCCCAACGGACTGGATCTTCGAGTCCTTCTGGACCAGGAGGCCGAAGGCGCCCGGGCCTGCTGCGGACAGCGCGCCGACGACCTTGAGCGGCGTGTTGATCTTTTCGGCGGCCTGGCATTCGGCCCCGGCCTTAGCGCCTTGCGTAGCGCAAGTCGTATACCGCGACAGGCGGGAGCGCATGACCCCGCCCAAAGAAGCCCAGTTGATGCTGGTGACGATCGCGCGATTAGCCGAAGAGCAGGAGTCGATGAGCGCCTCGAAGGCCGCATTTGCGATCTCCGTTGCGGGTGGGGTCGCCGTCGTCGGCTCCGGGTCGGTCGACTCGGGTTCGCCGTTGGAGCACATGATGAAGGACAGCCGTTCGGGGATCGGTCCGCCGAGGGCACGGGCCTCGTGCATCGCGCCGAGTGTGGCCTCCCAGTTGTAGCCGATGACGGCCGTCATCGTCGGGATGGCCTCCAGGAGTTCGCGCAGCGCTGCTCAATGTTCGCGGCACAGGACAGTGATCCTCAGAATCCTCGGGGGTGCAGGCGCTGTGCCTGCTAACACAGTTGAGGGCGCACAGCACGCCTCGACGCCGAGGACTGCCGTACCGCTTGAGCAGCCAAGAGCGCGGGCTCTGGAACTCCTCCTTCCGGGCCGTCGGATTCTCCTGACCCGGAAAACTCTTCGACGCTTCCTAACGGTTGCCTCCATGCAGAGCCGATCACTACTCTGAAAGGAGCGTGCGAGGGCGCTGCCAGTCCGCGGGCAGGGATTTTCCCACCTCGAGCAGCACGTCAACGCACCGGACAAGACCAACCTCTTTCCGGCCGGGCAAGCGGACCTCGGCGACGAAGGAGGTTGCGATGTCCGATCGTCATTTCGAGCTGCCGGCCCATCCGAACCTGGAGTACTACCGCAAGCAGGCCAAGCACCTGCATCACGCGTACGCGGCGGGCGATGCGGCAGCCGAAGCCCGGGTTGCCGACGTGCTGAGCGATCGAGCCGCCGAGCGGTTCCTGCTCAGCGACGCCCAGTTCGTGCTCGCTCAGGAACACGGATTCCGGACCTGGCCCGAGTTTCGCGCCCACGTCGAAAGCCGCAGCACCACCGAAGAACGGCCGGTCTCCCGCCTCATGGGAGTCAGGCCGGGCATCTACGCCTCGATGGCCGACGCCCTCCTCGTCGAGCTGCGCCGCGACGATCCCGGCGCGCTGCAACGGTTGCGGGCCTACGTGCCCCGGCACGCCACCGCGACCTCCGCGGCGACCGCCGAGCTTCGCGACGCGCGGCTGATCATCGCGCGGGAGCTCGGCTTCCCGACCTGGCAGGAGCTCGTGTCGTTCACCGAGAAATCCCGGCGCGATCTCGACGAACGTCGGGAGAAGCGGCGGCAGCTGCACCGCGAGGCCGAAGCCCTGCTGGCCGGCGATACCGATCGGCTGGCCGGTCTGACCGCCGAGCAGGCCGACACCCTGCTGCACATGCTCGCGGGCTTCGAGACGATCCCCGGTGTCCGGCTCGAGAAGGAGCTCGGAGTGCCGCGCGCCGCAGTCGATGTCCTGCTCGGCAAGGCCACCAACCTGGATCTCCCGCTCACCTGGGCTGCCCGCTTCAACCGGGTCGAATACGTGCGGCTGCTGCTCGACGCCGGCGCCGACCCTGGCATCCGGAAATGGGGCATCACCCCGCTGGAGAACGCCATCTACCACGACAACACGGAGGTCGTCGACCTGCTCGCCGAGCACGGAATCGCCCCGCGGGCGCTCTGGACGTATGCCGCCTGCGGCCGGCTGGATCTCGTGCAGGCCTGTTTCGACGCGGACGGCAGCCTCCGGCCGGACGCCGCGTCGGCGCGCCCCGACCTCGCCGACACCGGCGCAGGCCTTCCGTCTCGGCTGCCGGCGACCGATGATCCGGAGGAGATCGTGGGGGAGGCGTTCGTCCATGCCTGCCAGCACGGCCGGATCGAGGTCGTGCGCTGGTTCCTCGACCGCGGCGTCCATCCCGACGTCGCGCCCTACCTCGGACGCACCGGCCTGCACTGGGCAATCCCGGGCGGTCGTCTCCAAGTGATCCGCCTACTCCTGGAGCGCGGTGCCGACCCATCCATCCGCGACGATCTCCTCCAAACCGACGCCGACGGTTGGCTGCACATAGCCTTCGCCGCTCGCCCGCACGATCCCGTGACTCAGCAGCTCCACGATCTGATCGAGTCTCGATCGCGCTGAGTTACTGCTGCGGGTCCGGGCTGCCCACCGCACGTATCGCCCTAGCTCTCTTCCTCTTCGAGCCCACGCAGGACTCGCCCCCCGACATTCGGGTCCGGCCGGGCAATGGTTATCTTGAGTTGTTGGCTGATCTTCACAGCATGGTGCCTCGATAGCCCAGGGTCCCGCGATGGCGATGGAGGAGTCGAACTCACGCTTTTATCGTCGCGTTCGTCAAGGGCGTCTCCGCCGTCTGCGTGAGCCTGGCCGCCGCTGCAAGCGGGCCGGAAGGCCTCCTGTAGCTGCCTACTTCCTCCCAGAGACCAACAATGGTCATCGCTGCGCGGTGCGCCTGAGGCTCAGAATGCATTCTCGGGAATGAGCCGGAGGCCGAGGGAAGCGAACACCTGCAGCTGGTCGAAGTAGATGTGGTGGCTGACGATGAGGCCACCGTCCAGATCCGCCGTGCTGCATCCCCGCACTACTACGCGACGACCGGTCGGCTCGAGTACCTCACCGCCGGGTATGAGGAAGGGGCCGAGGTGAGTGCCAGTCAGCGTCCATTCGAGCCCTGTCACGCTCGCGGTGGTGATCTTTCTCCAGAGCGTGGCACTTACGTCCGGGAAGCCGTCGAACCAGGACGAGTAGAAGGTGGCAATCTGCTCGTGCCCCTCCGCCACGCCTCCCGGAGCCACAAAGACCCCCCCGGGCCGTAGAGGCGCAACACCCTTTCCAGTGCGTGATCGTTCACGGCGTCGGCCAGCGCATCGCTGACCTGATGGTCCTCTGGCATCTTTCCTCCTTGATGCAGATGGGGGCACCGCTATCGAAGTCACCTCCCCTGAACGCCGACGGACATGCTCACCCGTTCGGCTTCCCAGGCCACGTCCGCGTGGCCGGCGCCCGACCGCCGCATTTTCTGCACGGCCTGGGAGGGGATCTCTCCGTTCATGCGTGCTTCTGGTGTGCTTGGCTCCGGGAATGGGTCGAGGAGGTTCGAAGACGCCGTCCGTTTCAGGTGTGCCCGCCCCTGACTCCGGGTGCCGTGATGGCATGTGAGGGGGCGCCTCCCCTTCGGTGATAGTCAAGCTGTTTCACAATTCAGGGTTGGTGACGCCACGCTGACGGAGCGAAACGGCAGGCCGAAACTACTGTCGGGAACCGGCCTGGGGAGCATTGCCGCATCGCTTCGACGAGCTGGTCCATGGTGGTCTCGCGCACGCCGCCCACCCGCCGGCCGAGAGCGCCTGATGGTACTCCGCGGCGCCGCGATGGCCTTCTGCTGGGCTCGCTTGAGCGTCGTAAGGCGTATGTCGGCCTTCTTGGCCGTGCCGAACTGGAATCTTGGCAGCTCAATGGCCCGGACATTCCTGTCGACGGGCGACAATGGTTGCACATTGTCTGAATATCGTTACTTTAAGTAATTGAAGTGGCTGGGGGATGTGTGCCGGAGCGACCGAACATCCTGGTCATCTTTGGAGATGACATCGGGATCACGAATCTCAGCTGTTACAGCGACGGGCTGATGGGCTACCGCACCCCCAACATCGATCGGATCGCCGAAGAGGGTGTGCGGTTCACCGACTACTACGGCGAGCAGAGCTGTACGGCGGGCAGGGCCGCGTTCATCACCGGGCAGAATCCGTACCGGACGGGTTTGACCAAGGTGGGCATGCCTGGCGCCGACATCGGGTTGCGCAGCGAGGACCCGACGATCGCCACCGCGCTGAAGGCTCAGGGGTACGCTACGGGCCAGTTCGGCAAGAACCACCTCGGCGACCGTGACGAGTTCCTGCCGACGGCGCACGGGTTCGACGAGTTCTTCGGCAACCTCTACCACCTCAACGCCGAGGAGGAGCCGGAGCAGCCCGACTACCCGACCGAGAAGGAGTTCCCGGAGTTCAGGAAGCGGTTCGGGCCGCGCGGGGTGATCCGCTCATGGGCCAACGCGGACGGCACTCAGCGCATCGAGGACACCGGACCGCTTACCAGGAAGCGGATGGAGACCTGCGACGAGGAGTTCCGCGACGCCGCGATCGACTTCGTTCGCCGCCAGAGCCAGGTCGGCACGCCCTTCTTCGTATGGTTCAACACCACCCACATGCACTTCCGTACGCACTGCAAGCCAGAGAGCAGGGGACGTGCCGGGCGATGGCAGTCGGAATACCACGACACGATGCTCGACCACGACGACATCGTCGGGGACATGCTCGCCGTACTGGACGAGCTCGGCATCGCCGAGAACACGATCGTCATGTACTCCACCGACAACGGCCCGCACATGAACACCTGGCCGGACGGTGCCATGACGCCGTTCCGGAACGAGAAGAACTCCAACTGGGAGGGCGCCTACCGGGTGCCCGCCATGGTGCGGTGGCCGGGCAAGATCCCGGCCGGTACCGTGCTCAACGACATCGTCAGCCACACCGACTGGTTCGTCACCCTGCTGGCCGCGGCAGGCGTACCGGACATCGCCGACCGGCTCACAACGGGGACAGATCTCGGCGGCACATCCTTCCGCGTGCAGTTGGACGGCCACAACCAGCTTCCCTATCTCACCGGTGAGGTGGATGAGAGCCCGCGCAAGCACTTCTTCTACGTCTCCGATGACGGTGACCT
Organism: Nonomuraea sp. 3N208; assembly: GCF_052245935.1. Taxonomy (NCBI): domain Bacteria; kingdom Bacillati; phylum Actinomycetota; class Actinomycetes; order Streptosporangiales; family Streptosporangiaceae; genus Nonomuraea; species Nonomuraea sp. 3N208. The sequence goes on along the minus strand of NZ_JBQQBR010000004.1, from coordinate 98,082 downwards.
CACCGCGCTGCGGTTCCACAACTGGAAGCTGGTGTTCCTGGAACAGAGAGCCCCGGGAACGCTGCGCATATGGGCCGAGCCGTACACCGAACTGCGGGTCCCGAAGATCTTCAACCTCCGCACCGACCCCTACGAGCGGGCTGACATCACCTCCAACACCTACTACGACTGGCTGATCGACCATGCCTGGCTGGTGGTCCCCGCACAGGCCTACGTCGCCGACCTGCTCTCGACCTTCGCCGACTTCCCGCCACGCCAGGAGCCGGCGAGCTTCAGCATCGACCAAGTGATGGACAAGCTACGCGCCGCGATGGCGAGCACGTGAGCGGCACGGGCGCGCCGACGACCGCGAGCCGCGAATGACTCGCACGCTTGGGCCTATGAGGCCGCGCCACGGGGCCGACCACGCGATCCGACTCGCCGGAGGGGTCTTCACGATGGGCTCCGACGCCCACTATTGCGAGGAGGCTCCCGCTCGCCAGGTGCACGTCGACGCCTTCGCCATCGACCCGATCGCCGTCACCAACCGCCGGTTCGCCGCGTTCGCCGCGGCGACCGGCTATGTCACCGTGGCCGAGCGACCGCTGAACCCGGCCGAGTTCCCCGGCGCACCCCCGGAGAACCTGGTGCCCGGGTCGATGGTGTTCGTGCCGACGCCTGGCCCTGTCGATCTTCGGCACCTCAGCCTGTGGTGGAGATGGACGCCGGGCGCCAGCTGGCGCTGCTCCGAGGGGAGAGGCTCGAGTATCGACGACCGCCTCGACCATCCGGTGGTCCACGTCGCTTACGAGGACGCCGCCGCCTACGCAACCTGGATCGGTGCCACGCTACCGACCGAGGCGCAGTGGGAGTACGCCGCCCGCGGGGGCCTCGAGGGTGCGGCGTTCACCTGGGGCGACGAGCCGCGTCCTGAGGGTCGCATCATGGCCAACACCTGGGATGGAGACGACTTTCCCTGGCGTTCGACGGGCGAATCCGGCTGGTCCCGGACCGCGCCGGTCGGCTCCTTTCCGCCGAACCCCTACGGGTTGTTCGACATGGCGGGCAACGTGTGGGAATGGACCTCCGACTGGTGGAGCGAAAGGCACCCCGACGCGGCCGCCTCACCGTGCTGCGTTCCGCGCAACCCCCGCGGTGGCGACATCGACTCTAGCTATGACGCGGCCCAGCCCCAGTTCCGCATCCCCCGTAAGGTGATCAAGGGTGGGTCGCACCTGTGCGCCGACACCTACTGCCTGCGCTACCGGCCCGCCCGCCGGCCACAGATGATCGACACCGGTATGAGCCACATCGGCTTCCGCTGCGTATGGACGGCCCCGGCTTCCGAGCATGCGAAGGGCGCCGCGTCATGACATCGAGGATTTCGCTGCCGTCGTGGCGGCCGGGCGCGACCCGGGACAGGCTCTTGGAGTTCCTCGATGCCGTCCGCTCCGTGCCGGAGACCGATCGAGTGGCCTACTTCGACAACGATGGCACGTTGTGGTGCGAGCGGCCGAGATACGTCCAGCTTGAGTTCTTCCTGGAGGCCCTGCGCCGTCGCGTCGGGACCGACCCGTCGGTCGGCGAGCGGCCCGAGTTCGCCGCCGCCCTCAGCGGCGATCCAGACCGGGTCGGGGAGGTCGGCCTGGAGCGTATCGCGCTCGCGCTCGCCGGACTCTTCGAGGGCGTCACCCCCGAAGAGTTCGCCGCCGACGCCAGGGCGTTCATGGCGACGGCGACCCACTCAACGCTCGGCCGGCCGATGCGCACCTTGGTGTACCAGCCGATGCTCGAGCTGATCGCCGAACTGCGTCGGCTGTCCTTCACCGTCGGCATCGTCACCGGAGGCGGCACGGAGTTCGTCCGCGCCGTCAGCGAGGATCTGTACGGTGTGCCGGCCGAGCTCGTGGTCGGCACGCTCATCGCCTACGACTTCGGGCGGGACGGCTCCGGGCGCCCTGGGCTGCGCCGTACCGGGCGCATCCTCGGGGCCGCCAACGAGGGACCGGCCAAGGTCGCCAACATCCAGACGCAGCTCGGCCGACGCCCGATCATGGCCGCAGGGAACTCCGGTGGTGACCGCGAGATGCTCGAATGGGCCACCGCCACTGACCGGCCACATCTGGCGCTGCTGGTCGACCACGACGACGCCGAACGCGAATACTCATATGCCGGCCATGCGGAGACCTTGACGGAAGCCGAGCCCATCACCCGGACCGCCTCGCGCCTCGGGTGGAGCGTGGTCAGCATCGCCAACGATTGGGGAACCGTCTTTCCACGCTGATCCGCTACGGCCAGCCCCTGGAGATGCCATTGAGCACCTCGGCCGAACTCGATGCGTGATCGTGAAAGCGGAGGGTGTGTTCTTTCCCGCTGTCAGGGCGCCTTCACCGACATGCGAATGTGTGAAGGCGGTCTTGCGGCTCATCGTGCCGACTTGTGCGGCTCTCTTTGAGGATGCGCGTCATCCGGTGTCCAACTCGAAGCCCACCACCGGCGGGAGTCGAGACGGCTGGCCGGTCGGCTTCCGCCGGGAGTCGCGGAGCCGCCCATCGCGCCTGCGAGGGGTTGCGACACTGGCGGAAACGGGCCGCACACCGCTCCCGGTTGATCATCGATGTCAGGCACTGCGACCTGCAGAAACACAGGTTGTCGTGATGCCGTGCGCCCGACTTATCCGTCCATGTTCGAGCTGGAACGTCAGTCCGGTGACGAGGGCCGACACGGCGCGTGGCCCCTTTCGGGCGTATTCGATCGCCTAGCGTTTCGGCATGTTCGGGGAATTGATGCGATGGGCCGGCGAGGTGAGCAGAACGAGGCCGACGACCATGACCCAGACGGGGAAGACGATCTCCGACCAGGCGATTCTGCTGACAACGAGCACCTGCACCAGCCCGATGAGGTAGCCGGCGAGGATCAGCCAGCGGGGGAACAGGCCGAGGCGGGCCACGATGGTTGTGGTGGTCAGCGTGAACACGCCCGCCATGCGTGGTGCGTACTCGGTGAGCAGGGCGATCGTGAAGTGACGCCCATAGTGCAACAGCTCGGTCGGCGGAATCGAGCCCTTCGTCGCGTCGATCGTGACCAGGAAGGCGCTCGCCGTCGCGCCGAAGACGAAGAGCATCGCCACGTACAGCAGGCCCGCGCCGAGGAACACCGTCGCGAAGAACCTGTCCTCCCGCACGCCGATGAAGTCGCGTAGCGCGCCCATGAACCAAAGGTAGAAGATCCCCCCGAACGGCAGCAGGATCAGCGCCAGCCTCAGGGCGTGGTGGGCGGAGACGTCCGCGAGATAGGCGGCTGCCTCGAGCGGGCGCTCGGGCATTGCCCTGCGCACCAGGATCATGGCGCCACCCAGCAGTAGGGCGGACAGGATCCCTGCGGCTCCCGCGGCGCGCGGAGTCCGCAGCGCCTTCGCCGAAGGTTCGGCACTGTCCTGCATGAGGTGCCTGTTCCCGCAGAGGCGCCGGATATCCCGGTGGCAGATCTTGCCGCCGCCCTGCTGAACCGGCAGGTCGGCGTCCTGCCGATGGGCGAGGTGGGGCGCAATCCGCCAGGGGTGCGACGCTGAAAACGGCCAGGAACGGGCTATGCATCGTTTCCTATCTGACCGTCGGCATCAGGCACTGCGACTTGTAGAAACACGGGCTGTCGCGATGCCGTGCCCGACCTATCCGTTCATGTCGAGGCGGAACGCCGTTCGATGGGCAGCGTGGGTGGCGCCTCACGGCGAGACGGCGAGAGCAACACTGTGGCCACGCGCCATTTCTGCTGGTCGTGATCGGTGCCCCTGGCAGGATTCGAACTAATGACTGTGTACGACCCCGAGGACCTGGCCCACATCTCGCCCTACCTGACCGAGCACATCAACCGGTTCGGCGAGTACTCCACGCACGAGCTCGGCATCCAGCCCGAGGCGTACGACCCGAAGCTGGACGTTGATTTCACCCCGCTGCGCGACCAGGACTTGCAGGCCATCGGATTCGGTAGGGCAGCCTGAGGTGTCCTGGTCAGGCCGGCCGGGACGCGGGCCTGTCACCGGTGCGGTGCAGTGCCCAGCTCGTCGCTGTACCGGGCGAGGACGTCCTCGGCCGTGGGGACGGGGCCGAACAGCTGCTCCTGGCGGCGGGGGTCGGCGATGTAGCGGCCGGTGTCGAACCAGCGGAACATCGCGGCCATGTCCTTGATCAGGGGCATGAAGCGGCCGGCGACGGCTCCTGCGGCGCGGGCGACGGCGGACGGGACGGCCCACACCTTGATCTTCTTTCCGGCCCGGCTGCCCATCAGGTCGGCTACCTCGCGCATGCTGACCGGACGGTCCCAGCCGATGTCGATGTGCTCACCGTCGTCGGCCTCGGCGTCGACTGCGGCTGCCAGGTACGCCGCGAGATCGGAGGTGTGGACGAAGGTCAGCGGGACGGTGGTCTTGCCGATCCATATCAGGCGGCCCTTGTCGATCGGGTCGCCCGCCATGCTCGCGATCTGGTCGAGGAACGCCCCCGGGCGCAGTGCGAGGAACGGGACGCCGAGCTGTTCGAGTTTGTCCTCGGCGAGCTTCTTGTGCCAGAAGTGTGGAACATCGGGCGTCTGGTCGCTGGTGAGGATGCTGGTCAGGACGAACCGTCGGATGCCGGTGCGGTGCGCGGCCTCGGCGAGGTTGGCGTTGCCGACGGTGTCGATGTCATGCGCGTTCTTGCCGCCGCGGGTGTAGCCGGCGGCGGTGGTGATGACGGCATCGGCGCCGTTCATGGCGGCGACGAGCGAGTCGAGGTCGAGCATGTCGCCGCGGGCGATCTCCACGCCCCGGCTTTCGAGTCTGTCAGCGTCGCTGGTCGGCCGGACCAAGGCACGGACGTTCTTGCCGCGCCTGAGCAGTTCGTCGACGACCTTGCCCCCGAGAGAGCCGGTCGCCCCGACGACGAGGACCGGGAGGGTGGTGGAGTCGGTGGCAGTCATGGTTTTCGCTTTCCATCAGGTCAGGAGCGAGGGCTTGGTTGCCGAGGCCGAAGGCGATGGGACTGGGTGATGCGGCCGTTCTCGAGGTGCAGGCGGCCAGCCGCACCGGCGAGTTACTCGGATTCTTCTTGCGGAAGCGCGCGGCTGGTGAGCGCCTCGGCGATGGCGTAGGCGGTGTCGACGAAGGACTCCGCCTGCTGCTCCGACAGGTTCCGCGCGGAGGTCTCCTCCAGGGTCTGCCACAGGGCTGCGATGGGTTGGCGCATGGCACGGCCCTTGTCGGTGAGGTGGACCACCATGACGCGCCGGTCATGTGCGGCCGGCTCGCGGACGAGCAGGCCGGCGTCCTGCATCCGGCGCAGCGACTTGGAAACGGTGGAGTGGTCCAGGCCGACGCTTTCGAGCAGCTCGGACTGGGTCTGGCCGTCCCGGTCAAAGAGCTGCATCAACAGCAGTTCCTGTCCGGGATGCAGGTCCATCGCGCGAAGCAGGGCGGCGGCGTGGGCGCGGTGGGCGCGGGCGAGCTGGAAGATCGCGTAGCTCATCGGCCCTTTGCTGGCCGTCGTGGGGATGTGGGGCATGGTTCGGTGCCTCAATCCGTGTAGGTGGGGTAGTCGGTGTAGCCGGCCGCTCCGCCGCCGTAGTAGGTCGCCGGGTCGGGGGCGTTCAGCTCCGCGCCGGCGCGGAGCCGCTCGACCAGGTCCGGGTTGGCGAGCGCGAGGGCGCCGACGGAGACCAGGTCGGCCGCACCGTTGTCGATGTCCTTGGCGCGGATGGGTACATCGGTGCCACCCCGGTTGAGGATCAGCGTGGCCGGCCACTGCGCGCGCAGGGTTTCCAGCAGAGCCTCGTCGCCCGCGTGCATCACGTGGAGGTAGGCCAGGCCCAGCGGGCGCAGCGCGTCCAGGAGCGCCGGATACAGCTCGGCGGTGTCGGACTCGGCGATGTCGTTGTAGGGGTTGCCGGGGGAGATGCGCAGACCGGTGCGCTCCGCGCCGATCTCGTCGGCCACGGCGGCGGCTACCTCGACGGCGAAGCGGATGCGGTTGTCAAGGGAGCCGCCGTAGCGGTCGGTGCGCTGGTTGGTGTTGTCGGACAAGAACTGGTGCACCAGGTAGCCGTTGGCGCCGTGGATCTCCACGCCGTCCGCGCCTGCCGCGACGGCGGCCGCCGCGGCGCGACGGAAGTCGTCGACCGTCGCCGCGACCTCCTGCGTCGACAGCGCACGGGGCTCCGGCATCTCCTGGGGCCCGAACGCGGTGAACATCACGCCCTCGGGGCGGATCGCCGACGGGGCGACCGGCTGGCGCCCGTGGGGCGTGTTGTCGGGGTGGGAGATGCGTCCGACGTGCATCAGCTGGATGACGATCCGGCCGCCGGCCGCGTGTACGGCGTCAATGACCTTGCGCCACCCGGCGATCTGCTCGTCATTGTGAATGCCGGGAGTGAGGAGGTAGCCCTGGCCGTCGGCGGAGGGCTGGGTTCCCTCAGTGATGATCAGCGCGTGTGAAGCTCGCTGGGCGTAGTACTCGGCGTTCAGCTCGGTCGGGACGCCTTCCGGCGTGGAGCGGTCACGAGTCATGGGGGCCATGACCAGGCGGTGCGGCAGGGATATGCCGCCGACAGTGGTCGGCGTCCACAGAGAGTCCAGCATGCGTGGTCCTTCGGTGCGGCGAGGCCCGGGTGGGCATCGGGAAACGGCGGGCGGGGTGGATGAAGAGGCGAGCGTGTTCAGCCGACGGTGAGGACGAGCTTGCCCCGGACATGCCCGGCGTCGCTGACCTGCTGGGCCGTGGCGGCCTGGCCGAGCGGATAGGCGGTGACGGTGGTGACGATCTTGCCGGTCGCGGCGTCCTGGGCCAGGGCGGCCAGGCGGTCGGACGAGGCCTCCGCGCGACCGCTGGAGAAGGTGATGCCGAGCTGCTGCGCGCGGAAGTCGGCGATGGTGACGATGCGATCGGTGCCGCCCCGCAGGGTGATGGAGTCCTCAAGGGCGCCCTTCCCGGCCAGGTCGAACACCGCGTCCACGCCGTCAGGGGCGAGCGCCCGGACCCGCTCGACCAGGCCCTCGCCGTACACGGTCGCAGTGGCGCCGAGCGAGGCGAGATATTCCTGATTCCCGGGGCCGGCGGTGCCGATGACACGTGCTCCGCGGGCCGTGGCGAGCTGAACCGCCAGGGTTCCGACCGCTCCCGCCGCGCCGTGCATCAGCACGGTCTCCCCGGCGGCGACACCCAGCAGGTTCAGGACCCGCTCGGCCGTCTCACTCGCCACCGGCAGCGCGGCCGCGTGCTGCCAGTCGAGGGCGGCGGGCTTGGGGGCCACGATGGTGGCCAGCGCGTACTCGGCGTACGAGCCGGTGTCCGACCAGCCCAGCACCGCGTCGCCCACCTGCACGTCGGTCACGCCCTCACCCAGGGCGTCCACCACGCCGGCGAGCTCGCCGCCGGGAACGGCGGGGAAGGTCGTTGGGTACACGGCCTCCAGCATCCCGGAGCGGATCTTGCCGTCCAGCGCGTTCAGCCCGGCAGCCTTCACGCGGACACGGACCTGCCCGGGGCCGGGCTGCGGGACCTCGATGTCCGCCTCGTGCAGTACTTCCGGGCCGCCGAAACGGTCGAAAACGATGGCTTTCATGACAACTCCTAACGTTGCGCCACACATTAGGTGGCTAGACACATAATCACTGTAGCAGCAATATGTGGCTAGCCAAGTATTTGCTGCCGCCCGGACCGCGCGAGGTCGACTGCGGCCGGGTCCCGCCTCGGGACCGGGACGGCTGCTCCTGCGGGTCTCACCGCGAACGGGTCCTGTGGACCGCCCCTCTACTCCGATGCGTATGGCGACGAGACGTCCGTCGTGCGCATGCACAGCGGCAACGGCCCGCACGAGGAGATGGATCGCCGCGCGATCGCCTGCTTCGACCAGGCTCTCGAGGACGTAGGGCTGACCACGGGGGAGCCGCTCCGGCAGGTGTTGCACGACTACTTCGCCTGGGTCACCACCACGGCCATGGCCCGCTATCCGGAGTCCGCGGACGACGTACCGGAGGGCCTGAGCATCCCCCTGTGGTCATGGGACGGCCTGCAACGCTGAGTCGTCTGCTTTCTCACACCGGATCGGGGTACATCCGCCGGCTGGGCCGGGAGACCGACCGTCGCGGCGTTTCCTCACGGGCCCGCACTTACGCACGGGCCGCGACTCACCGCCGTCGCCGGCGCGTCGGCACCTGTGGAGTCTGGTCCTGTTCCGGTGCCTCGGGGCGTTCGACGCGGGTGGGGTTGCCGCGTACGAGCTCGTCATGGATGCCCCGGCGGGCGGCGCTGACGGCGCGCTCCGCCACCTCGTCGCCGTGCTCGATGCGCTCTCGCAGCAGCCGCAGGGCGATGCGGCGGTTGAGGCTGAACTGCCGCTCAGTGTCGACCACGACGACGATCCCGGTGGGCCGGTGGGTCGCCCGTACCGCCGTGCTGGCCTTGTTGCGATGCTGACCGCCGGGGCCGCCGGTGCGGCAGGCGACGATGTCGACGTCCGCTTCCGTGAACGTCGTGCGAGGGATGTCGACCTGGCACGGCTGGGCGATGACGTACCAGTTCTTTCGGCCGATGCCGGCCCGGTATGGGCTGGGGGCCTGCCAGCACAGGGTTCCGGTCCACGAAGCGGCGAACGCCTCGGCGCCGTCTCCTGCGATTCGGATGAGGACCGACCGGTAGGTGCCCGGCCGGTCACCGGGAACAGTGTCGGCCCGATGGGTCTCCAGGTCCTGCCGGGTGGCGTCGCCTTCCAGGCGGTGCAGCAGCCGGGCCAGGGCCCAGGCGCACTCCTGCGGGCCGCGCCCGGCGGACAGGAGCAGGTGGACGCTCACGACCGCCCCCGCTTACGGCGGTGCTCCCGGTGGTCTCTCTGGTCGGCCGTCTTGTACGTGACCAGCGGGATCGTGGTGGCGACGGGCGTGGCCAGGTCATGGTGGACGAGGTCGCCGATCACCTGCTCGATGCGCTTGTACGCCGACGGCGCCTCCTCGAACAGCAACTGCCGGTCGCCACACACCACCAGCGACCCCATGGGCGTGCGGCGCAGCTCTTCAACCGTGTGCTTGGCCTTCCCCCGGCGCAGCGCGTCCGCACGGGACATCTTGCGACCCGCGCCGTGGGCCACGGAATGGTTGGCGTCCGGCCCGGCGTGGCCTGCCACGAGGTAGGACGGGGTGCCTCGCGTACCGGCGATGAGCACGTCACGGCCGTCACCCGGCGCCGCCCCCTTGCGGTGCAGGTAGCTGCCGTCGCGGACCTCGACCAGGTTGTGGCACTGGTCGACGATCGGCTCGGTGGGCTCGGCCCCCAGGGCATGGGCGACCCGGGCGGCCAGCAGCCGCCGGTTGAGCGACCCCCAGCGTACGGCCTCGTCATGCATCGCCAGGTAGGCACCGGGATCAGGAGCGGGGCCCGCGCCGTGCACCTCGGTGTGCGCCCGCAGGATCCGCTCGCCCAGCCCTCGGGAACCGCTGTGGACGATGAGAACCAGGTCGCCGGCGTCGAGCCCGAGCCGGCTCGCGTGCTCCGGCTCGAAGACTGTCCCGATTCGCGCCAGCTCCACGAAGTGGTTGCCCCGGCCGACCGTCCCGAGGCCCTCGACGTGACCTGCGGGGATGTCGCCCTTCACCACGGCCCAGGCGGGATCGTCGGCATCCTGCTCAGGGTCTAGCGCACGATCGAGATCGGGGAACCGCGCGGCGAGCTTCTCGGGGATGGCGCGCTTGAGCTTGATGGGGAACACGGCGATGCCGCAACCGATGTCGGAGCCCACCAGGAACGGGTACAGGACGGTCGACGCCATGGCGGCGCCGATGGGGGCGCCCTTGCCGGGGTGCAGGTCCGGCATGGCGGCGACGTGCATCATGCCGTCGAGGGCGGCCACCTGACGGCACTGCGCGACGGCATCGGACTCGATCCAGCTCGTGGGGGAGGCGAACACGGTGACCGTGGCCGCAGCGGCCGGAGGCAGGGAGTGTTGCTGAGACAAAGACGCTCTCTTCGCTGAACAGGATGTGGGCATGCGGGCATCACGGCGGCGAGTGAGCGCCGTGGATCTCGAAATAGCGGTGCTGTCCGTCAGAGCCTCATGGACACCACATTCCCCGAGCCCACCACGCGAGGCAAACGATTTTCGGCCGGACCCCGATCGCAGAGCCGAACCCCGACCGCGTGAATGGGCCGCCCCGTCACCGTTGATCGTGCGCACGCCGTCGTGTCACAGGGGCTCGAAGCGGACCCCTGTGACACGAGGCTGACATCCCATCAGGCGGCGTCGAGGGCTGCGGTGATCTTGCGGGCCATCTCGGCCGTGGTGGGGCTGGGCTCGCTCTTCTGGCCGTGGCCGGCGGCCTCGATGGTGACGAGAACGGTGCGGCGGAAGTTGTCGGCCTCAGCGGCGTCCAGCTGCTGGAGCAGGGTCATGGACGCGGTCAGGGCGGGCAGCACCTGGTCGGCGAGGGCGGCGGTGGTCTTGCTGTCGTACAGGCCCTTGGGCGCCTTGGTGAGCACGTGCCCGACGACGCCGGTGGCGGAGGTCAGGGCGATGGAGGCCTGGGTGGCGGCCTTGTGCGGGGAGCCGGCAGCGCCGGCGGCGGTGATCAGGGAGACGGCGCCCCAGGCGGCGGTGCGGAGGGTGTGCTGGTCCTGCTCGGAGAGGGTGATAGCCATGATGGTGTGTTCCTTTGTGAGAGGCGGGTTCTTGCTGGTGCCCGGTGGCCCCGGCCTCGTGGCCGTGACCGCCGCGCCGTTCATGGCCTTTACGATCGCCGACCCCTCTGATAGCGGGCCGTCGCCGTGCTGACGCGGCCGCTGACACGGCACGTATGGCCGGCGCTGGAAACCACCGTGCCGACGTCAGACCTGGCCACCTCCGTGGATCTCTGGACCCGCGGGCTCGGTTTCATCAACCTGTTCACGGTCCCCGGCCAGGTCACGGGCCTTCGACGGTGGGCGTTCCAGGACGCTAGGCTCGTCCCGGCCGGCCCCTCCAACGGTGAGCATCGAAGCAATCCCCGAAGAGGCTTAGGGCGCACAATCTGTGACGTTGTCCCGCAAACCCAGACGGCCCTCGTAGACAGCCACCTTGTGGGTGATCAGCTTGAGGCACTGGTCGAGTTCATGCATCTGGGTGAGCACCCGTTCCCGATGTTCGCGCAACACCTCCAGCCGTTCCACCTCGTTGCCTTGGCCCGCCCTGACGAGCTCGGTGTAGCGCCGGATGTCGGTCAGGGGCATGCCGGAGGCCCGCAGCCGAATGCAAACGCCCAGCCAGTCGACGTCACCCTCGCTGTAGACCCGGTGCCCTGCGATTCCCCGCCGTACCGGCTGGGCCAGCAGCCCCTCCCGCTCGTAGAACCGGAGTGTGTGCACGCTGAGCCCGGTGCGCTCGGCGACCTGGCCGATGCTCAAACCCGACATGTGGCCCAGTTTGACCTAGAGTCGGCTCTAGATTCTACGGTTCCGAAGTATGAGATATCGCATCCTCGGCCGCACTGGTATCGAGGTCAGCACCCACTGCCTCGGCACCATGATGTTCGGCTCGGCCGGCAACCCCGACCACGATGACAGCATCCGCATCATCCACACCGCCCTCGACCACGGGATCAACTTCGTCGACACCGCCGACATGTACTCGGCGGGCGAATCCGAGGAGATCGTGGGCAAGGCGCTGCAGGGCCGGCGGGACGAAGTGGTGCTGGCGACGAAGGTGCACTTCCAGATGGGGGAGGGGCCCAACCGCAGCGGCAACTCGCGGCGTTGGATCATGCGCGAGGTCGAGGCGAGTCTCAAGCGGCTGCGCACCGACTGGATCGACCTCTACCAGATCCACCGCCCCGACCACCGGACCGACATCGAGGAGACCCTCTCCGCACTGACCGATCTGGTACGGCAGGGCAAAATCCGGGCCTTCGGCAGCTCGGCCTTCCCGGCGCACGAGACGGTCGAGGCCTATCACGTGGCCCGGCAGCGCGGCTTGTACCGGTTCCGCACCGAGCAGCCGCCGTACAACATCCTGGCCCGCGGCATCGAGGGCGACGTCCTTCCGACGGCGCAGCGGCTCGGCATGGGCGTGCTCACCTACAGCCCGCTGGGCTGGGGGTTCCTGACCGGCCGTTTCCGCAAGGGGCAGCAGGTCGACATGTCGCGGGGCCGCGCCGCGCTCGCGCCAGAACGGTTCGACCCGTCTATCCCGGTCAACGCAGCCAAGCTGGAGATCGTCGAGGAACTGGTGAAACTGGCGGACGAGCTCGGCTGCACCCTGCCGGCGCTGGCCGTCGCCTTCGCCGCGTCACACGCGGCGGTCACCTCGGTCATTCTCGGCCCGCGCACGATGGAGCAGCTGGATAGCTTGCTGAAGGGCGCCTCGCTGGTGCTCGACGACATTGTGCTCGACCGGATCGACGAGCTCGTGCCGCCCGGCACCAACGTCTACCACCCTGTCGGCCTCTGGAGCCCCGCGCCCCTGACCGACCCCGCATTGCGCCGCCGCCCGCTCGGCGACCGCGCCGCGAGCTGACCCAGAAATGAAATATTGGCGGAGGTGACCATCTGCAAAGGGGCAGGTGACGTTGTCGGACATCACGATCTTCGGCACTACGAGCGGCATGGCACGCGGATCGCTCGGATCGGGAGGCGCGGCCATCCTGCTCCATGAAGTACGCAGAGTTCTCCTCCCGGCGCTGGGCACCCAGGGGTTCACGTCCCTGCGGATTCGCGGAGTACGTGTCACCGGCCCGGCCGGGCACCGGCCGGATCTCGAATTCAAGGTGCCAGGCGCAGACAGCTAGGCGAAGACAATGCTCTCCAAAGAACAGCATGCCGAGTTCCTCGCCAACGCGAAGAAAGATCTGGCGGCGGGCGTCGATATCGACGTGCTGACGAGCCGGAGGCGGAACCGTGTCCTGATGACGCCAGCTTCCCTGGCGGAACTACGGGCCGTCGTGCGCGGCGGCAGGCTTGGGATATGACGCAGGATCTGCGATGCCTGGGTCGCCGCCGCCGCCGCCACCGACCTCCGGTCGGGCGCTCAGCTCCGTGGCAATGAGGGAAAGAACCTGCAGGTCATCGCCGTGGCCCGATAGACCAGCGGGTGGGGGTGTGGGGTATACGCATGGCCATGATCGAGCGCTGCACCACCGCCCGACCGCCGAGCTCAACCGGGCTGGTTCATCTTCGATATCACCAAGCCGATGGGCGCCAACCGGGGATAGCTTGAGGGTGACGGGGGGCTCACTCGGACCAAACGCACCTAATTGGCACGACGCCACCACCGCACGTCGCCTGGGCGATGAGTTCACCGGCACGTTCGGCACCGAGACCATCGAGCGGTTCCTGCACACCAGCTACGACCAGTTCGCCAGCAAGGCGGCGGTCGCCAACTTCCTGCCACTGCTCGCCGAACGGTTCGCCCGTCAGCGCCTGCACGCCCTGGCCAGGGTCGAGGGCCACCACGACGGCCGCCCGATCGTGCTGTTCCTGTGCGTACACAACGCCGGGCGCTCCCAGATGGCGCTCGGTTTCTTCACCGAGCTGGCCGGCGAGCACGCCGTCGGCTGGTCGGGCGGCTCGGAGTTCGCCTCGGAAGTCAACCCCGCCGCGATCGCCTCGATGGCCGAGCGCGGCATCGACATCTCCCGCAAGTACCCCAAGCCGTGGACCGAGGAGATCGTCCGCGCCGCCGATGTCGTGATCACCATGGGCTGCGGCGATGCCTGCCCGGTCTACCCCGGCAAACGCTACCTGGACTGGGAGCTCGACGACCCGGCGGGCAAGCCGGTGGAGGAGATCCGCCCGATCCGCGACGAGATCGAGCGCCGCGTCCGCGCCCTGCTGGCCGACCTCGAAGTGCCGGTGAGCAGCTGACCCCGTCACGAGCACGGATAGATGTCTGTCAATATAGACGGAAGTCGACATCGCCGGTATCGATGCATGGAGAGTGAATGGAACTGCTCGAACTTCTGGAGTGCAGCCCGCCGCTGGCCCGCGAGCCACTCGACGCCGACCAGGCCGCGGGCGTGGCCCGCGTCTTCAAGGCGCTGGGCGACCCGGCACGGCTGCGCATCCTGTCGATCGTGGCCAGCCGCGAAGGCGGCGAGGCCTGCGTGTGCGACATCACCGATGCCTTCGAGCTGTCCCAGCCGACCATCAGTCACCACCTGAAGGTGCTCAAGGACGTCGGCCTGCTCACCTCCGAACGGCGCGCGTCCTGGGTGTACTACCGGCTCGTCCCCGACACGCTCGCCGAACTGTCAGCGCTGCTCAACACGCCCGCCACGGTCTGAGGCTAGGAAGCTGGATGTCGTCTACAACTGTCACGACCAAAAGTTCGGGCGTGATCGGCGGACTGTCCACGCTGGATCGATTCCTGCCGGTGTGGATCGGGCTGGCGATGGCCGCCGGACTGCTCCTCGGACGGTTGGTGCCCGGCCTGGACACGGCGCTGGAAGCGGTGAAGATCGGCGAGATCTCGCTGCCCATCGCGCTGGGCCTGCTGCTGATGATGTATCCGGTGCTCGCCAAGGTCCGCTACGACCGGCTCGACACCGTCACCGGCGACCGCCGCATGCTGGTGGCGTCCCTGGTGTTGAACTGGATCGTCGGTCCGGCCCTGATGTTCGCTCTGGCCTGGGCGCTGCTGCCGGACCTACCCGAGTACCGCACCGGGCTGATCATCGTCGGCCTGGCCCGCTGCATCGCCATGGTCCTCATCTGGAACGACCTGGCCTGCGGCGACCGCGAGGCCGCCGCCGTCCTGGTCGCCCTCAACTCCATCTTCCAGGTCATCGCCTTCGGCGCGCTCGGCTGGTTCTACCTGGAGATCCTGCCCGGCTGGCTCGGCCTGTCCCAAGCAGCGCTGGACGTCTCGATGTGGGACATCGCCCAGTACGTGCTGATCTTCCTGGGCATCCCCCTCCTGGCCGGGTATCTGTCCCGCAAGCTGGGCGAGCGGTCCAAGGGCCGGGAATGGTACGAGACCCGCTTCCTGCCGAAGATCGGCCCGATCGCGCTGTACGGGCTGCTGTTCACCATCGTCATCCTGTTCGCCCTGCAAGGGCACACGATCAGCGAGCGTCCATTGGACGTGGCCCGGATCGCGCTGCCGCTGCTGGCCTACTTCTTCCTCATGTGGGGTGGCTCGTTCCTGGCCGGGCGGGCCATCGGCCTGCCCTATGACCGCACCTCCACGCTCGCCTTCACCGCGGCCGGCAACAACTTCGAGCTGGCCATCGCGGTGGCCGTCGGCGTGTTCGGCGTCACCTCGGGGCAGGCGCTGGCCGGGGTGGTCGGCCCGCTCATCGAGGTGCCCGTCCTGGTCGCTCTGGTCTACGTCAGCCTGTGGGGGCGGTGTCTGTTCAGCAAGGAGCCCGCTGATGCCTAGCGTCCTGTTCGTCTGCGTGCACAACGCCGGCCGCTCCCAGATGGCCGCCGGGTGGCTCTCCCACCTGGCCGGCGACCGCATCGAGGTCCGCTCCGCGGGCTCGGCGCCCGCTGACCAGATCAACCCCGTCGCCGTCGAGGCCATGCGCGAGGTCGGCATCGACATCACCGCCGAGGAGCCGAAGGTCCTTACCGTGGACGCTGTGCAGGCCTCGGACGTGGTCATCACCATGGGCTGCGGCGACGCCTGCCCGGTGTTTCCCGGCAAGCGCTACGAGGATTGGAAGCTCGACGACCCGGCAGGCCAGGGCATCGAGGCCGTCCGACCGATCCGCGATGAGATCCGTAACCATATCGAGCAGCTGATCAAAGAGCTGCTCCCCTCCGGCTGAGGACGGCGACGAAAGTACAGGCAGGTGGCGTGCCCCCGGCTACCCACGCGATCACTCCCATCTCCCCGGTCGGGGTCTTCGCGCCGACGCCGCCTGCCGCGCCGCCATGACCGGCCCGAACCCGGCCGCCGAGCAGCCGCCGACCGCACAAGAGGCAGCCATGGTGGCGCAGGAGGCCATCGCCGTATTCGCGGAGATGGTCCTGGGGCGTCACCGGCTCCTGGGGTTCGCGCACCCCGACACTCTGGCCGGCCTTGGGCTGCTCGCGGGGGTGCTGGAGGCGGCAGGGCGAACGGAGGAGGCGCTGGCCCTGTATGAAGTGACGCTCGCCGGTCACGAGCGCGCGCTGGGCACTGACCACCCGGACACGCTGGCCACCCGGGCCGACCTCGCCCACGTCCTGCAGTCGGTAGGACGTGCGCACGAGGCCATCGCGCTGGTGGGAGCGTCTCATCGGGGTCGGCCGGGCCGGATGATGCGCGCTGACGACCGCGGCACCACGCGCCGTCACCGCCACATATGGCCCGCCTGCGCCGCAGTCGCTGGCCCTTACGCGAATCTGTCCCACTATCGTCGTACTAGATCGACGACAACAGCGCCAAGGATACGACCGTGGAGGATGGCCGATGGCGCGCCGTACAGACAAGGAACCGTATGACCACCACCGCGCTCATCGTCGGCGACCTGCAGGCGGGCATCGTGAACAACTACCCCTTCGCCGCCGACGTGCTCCCCGTCGTGGAGAAGGTTCTCCCCGCGGCCAGAGCCTCCGGAATCCCGGTGATCTTCATCCGTTTCGGGCTCCGGGCTTCAGGCCTTGATGTGGCAGCGGGAAACCAGTTGATCAGCGGCCTGCACGGGGCGGGGACGCTGTTTCACGAAGAATCCCCCGAGACGCTCGTGCACCCGCGCATTGAGCCGTTGCCGGGCGAGGCCGTCGTCCTCAAGCGCCGCGCCAGCGCCTTCGCGGCGACCGACCTCGATCGGCTCCTGCGCGCCCAGCACATCGACTCCATCGTGCTGACCGGTGTCGCGACCGGGGCGATGATCGCCGCTACCCTCTACGACGCCTCCGACCGCGACTACCACGTGACCGTGCTCAGCGACGCCTGCGCCGACGGGGAACCGGACGTGCACGACTTCCTGATCAACCGCGTCTTCCCGGCCAGGGGTGCTGACGTTCTTACCGGCCACGAGTGGACCGCCCGCCTGTGACCAACCGTCAGCATTGAAGATCTGAGCCATGCCCGCGATGAGAGGGCGCATTGACCGCTCAGCCTTCGATGACAAGAGCTCAAGGTCCGATGTCGCGGGACAGGCGGGGCCAAACCCGACGCGTAGGTGGGGCCCGCTCACACTCATAGAGCCAGGTCAGGCCGCGCACCGGCCGGACAGCAGCCACACGGTGGCCACCAGCAGGCGGGCCGCTGCCACAAGGGTGTCCGGCTGGACGCGGTCGGGGGTTTCGGCGGGGGTCTGGTAGCCGGGCATGCCCATGCCGATGCCGATCGCGGCCAGTCCGGCGGCGGCGTAGCGGCGGTTGTCGGAGGCCATGGCGCCTGCCCGCAGCGGCACCCCGGTCCGGCGGGCCGCCTGGTCCAGGACGGCCAGCAGGGCGTGGGCGGGCCCGCCCGCCTCGACGGAAGCGGCCTGGTGCAGCTGGGCGGCACCATCGAGGTTGATCACCAGCGTGTCCGGCGGCAGGGCGGGGGCGTGGTGGGCCGACCCCCATGCGCCTGCTTCCTCGGCGTCCAGGAAGGCCACCGTCAGCTCCCGCACCGCAGGTGCCGGTGCGGCCGACAGGACGCGGGCGGCCTCCAGGACCGCGGCCACGCCTGAGGCATTGTCGGCGGCCGCGGGCAGCCGCCGGTCGGGGTCGTCGCCGACACCGTCGTAGTGCGCGGTCAGCAGCACCCGCGACCTGCCCTCCCGGTCATCGCCTCCCTCGAGGTGGGGGGTGTGCGGGAAGCGGGCGTAGACGTTGTGGCCGCGGGTGGCGATCCGCCGCAGCGGCATCGACCCGGTCACCTGGACCGGGCCGCCTGCCAGGGCTTCGGCCATGCGCGCGTGCACCTCGGTGTGCAGGGCGATGACGGGCACCTGGCGGGCGGGCGGGCCGGCGATCATCTTGGGCATCCAGCCGTCGGCGTCGGCGCCGCGTGCGGTCAGCACTCCGGCCGCACCCTGCGCCTCGGCCCGCTCACACACCCGCGCCCAGTCTCCGGCCTCGGCCAGCACCCACCGGCCGCGCAGGCTGGTCTCGGAGGGCCCGGCCAGCGGGGCGGAGCGCGGGCGGGGCAGCTCGGCGGAGGCCAGGTGCTCGACGAAGTCGCGGCGGTGCGCCAGGCGCCGCGCCCGCCTGCCAGCGCTCCATTCGAGGACGGGGGTCTCGTACAGCTCGCGCACGTCCGCCACGTCGAAGCCCGACAGCTGCACCTCGGCGCCCAGCTCGCCGAGCCGCTCGGCGAGCCAGGTGGCGGCGGCGTGGCCGCCAGGCGTGCCCACGCGCCGCCCGGCGTAGCGATCGCCGGCCAGCTCGTGCACCGTGGCCCGCATCCGCGCCACCGATACCCGCTCCACGAGGGCCGGCAGGTCCAGCTCAGCCCGGTCCACGTTCGGGGCCGCGGGGATCATCCGCAGCATCCGGTGGAGGTGGCGCCGGTGGCCGAAGCGGTGGCGGTCGAAGCGGTGGCGGGCGCCGGGGCCTGGCCGCAGCAACCGGCCTGGGCGGCCTGCTGCGCCGCGGCCGGGCTGCCGCAGCAGCTCGTGGCCGCCTCATCAGTGTCACTCGCGCCGGAGAGGCTGGCGGTGGGGATGGTGGTGGGGGCTCCGCAGCAGCCTCCGGCCGCGGGCGGGGTGAACGCCTCGCGCACGTCGCCGATGAAGCCGCCGCTGCTCTGGTTCGTCATGGTGTTCCCCTTCACGGGAGCGGCGGAGGCCGCCACCCAAAACAGTTAGATGGATGTCTAATCAGTAGTCACCATCTCATGCTGATTAGATACTCGTCAAGATAGATGGCGGTCGAATTATTCGGATGTCGTCTGGCTCAGCGGGCGCGTGGCTGCTATAGCTGGGCGGCGAGTTGCCGGGCGGTACGGCGGGCGCCGATGAGGGTGGCCGCGGAGGAGCCGATCCAGTCGCCCTAGCCGAGCAGGTGCAGACGTGGCTCGCTTACGGCTTGGGTGCCTTCGGTCGGGATGAGCCCGTCATGGCCGCGCAGCCGCAGCGGCACCAGATGGCCCAGGGCAGGGCGAAAGCCGGTGTACTAGATGATGGCGTCGGCATCCAGTGTGGTGCCGTCGCTCCAGGCGATCCCTGTGGGTGTGAGGCGGGCGCACTCGGGTAGCCGCCGCCGGGAGGCGAGGGCATCATGCGGCAGGGCGGCGAGCTGTACTGAGCGGATGAGAACAGCCGCAGCGAGGGCCGGGCATGCCGCCACGCCCCGCCCGATCGGTCTTGGGCGTCGAGGGTGACGAAGTCGCCCTTGGCGCGGCGCAGGTAATAGCCGGCGGCTAAGCCCGCCTGGCCACCGCCGATGACCAGGACGTCGACCGCGCGGGGTTGATCGGTCATGCAGGGGTGAGCTCCAGCTCACCGGGCCTGCTGGACGCGGGCTCGGTGAGCGGCGCGAACAGAGCGCCCAGCTTGTTCACCGCCTCGGGGATGATCCGGTAGTAGGCCCAGGTGCCGCGCCGCTCGCCGTCGATCAAGCCCGCCGTACGCAAGACCTTGAGGTGGTGCGAGATCGTGGGCGCCGTCAGGTCGAAGGCGTCGGTGAGGTCGCACACGCAGGCCTCGCCTCCGGCGTGGGAGCCGATCATCGACAGCAGGCGCAGCCGTACCGGATCGGCGACGGCCTTCAGCATGACCGCCAGCTCGGCGGCGTCGGTCTCCGACAGCGGCTCGCGCGCGATCGGCGCGCAGCACTGGATCGTGACAGCGGTCATCCGGCACCCCTTACTTCGAAATCTATCGAAATCATACGCGATGGTAGGCGACCAAGGCCAACGCGGCGATCACACAGGCGGCGGCGACCGCGCCCATCACCCAGACATAGCCCACTGCTTGGGCGAGCGCGACCGCTCCCAGCGGAGCGAGGGCCTTGTCAGCGACGGAGAACGCCGCGATACGGCCGGACAACGAGGCGTAGGCCGCGGTGCCGTACCGGCCGACCAGCAGGTGCGGCAGGGTGATGGAGGCGATGCCGAAGCCGAGCCCGAATCCCAGCACGCAGCCGATGGCACCCGGCACCGTACGCCCGACCAGCGGCAGCAGCAGGACGGAGACGCCCTGCAGGGCGAAGATCGCGGCGGCGATGAGTGCGGCGGGCAGGCGGCGTTGCAGGCCGGTGGTAAGCAGGCGTCCGGTCACCGACAGCACCCCCAGGAGTCCGGCCAGCGTCGCGGCCAGGACGGGTGAGTGCCCGAGGTGGATGAGGTAGGTGATGAGCAGCACCGCCATCACCGCCGCCGCGCCGCCGTTGGCGGTGAAGGCGAGCACCAGCAGCCAGAACGGCCGCCGACGGGTGGCGGCCTTGACGATGCCGGCACGCTCTTCCGCGGTGGCGGGCTCGTGCTTGGCGTGGGTACGGCGGCGCAGGACGAGCGCATGCAGGGGGATCGCGGCCACGCCGTAGATCAGCGCCAGGACGACCAGAGCCTGGCGCCAGCCGTACCACTCCACCAGCAGCCCGGTGAGCGGCAGGAAGATCGAGGAGGCGAAACCGGCAACGACAGTGAGCGCGAGCAGGGCGTTGGCCCGACCGCGTTCCCGGGCAAGGCCGTCGAACCAGCTGACGATGACGGCGAAGGCCGACTCGTAGAGCACCATGGCGCAGGCGATGCCCATCGCGGCGAACACCGCGTACAGCTGCCACAGGCTCTCCACTCGCGACCAGGCCAGCACGGCAGCCGTGCCGAGAATCGATCCGGCGGTCATGAGGCCACGGCCGCCGCGGGCATCGAGCCGGCGGCCGACCAGCGGCGCGCACAGCGCGGCGATCAGGATCGACAGGGTGAGCGCGGCGGCGATCTGAGCGTTGGTGGCGTGCAGGTCGCGGGCCATCGGCGCGAGGAAGACGGAAAAGGCGTAGTAGAGCACGCCGTACCCGATGGTCTGGGTGACGGCCAGCGCGGCGACGATCCGCCTGCCGTAGCCGGGAAGCGGCTGACCGCCGCCCCTGGTTCCTGGGGCGGCGGTCTCGGTGGTGAAGCTCACTCCGGCTCGCTGGAGCACGAGATCAGGCGGCGGCCGTCCGCGGTCGTCGTCCACTCGTCTCCCGTTTCGGCGATGAAGCCCTGGGCCTCCAGCCGCCAGGCCAGGGTGCCGGCCATGCGGGCGATGGCCGGCGCGAAGCCCGGGTTGGTGCTGGATCGCCGGGCGCTGACCAAATGGCGGCCCAGCTCTTCGGTGTGCAACCGGCCGTGGTCACAGATGAGGCGCAAGGCCTCCTTCTGGGCGGCGGTGGGATATCCGTCTGACATGTCCATCCCTGCTTTCAGCCGCAGCAGCCGCCGCCGTCGCTGGAGGCGCCGACGGTGGCCAGCGGCAGCGGGGTGGCCAGCAGGCCACCGCTGATCCCGGTAGCCAGGCCGACACGCTGCTCCTGGGCCTCGGCGAGGTTGGAGGAGCACACGCCGGTCTCCGGCAGGTCGAGCTGCACGTCGCGGGCCGCCTCCCAGTCGCCCGCGATGGCCGCGACAACCGAGCGGACCTGCTCGTAGCCGGTGGCCATCAGGAACGTCGGGGCACGGCCGTAGCTCTTGACGCCGACGGCGTAGTAGCCCGGTTCGGGGTGGGCCAGCTCATCGACGCCGTGCGCGGGCACGGTGCCACAGGAGTGCTGATTGGGGTCGATCAGCGGGGCCAGCTGCCGGGTGGAGCCGAGGATCGGATCCAGGTCCAGACGCAGCTCGGAGGCGATGGAGTGGTCCGGGCGGTAGCCCGTCGCGGCCACGATGCGGTCCACCGTGACCGACTGCTCGGCACCGGACGGGTCACGGCTGACCACGCTCACCTGGTCGCCACGTCGGGTGACGGAGTGGGCGAAGAAGCCGGTCAGCAGCTGGATGCGGCCCGAATCCACGTGGGCGCGCAGGCGGGTGCCGAGCGCGCCGCGTGCGGGCAGCGCGTCGGCCGCGCCGCCGCCATAGGTACGGCTGGCGCTGCCCGCACGGATCGCCCAGGTGATCTGAGTGTCGTCGAGCTGTGCGAGGGCGAGCAAGGTGGTGGCTGCCGAGTGACCGGCGCCCACGACCAGCGTGTGCTTGCCCTCGTAGATTTCACGGTCGGCGCCGAGCACGTCGGGCAGGGCGTGGTCGACCAGCTCGCCCGCCTCCCCCTCGCCGTAGGCGGGCAGGCCGCTGGCACCCAGGACGTTCGGCGTGAAGTAGGTGCCGGAGGCGTCGATGATCGCGCGGGCCGGCAACTCCTCACCGCCGTCGAGACGGATCAGGAACGGGACGTCTTCGCGGCCGCTGGTCCGGACCCGGTCATAGCCGAGGCGGCTGATCGCCGTCACCTTGGTGCTGAGCCGTACCTTGTCGCCGAACAGCTTGGCCAGCGGAGCGAGATAGTCAGTGATCAGCTCGGCGCCGGTGGGCAGCCACTCGGGGTCCGGCTCGCTCCAGCCGTCGGCCTCCAGCAGGCGCTTGGCGGCGGCGTCGATGTTGAACCTCCACGGGCTGAACACCCGGACGTGCCCCCACTGCGCGACCGAGGCGGCCACCTGCTCGCCGGCCTCCAAGACCAGGAAGTCCAGGCCGCGCTCGGCCAAGTTGCCGGCGGCGGCCAGACCGACCGGGCCCGCGCCGATGACCACCACCGGCAGCTCGCCGGCCTCGATCCTGCTCATGGGCTGCTCTGCCTCCAGGGGCGCAGTGGTGCCGCAGCATCCGTCACTCATGATTGCCTCACTCGCATTCGGTCGTCGGGTGGCTAGCGGAGCATCAGGCTCGTGGTGCGGGCACGATCGATCGCGGCGCCGGCCCGGCAGGCGGCGTCGCAGACCTCGCCGCGGATCTCGTCGAACGTGACGGTGGTGTCACGGCGGAACCGGCGCAGTAGAGCACGCATCGCACATCTCCTGTTTAGATGACTTTCGAAGTAATAAGCAGCATGCCGCACTGATTAGAGATCTGTCAAATTAGATATTGGCCTAAGTTGCCGGGACGCCGGATCGGCGCGAGCTCGATCGAGGGATGACCTGGTCCGGGCCTATCCGCACCCGCCGGCGAACGGGCCGTCCCCGGGAGGGCAGCACGCCTGCAGGGCATCCTGCAGATCCGTCAGGGCGCGTCGCACGCCGTCGGGATTAGCGCGGTAATGGACGGTCTTCCATTCGCGCCGCCCGGTGAGCACCCCGCCGTCGCGGAGCGTCGCCAGATGGGTGGAGGCGGCCGACTGGGCGAGCGAGAGCCGCTCGGCCACCTCGTTGACCGTCAACTCCACCCCGCCCTCAAACAGGAAGAGGATCTGCTGGCGGGTATCGCTGGCCAGCGCCTTGAGGAAGCCGCGGGCCGCGTCAGTCAGCTGGATCCCGGCGCATGGACACGATCGTCATCGAGCGCTCGCCGGGACCGCATGAATCCGGCTTGATGTCCGCGCCGATCGGGTCGCACGTGGCGGCCTGAAGGGCTGCGCTGGATGCGTTCGGGGGAGGGATCAGGTTTCGAGCAGGGCCTGGCAGATGCGGCTGGCCTCGTCCAATAGCCGCCGTCTGTCGTGTGGCGCATGGAGGATGTGGTCGGCGATTCCGTGCATGACGTGATAGAGCGCGATGGCGGTCGCTCCGGGGTCGGGGAGGAGCGCGGTCTCTTCGAGGAGGTCGCGTAGCGCGTCGATGGCGAGGTTGGGCCGCGGCTGGTCAACCGGCTGCGCGGCGTGGGACTCGTGCCGGAAGAGGACGTCGTGCAGGCGGGTGTCGGACAGGTATTCGGTGATACCGGCCAGCAGCCAGGCCTGCACCCGCGCGATGCCGGTCTCCTTGTCGGAGGTCTGCCGCTGGCGTGCCACGAACCGCTCCACATAGCGGTCCCGAAGGGCGGCAAGGAGCTCGTCCTTACTGGCGAAGTGCAGGTAGAAGGTCCCTTTGGCGACTCCCGCGCCGACGACCACGTCATCGATCTTGAGGGCGTCCACGCCGTGGGTCAGGACGAGTGACTCTGCGGCATCGAGCAGGTCGCTGCGCCGCTCCTTGCTGGGTTTGGTCCTGGCCAACCTGCCTCCTTCCGGCTCCTGCCGACCCTAGTGGATGCGCGCACCCACCTCTTGTCAATGAAAATCGTTTCCGCTAAGTTGCGACTGACTGTCAGTCAGTTTAGGAGGCGATCATGAGTGTGTTGAATCTGGCCGTGCGTGCCGCCATGGTGCCAGTGGCGGGTAGCGTCGCCTTTGCGACCGGCATCGTGGTCACCCGGCTGGTCCAGGCCTGGGGACTCGCGACGCTGCTCGCCGCGCCGCTCGCCGGCCGCCCCTGGACGTCGGCGCTGTGGGGGTTGTGGCTGGCGGCGGCCATGGTGGCGGTCCGCGCTCTGCTGCTGTGGGCGTGCGAGTCGATCGCCGAGGCCATCGGCCACAAGGTCACGGTGACGGTACGCCGCCGGTTACTGGAGCACCTGCTGGCGCTGGGACCGGCGTACACGGCGGCCCGGCGTACCGGGGACCTCGCGGCGACCCTGGTGGAGAGCGTCACCGCGATCGCGAACGTGGTGGCCAGGGGACGCCCCGCCCGGCTGCTGTCCTGGATCGGGCCCCTGCTCGCGGCCGCGGTCGTCGCGGCCGTCGACCCGCTCGGCGGAGCGCTGCTCGCGGCCGCCCTCGTGGTGATGCAGCTCGCGCCGCCCATCTGGAACACGATCGGCAGGAGCGGCCACAACCGGGTGTTCGCCGACCTGCACGCCATGGACGCCGGGTTCGTCGAAGCCGTCCAGGGCATGGCCACCGCCAAGTCCTTCGGGGCCGCGCCGCGGATCCGGGACCGGCTGGCGGCCCAGGCGGAGATCGTGCGCGTGGCGAGCATGCGGACGCTGGGGCTCCTGTTCACGCAGACCCTGGCCGGCCGGTGGGCCGCCGCCGGCGCGGGGGCCGTGGCGGTGGTGCATGCCGGCCAGCTCGCTCTGGACGGGCGGATCTCCGGGACAGCCGCGCTGACCGTGCTGCTCGTGGTGCTGGTCGCGTTCGTGCCGGTCGAGGAGGCAGGCAGGCACCTGCACGCGATGTTCGCCGCCTCGGCGGCGGTGGCCAAGCTGGACGCCTTCCTCGCCGAGCAGCCACCCATGCCCGTCCCGCACGATGAGCAGGTACGCATCGGCGCCGCACCGGTCGTCGCAGTGGAGGACCTCTCCTACCGCTACCCCGGCCGCGAGGAGGAGGCGGTGACCGGCCTCAGCCTCACCATCGAACCGGGGCGCACGGTTGCGCTCGTGGGGTCGTCGGGCTCGGGCAAGAGTACGGTCGTCGCGCTGCTGGCCCGGCTGCTCGACCCGGTCGCGGGCTGCATCACCGTGGACGGGCACGACCTGCGGAAAGTGCCGCTGGACCAGTGGTGGCGCACCATTGCGGTGGTCAGCCAGGACGCGCACCTGTTCCCCGGCACCGTCGCTGAGAACATCGCCCTGGCCCGCCCGGACGCGCCTCTAGAACAGGTCGAGGCCGCTGCGGAGGCCGCCGGGCTGGCGGCCGACATCGCGGCCATGCCCGGCGGTTACGACACCGAGGTGTACGAGCGCGGCGGCCGCCTGTCGGGCGGGCAGCGGCAACGCGTGGCCATCGCCCGAGCGCTGCTGCAGGACGCGCCGGTGCTGATCCTCGACGAGGCCACCGCCGCGCTCGACCGGCACACCGAGACCACCGTCCACCAGACTCTCGACCGGCTGCGCCGCGACCGGGCCGTCCTCATCGTGGCCCATCGCCTGGCCACCGTGCGGGATGCCGACGAGATCGTCGTCCTGGAACGGGGACGCGTCGTGGAACGGGGCTCGCACGACCAACTGCTCAGCCGTACCGGCACCTATCACCGTCTCGTCCAGGCAGGAGCCATGCTGTGACCACACCCATGGACCGCCCCCTGCGGCGGCTGCTGCCCTACATGGCATCCAGGCCGCTCGTCTTCGCCCTGGTCATCACCTCCGGGCTGATCAACTACGGCATGGTGACGCTGCTGCCGGCGCTGACCGCGTACGTGCTGGGCAGTGGGCACTCCCTCACCCTGGGGATCGTCGTCGGCGTCCTGGTCGCGGGTGTCGCCGCGTGGTGGCAGCAGCACATCGGACACGACTGGGCCTACCGGCTGCTGAAGGTGCTGCGGCTACGGCTGTTCGACGGCCTGGAGCGGGCCACTCCGGGCAGGGTGCTCGGCCGCAGGACCGGCGAGCTGGCCGACATCGCCAAGAACGACGTGTCGGCCACGGAGATGTTCTTCGCCCACACGGCCGGGGACTATGTCGGCGCCGTCGCGGTCTCCCTGGTCGCGGTCGCCGTCGTCGCGTCGGTGGACGTGCCCAGCGCCGTCGTCGTGGCCGTGATGATGGTACTGGTCGCCATCGTGCCGGTGGTTCCGGCGCGGCGGGCGGCCGAGCAGGGCCAAGCCGTGCGCGCGGCGGCCGGGGCGGCCGCCGCCGACACCGTGGACGTCATCCAGGGCCTGCGGGAGCTGGCGCTCGCGCGGCGCGGCCGGGACACCGTGGAGCGTGTGCTCGCCCGTACCCAGGACCTACGCGGGCGACACCGCGCCTATGCCCGGCGCGCGGGACTCGAACTCGTCGTGTCGGAGTCGCTGCTCGGCTTCGGCCTCGTCGTCCTGGCCGCCGTCATCGGCTTCCGGGTGGCGGCGGGCGCCGTGGAGCCCCGCTGGCTGCCCGTCGTGATCGTCCTCGGCGTGTCGGCCCTGGCTCCCATCGTGACCGTCTCGGCGACCGCTCGTACGCTCGGTGACGTCCGCGCCGCGGCGGCGCGCGTCCTGGCGATCATCGGCTACCCCGCGCACGTGCGGGAGCCGGACGCGCCCCGGCAGGTGCGCGACCCGCTGCCTGCCGTGACGTTCGACCGGGTCCGCTTCGGCTACCCCGGAAACGCGGAGGAGGTGCTGCGCGGCGTCTCGTTCACGATCGAGCCTGGGGAGACCGTGGCCCTCGTCGGGCACTCGGGCGCGGGCAAGACCACGCTCGCCAACCTGCTGCTGCGCTTCTGGGACGTCACCGCGGGCGCGGTCACCGTCGGGCGGGCCGACGTACGCGACCTGGCCACCCCCGAGCTCCGCAGGACGGTCAGCGTCGTCCCGCAGGACATTTACCTCTTCCACGACACGATCGCGGACAACATCAGGCTCGGCCGTCCCGACGCCACCGACGCCGAAGTCGAGCAGGCGGCCAGGCTCGCCGGGGCGCACGACTTCATCACCGAGCTGCCGGACGGCTACCGCACGCTCTGCGGCGAACGCGGCGCCTTCCTGTCCGGCGGCCAGCGCCAGCGCATCGCCATCGCCAGGGCCCTGCTGACCGGCGCGCCCGTTCTCGTTCTCGACGAGGCCGTCTCCAACCTCGACACCGACACCGAGCGCGCCCTGCACGACGGCCTATCGGCAACCCGTGGGACCCGCACCACCCTCATCATCGCCCACCGCCTGTCCACCATCCGGCGCGCCGACCGAGTGGTCCTGCTGGACGGCGGCACGATCGTGGCCACCGGCACCCACGACGAGCTGATCGCCGGCTCGGCGGCCTATCGCAGGCTGACCATGGAGGCGGCGTGACCCGCCCCCTGGTGGTGATCGGGTCGCTGTTCCTGGTGTCCGACATCGGCTACTCGTTCTTCTTCGCCGGGCTGGGCACGATCCTGCTCGGCAGGGGAGTCTCCCTGCAGAGCGTGGCGCTGATCAACCTGCTCGGGGTGATCTACTTCGCGCGGTTCCTCATCGGGCCCGTGGTGGATCGGTACGGGCCGGCCGGGTTCGGCCACTACCGCGGCTGGCTGGTCGGCACGCAACTGGCGATGGTCGGCGCCCTGCTCGTGCTCGCCCTGCTCGACCCGGTGGCGGATCTGCCCGCTGTCCTGGCCGTGATCGCGGCGGTCCTGGTGATCTCGGCCTTCCACGACACCGCCGTCAACGGCCTGTCGGTTCGCCTGCTCCCGCCCGCCGGACGGGGCACCGCCAACGGCATCCAGGTCGCCGCTGCGAGCTTGTCCATCCTCCTCGGCTCGGGCGGCGCCCTGCTGTTGTATGCGTGGGCGGGGTGGGCGGTGACGTTGATCTCTCTGGCGGTGGTGTTCTGCGTCCCGCTCGCCGTGCTCGCGCGCTTCGCCGAACCGCCGTCGCCGGGGGAGACCGTGTCGTGGGGGGCGCTGGCCGGACCGTTCTGTTCACGCCGGACGGCGGTGTGGACCGTGTTGGTGGTCCCGCTCGTGGCCTTGGGGGTGTACCTGGCCACCGCCGTGCAGTCGGCGATGCTGCTCGCCGCTGGATGGGAGATGGAACGCATCGCGCTCACGCAGTACACCGTGGCCCCTCTCGCGGGCATCGCCGCCGGCCTAGGGACAGGCGCCATGATCGCCCGATGGGGCAGGCGGCGTCCGGTCATCATGATCGGCCTTTTCACGGCCATCGCGCTGGCGGGACTGTTGCCGCTCTCCACCGGAGCGGGCCATCGCGCCTTGGCCACGGCGGCCGTCGTGGGCGTGGCGATCGCGTACTCGGCGCTGGCCACCTGGATCTACACGATCGCGATGGACCTGGCCCGTCCCGCGACCGCCGCCACCGACGTCACCGTGCAGGTCTCCGTCCTGGGCGTCCTGCGCATGCTGCTCAGCGCCGCGGGGCTCGCACTCGCGGGCGTCGCCGGATTCCCGTTGCTCATCGCAGCCTCGGTGATCTTCTCACTCGCCGGGACCGCCGTAGCCGCGGCGTGGGCCACCCGGCACTCACCTGTCACATCACAGATGGGATGACCTTGTCGGCGAGCGCGGCGACCAGCGCCCGCGCCGGGTCGGAATGGCAGCCGAGCCCCGCGGCCGGGGGGAGCGGCCGGAACGGGTCCGGATCGCCTGGCGCGTGGTCTCCTCCGACGGTCACCCCATCGAGGGCGAGATCCCTTTCACCGTCACCGCTCCACCGGCCGCCCCCACACCCACGGCAAGCCTGCTGATCATAGGCTGCCGTCAACACGAGCGGTTCAGCGCAGATGATGCACCGGACGTGCGAAAGCCGATGACAGCCTCGGTGACTTCCGCAACCGAGCGCCGTCTTCGCCTATCGGTGATCGTCAACGATGCCAATCAGACAGGCGACATCCCCACCTCACCATCGTCGCCCTGTCGTTTCTCGCGGCAACTGCCCCGGTGCCGGTCGTGGCCCGGCCGCAGCACGGCGCGGTACGGCCTGCCCATCGGGTGCAGGCCGTACCGCGACCCGGCTATGCGCCGATCCGCGTGGAGGCGTTGCCCTCCAGCCGCTGTAATGCCTGGCGG
Source organism: Nonomuraea sp. 3N208 (assembly GCF_052245935.1). Lineage (NCBI taxonomy): Bacteria > Bacillati > Actinomycetota > Actinomycetes > Streptosporangiales > Streptosporangiaceae > Nonomuraea > Nonomuraea sp. 3N208. The sequence goes on along the minus strand of NZ_JBQQBR010000004.1, from coordinate 68,882 downwards.
GCCGCATTCACCACGAGGAGGATCACCAGCAGGACCGTGAACATGACGAAGTACACCGTGTGTTCCTGAAGCTCGGCCCTGTCGGCAGCCCAGACGTCGAGGGCCGAGAAGGAGATGAACCAGGCCATCCAGCCGAGGACCGCGGTGGCCAGCAGGCCGATGTGTCGTCTGACCAGCGCGATGATGGCGATGACGCCGAGCGCGAGCTCGACGGTCTTGGCCGTCCACAGGGCCGCAGGTACCCATTCGGCCCCCAGACCGACGGTGGCCTCCAGGTAGCGGGTGATCTGGGGAACGCGGTCTTTCCAGCCGAGCGGTAGTTCGGCGAAGTTGAACACGCCGAACGCCGCGAGGAATACCCCGATGGGAACGAAGATCCGAGGCCAGCCGGCCTCCTTGACGTTGAGCAGTCTTTCGACCATGAGAATTCACCCCGTTGCGTTGCTTGGACCCCCACCTCGTTCGACTCGTGTAAGGGCATGCCGTCTTGGCCGGGATGATCTCGAATATCTAACATATCGCCACATTTGCCACTTCTGGCGCAGGGGCCGATGGTGTCAGCCGTACCTACGTGGGCTGGTGCCGTCCGACGCCCTGTGTTGGGGCCGACGAAGAAGGCCCCACGGCATCAGGGCATTGGCTTCCGCATCACAGCGCGTGCCTTGCCGCCGCGGTGGGCGAGGTCGGCCCGCCTCATTCAGTCGGCAGGTCGAAACGGCCCAGCACCTTCCTGCCGTCGGTCACGATGATCTCGAAGCTGTTGTCGCCGCCGGCGAAGGCGAGCTCGTCGTCCCCGTCGCCGTCGTAGTCCCCCGCCGCCAGCGGCTCGGCCCGGCTCACCCCGTCGACTGCGCCGCCGGCGCGCAGGCCACTCGGACTGCCCCACCAGATCCGGACCGGATCGTAGAAGCGGTTCCCCCCGCCGAAGGCGAGGTCGTCGCGGCCGTCCCCGTTGAAGTCACCGGAGATCGCCGGGCCTTGGGTTCCCTTGAATGTCCCGGTACGGCCGTCCCCGTAATAGACGGTTAATGTCTCGTGTACCGAGGGCGCCTCCGTCTCGTAGCCGGGCTCGTCGTTGCGGCTGCCGTCATCGCCGACAGCCACGTCCCTGGCGCCGTCGCCGTCGAAGTCGCCGAACGTGGCCGCCATTCCCTTGTTGAGCTGGCGCCCCACCTTCGACAGGCCGCCGGGCCCGGCGGTCAGCAGCCAGCCGGAGGTCTGCTCTCCGTCGTCGCCCTCGTACACGATCAGCCCGGTCGCACGCCGCCCTTCGATCCTGTCCACGGTCATCCGCCAGAACTCCCTGCCGGTCGGCGACGGCTGGACGCTCTGGCGGCTCGCAACCCCCTCGCGGCTGAACGGACCGTACAGGATGACCAGCTTCGCGTCGCCCTGGTGGCTGGCGGGCGGGCTGGACATCGCCACGTCCGCGGCGCCGTCCCCGTCGAAGTCACCGGCGACAGCCCGGGACGACTCCACGTCGGTCTCCGTGGGAGGCACCATCGGAGTCGAAGGTGTCCTGGCCTCGATGCCGTGAGGGCCGCCCCAGAAGATGTGCGGCCGCATCGGCTGGTCGTCGCGCGGCCGGCCATGTCCCAGGATGTCGCCGAAGCCGTCGCCGTCGAGGTCTGCTCTGACGCCCGCGTCGATCAACCAGGAACGGAACACATCCGACGAGACGATCGTCCGCTTCCGCGGGTGGAGGCCCCGGGACGAGCCGTACACGATCGCCAGGTACTGCAGGTTCTTGCGGGGCAGGTCGACCGCGACGACCAGGTCCGCGCGGCCGTCACCGTCGACGTCGTCGGCGCGCCGCTCACCCTTGGCCGTGCGAGGCGTGGACGTCGGGAGCGCGGCGGACGTGGAGGCCGTGGGTGTGGAGGGGGCAGGCGATCGCGAGGCCGTTTGGGGCTCGGACCGAGGCTGGGGCCGGAGTTCACCGCCGCATGCCGCGAGCAGGAGAGTCAACGCCAGCCAGATCATCATCCTTCGCGGCACAGACATAGAGCCTAATCAACCGCTGACACTGTTATGGGCGCTAGGCCGAGCCGCACGGAGCGAGCCGCGCCTGGAAACCTGGGCGCGGACAAGCGCTGAGATCTCCTCACTCATCGAGAAGTTCGGCCATGCCGACGACCGGCCGAATCCCGAGTTTCCTGTCCTCAAGCTCTTCCATGACGGCTTCTGGGAGCTGGACGAGTCCGACGTCCCAGCTGCCAGCACGAGCGCCGCCCAGCGATGGATGCGCGACCACGCACCCATAGGTGGCCTGCGACCATGGGTCCACACCATCGTGACCCAGCACGCGGACGTACGCGCGCAAATCGTGCTGCTCCTCCTGGCGAAGTACTTCCAGGGCGTCGACCACGACGCGCTGCTCACCACAGTGGGGCTGTCGACCGATTCGGATGCTGAGGTGCCCTTCAACGAGGGCACCCCGATCCCGCAGCGCCGACAGTCCACCCACGATGCGAGTGATCCGCGATTCCGCCCTTGCGCAGCAGATCAAGGACTTACACGGACACCACTGCCAAATCTGCGGTCTACAGCTCCGGCTCCCCAACGGGTCCTCATGGTCCCTCACCTTGGTCGGGGTCCGCCATCCACGATCGCCACTCGGGTGCCGACCCTGCAGCAGCGGCGAGACACAGCCTGTCGTCGGTTCCGCTGGATAGGCACCGCTACCTCGCTTAGCAACCATGTGATGCGGGGCAGGTCCCCGTTGACCTGCCCGCCTCTCATCGGAAGCGCACTGAAGCGCTGGTAAGGAGGCTGATACCTGGAGTATGGTCTCTAGTATGGCGACTAAGAAGGTAACGGTGACGATCCCCGAGGAACTTCTCGACGAGATCCGCGCGGAGGCGGCCGAGCGCGGCCTGTCGGCGTACGTCGCCGAGGCGTTGCGCTTCAAGCGTGACCGGGACCGGTTGCTGGAACTGGTGAACTGGCTGGGGGAAGAATACGGCCCGGTCACCGAAGACGAGCGCGTGGCAGCGATCGAGGAACTGGAAGATCTCGACGCCGAGCACGAGCGCCGCCGCGCCAGTGGAAAGCGCAACGCAGGAGAGGCTGCGTGAGCAAGCGAAGCGGTGAGCGCGGGCAGACGCCGCTGCGGATCTTCGTGCTCGACTGCGAGGCCTTGTCCCTGGCTGTGCGGGGCGACCGGAAGATGATCGCCTGGTTCGATCTCGCCGCTCGAGGCCAGGCGGAGGTGGTGACGTCTCCGATGACGGTGGTCGAGGCATACGACGGCAGGATCACCGAGCAACGCTGGGACTGGGTACTCTCCCGGCTCAACGTTGCTGACATCGGGAAGGACCAGGCCCGCGAGGCCCGCCGGCTTCTGGCCGATGCCAAGCTGCACGGCCACAAGTACGCGATTGACGCCGTGCTCGCCGTCATCGCACGACAACAGAAGGGACAGGTCACCGTCTTCACCTCGGACGTAGACGACCTGGAGAAGCTCGTCCCGGACACGATCGTCGTCAAGAAGGTATGACCTTTCTGCGCTCGTCACCGGATGTGCGCTCGCCTTTAGGAGAGTGGTGGCTGGACGGCTGGTGTTCGTACTCTGACCTGCACAGATGGTGGGCCCCATCCGCACCATCTGAAAGATCATCCCGCGCATGTCCCCGCGCTCGTCGAGGCTGGCCACCACGTCACTTGGTGGCCAGCGGACCCGGACTCCGGAGCCGACCACTCATGAGTACGCTGCGCGACAGCCTCTCAAGATTCAGGAGGAAGGCTCGAGCTGGCTCGGGAACTGGAATGTCACCCGAACATCTTCTGGAGCAGTTCCACTGCTGCAGGCGGAGACCGCTGGCGGGGGAGACGTCGGTGACATCCAGCACGTGTCACGGATCCCTTCTGTGATCGGTGGATGAGATCAGCGGAGGCGGAAGGTCGCCACGCCGCCGGAGGGAAGCTCGTAGGAAAAGTTCGTGCGCCCCATGGAGACGTTGAAGCGCTGGCTGCCCGATCCCCAGTCGTCGTTGACGGCCAGGAGGTAGATGGAGCCGTCGGGGTTGCGGAAGGTCACGCCGATGACGGATCCGGCGTAGAAGGAAGTGCCCAGGCGGACGGCTCCGCGCTTGATGAACTTGCTGGCGTGACCGAGGACGTAGTACTCGGCGGTCGGGGTGGCCTTGCCGGTGGCGGGGTCGATGGTCACGACGCCGAAGCAGGTGGCGCAGCCACCGTTGCGGGGGCCGCCGGCAGGGTCGAGCGCGAGGTTCCAGGAGATCACGGTGGACGCCCAGTGCCGCGTTCCCCATACGGTGAGCTGCCGGGTCTGCCAGTGCAGGGTGTCGGCGAAGGTCGTCGCCGGGTTGGCAGACCGGCTGCCGGAGCATTCGGTGAGGAGGATGTCCTTGCTGGGGTAGGCGTCATGCGCGGCCGACATGCGGTCAGGGTCGCCCGCGTAGCAGTGGAAGGCCAACCCGTCGATCTCCTTGGCGGCCTGCGCGTCGGACATCAGGGTCTTGACGTACTCGGGATCGGCCGGGTCTTCGGCCGGTCCGGAGTCGTTCGGGTGCAGGCTCCAGTTGTGGTCGTAGCCGAGGATCTGAGTGTCGAGGCCGGCGGCGCGCAGCTTGGGACCGAGCGCCTTGATGACCGCGGCCGCCTCATCGGGCCGCAAGTCCATGCCCGGATAGCCGTCGGGGTTGCGGTTCTGCGGCTCGTTCTGCACGGTCAGCGCGTCGACCTTCACTCCTTCGACCTTGTACGCCTTCACGTACTTGACCAGGTAGTCCGCGTAGACGTCGACGGCGTCGGGCTTGAGCCTGCCGCCGATGAGTGAGTCGTTGGTCTTCATCCAAGCGGGCGGCGACCACGGCGTGCCGATGATCCGCAGCCCCGGGTTGATCGCCTTGGCGAGCCTCAGCAGGGGCAGGATCTCCTTTCGGTCGTGGGCAATGGAGAAGTGCTTGAGCCCCAGGTCGGTTTGCCCTGCGGGCATGTCGTCGTAGGTGTAGTGCGGTCCGTTGACGAAGTCGGAGGAGCCGATCGGCTGGCGCAGGTAGGACAGCCCGAGGCCGCGACCCGAGGGGGAGAACAGCGAGCGCATGATCTCTTGCTTGTCCGGCGAGGTGAAGATCAGGTGGGCGGAGGAGTCCGTGAGGGACGCGCCGAAGCCGTTGATCTTCTGGTAGGTCTCACGGGGGTTCACGGTGATGGTCGGCGCGGCGGGGTCGGCGGGCTGGAGGAGATCGGTACGGTCGGCCAGCAGGTTCCGCTCATCGCCAGTGGTCAGCCAGACCCGGGCGACCGGCTTGGGCTCGGCGTTGGCCGGGGGTATGGCGATCGTGGTGCCCGCCAGGAGGGCGAGGCCCCCTAGCGTCATGGCTGTTTTCTTCACGCGACGTTCTCCTCGATGGGGGTGGACCCGCCGATCCGGCACAGATCGGCGGACGCAGGCGCGGCGATGTGCTCGCCGTCGAAGCGGATCGAGGCCGAGACGGCCGACCCGAGATGGCTGTTGGTGGCCTTGACGAGGTGGTCGTGGAGTCGGCCCGCGACGACACGCAGGACGGCCGCGCCGCCCCTGGCCGCGACGATCTCGATCTGATGGGTGCGGCCCCGGTGGCGGACTTCCAGTTCGATCACCGGATCGGAGTCGCTTTGGACAAGGACGGTCACGTAGCAGACGTCGTGGCCGGGGTGGATTCGGAGGTAGGCGTCAGCCGTACCGGACAGGACGGTGATCCGATCCTCCGCGGTGAGGTTGCGGGGCGCGATGCGGTGCAGCGCGTCGGCGAGGATGGTGCAGGGTTCGCCGTGCTCGTCGTCCAGGGGTTCCGTACCCTCCAGGTGGACGTGTCCACCGGCGGCCAGATGGGCGGCGAGTTTCTCTTGGACTGCGCGGTGCATGAACTGCCCGCCGTGAAGAGCGATCCGGTCGTGCCCGGCCAGGTCGGCGTACTCCAGATCGACGATCCGGTAATCGCGGCCGGCCGTGCGCATCCGGTGGTGGAAGTTCAGCAGTGGCCGTCCGCACTGCTCGGCCGCGCCGGGTGACCAGGCGCCGATCGCGGCGTAGGGGGTGTAAAGGCCCCAGGTGGCGTAGGTGACGGGAGCGCATTCGAGGTATTCCGTGCCGTGCAGCGTGAAGTAGTCGGCGAGCATCTTCACGGCCGCGGCCTTGCCGGTGGGGCGGCCGTCGCCGTCGATCGGCGGGCAGTCCGGGTAGGGGGCGGACAGGACGGCGTCGAGCGCGGGTGTCCAGTCGGTGGTGGCGATCGCGGTGTAGATGTTGAATCCGGTTGCACCGGCCGCCAGGGCGAGGAGGGTCTGGTGGAAGCTGGTGGCGCCTGAGGCGTAGGCGGTGTCGTACAGCTTGGAGAAGCCCCAGTTCTCCTCCATGTTCGGTCCGGCGGCGCGTTTGGCGGCGATCACATAGCGGGCGTGGGCGGACCGGTCGGCGGAGACGACGCCCATCCAGTTGGTGAAGCCGTACTGCAGGCCGTCCCAGGTCTCCGGCCGGACGCGGGCGAGCCAGGAGTCCAGGTCGCCGTCGTCGCCCGCGGGCGGGTTGAGGTTGAGCACCACCGGGACGGGTGGGGCGAACGCATCGGTCCAGCTGCGCAGCACCTCTTTCAGATAGGCGGCGTGGAAGCGACCCCAGTCGACGTGCTGGAGGGGGGTCGCGGGGCCGCGCGGTGGCTCGACCTCCGCGAGGGCGGTGTATGCGGTGCCGTGCCGTGCGTTGTAGCCGGCGACGTCTCCGTACTCACGGGCCAGGACGGTATGGAAGAACTCCAGCCCGGACGTGCTGTAGTCGTATGCCGACAGTGGGCGGGCGCCGTTGGTGAACAGGCCTTCGTTCCCGATCTGGCTCCCGATGATCGGCCCTGTGGGCGTCACCAGGTCGGGGGTGAACAGGGCTTGGCCCGCCTCGCGCAGCCACCGCTCGGCGAGCGCGGCGAAGCGCGAACCGAGGGGGGCTGGAAGCGGCCACGGGACGGCGCTGCCGTCGGCGTCGAGTTCGGAACCCGACCACGTGACGGGGGCGCCGTCGGCGTCCAGCTGCGGCTCGATCGCGGGATCGGAGAGGGGGCACACCCAGTCAGGCAGACCGCCGTAGTTGAGCTCGGCGTGGACGAACGGGCCAGGCTTGACGATGACCTTCAGCCCGAGCTCACCGCAGAGCTGGACGAAGGCGACCGCGTCGGTCAGGTCGGGCGGTGCGGCGGCGTCGGGCTGGTGGTGCCGCCACGGGATGTAGGTGGTGACCACCCTGACGCCGGCAGCAGCGACGAGGGTGGTCAGGCGGTCCCGCCATACCTCGGGGCGGTCGCGGAAATACGGGTACTCGGCGGTGATGAGCAAAGAAAGGCTCCGATTACTTGAGGCCGGTGAACTGGATGCCGTCGAGGATGCGGCGCTGGAAGATGAGGAAGATGAGGATCACGGGCATGACGGCGACGACCGCTCCGGCCATGACGAGGTGCGGCTGGGCGACCCGGCCCGAGGCGAGCGCTTGAAGGGCCAGCGGCAGCGTGTACTTGTCCTGGTCGCTGAGGATGACCAGGGGCCAGAGCAGGTCGTTCCAGTGGAAGATGAACGCGGTGATCGTCACGACCGCGAGGGCCGGCCGGGCCATGGGCAGCGCGATGCTCCAGAAGATCCGCAGCCGGCTCGCGCCGTCCATCATGGCGGCCTCCTCCACCTCCTTGGGGTGGGTCAGGAAGAACTGGCGGAGCAGGAAGATGTCGAACGCCGACACCAGACTCGGCACGATCAGGCCGGTCAGGCTGTCGGCCATGCCGAGCCACTGGGTGACGTAGACCTTCGGCACGAGCAGGGCAACGCTCGGCAGCATGATCGTTGCCAGCAGCGCGGCGAACAGCCGGTCCCGCCCGGGAAAGGGGATGCGGGCGAAGGCATAGGCGGCCAGTGCCGAGCAGAAGACCTTGAGCGGGATCAGCACGGCGACGACCAGGACGCTGTTCAGGAACGCCCCGCCGAACCCGCCCAGCTCGAAGACCTCGGTGTAGTTGGCGAGGGTGCCCGCCCAGTGGCCCTCCTCGGTTGTCGGCAGCAGGTGCGGAGTGGAGGTGAACACGTCCTGCGGCTGCTTGAACGAGGTGGCCACCATCCAGGCGAACGGGGCGAGCGCGACGAGTGAGCCGGCTGCCAGGAGCAGGAAGGCCAGGACGCGCAGCGGGGCCGGGGCGCGCCGTTCCGACCGGCGCTCTGGGCGTCGGTGACCCACCGGACGGCGGGTCCGTTCGGCGAGCAGGGTCATGAGGCGGCGTCCCTTCGGCTCAGGCGGAACTGCAGCGCGGTGATGAGCAGGGTCGCTATGAACAGCAGGAACGACATGGCGCTGGCCACGCCCATCTCGCCGTCCCGGAACCCCGACACGTACAGCTGCAGTACGTAGGTGAGGCCGGCCGACTCGGGTCCGCCGATGTCCCTGCCGAAGAGCACGTAGACGACACCGAACATCTGGAGCGCGAAGATGATCCCGGTGACCGTCAGGTAGAAGGTGGTGGGGCGCAGCAGCGGGAGCGTCAGGCTGAACAGTTGCGCGCGCCGGTTCGCGCCGTCGATCTCGGCGGCCTCGTACAGGTTCCGCGGGATGCCTTTCAGTCCGGCCAGGAAGATCAGCATCGCGGTGCCCGATTGCCAGGCGGCGATCAGCACGAGCGCGGGGACGACCATTTCCGGGATGCCGAGCCAGTCGGGCCCGTCGATCCCGATCAGGGCGAGGACCTCGTTGATGAGGCCGAACTGCGGGTCGTACAACCACCGCCAGATCGCGGCGACGGCGGCTTCGGCCGTCACGACGGGCAGGTAGAACGCGAGCCGGAAGAAGCCCTGTCCGCGCCGGACAGCGTCGATCAGGTAGGCCTGGACGAACCCGGTGAACAGCGCGGCGGGCACGGCCAGGACCGCGTAGAGAAGGGTCACCCGGACCGAGATCCAAAAGTCGGGGTAGAGATCGCGGTCGAAGAGGATCTCCTGGTAGTTCCGCAGGCCGGTCCAGCGGGGTGTGGAGGTCATGTCCCAATCGGTGAAGCTGAGGAACAACGCGCCCGCGGCGGGGACCGCCATGAAGATGATCGTGTGCAGGATGGCCGGGGCGACGAAGAGCCAACCGACGAACGTGTCGGAGCGGGCGCCCTTTCGGGCGCCCGCCTGCCGCATCAGCTCCATCCGAGGACCTTGGTGGCCCGGGTGGCGGCGGCGTTCAACGCGTCGGCCGGCGATGTGTCACCGTCCACGCCTTCCTCGATGGCCTTGGCCAAGACGTCGTCATTGACCTTGATCCACTCGGTGAGCGCGGGACGGGGACGTGCCGACTCCAGTTGCTGGATGACGATCTTCATGTCGGGGTCGCCGGCCAGCGCTGAGGTGGCGGCGGCCTTCTTGTTGACGGGGAAGTTGCCGGTGATGTCGGCGTACTGGGCGTTGTGCTCTGCGCTGGACAGGAACTTCAGCCACTTCCAAGCAGCGTCGGGGTTGTCGGCCTTGCTGAACACGACGCCGTTGTCGCCTCCGATCGTGGAGGCCTCCTCCAGCTTCTTCGGCAGCAGGGAGACGCCGAACTTCAGCTGGGGGAACTGCTCGCGGATGCCCAGGACGTCCCAGGGGCCGGAGAACGTCATGGCGGCCAGGCCCTTTTGGAACGCCTGGTCGGTGTTGGTGATCTTCCTCGGGGAGCTGGTCAGCAGGGTGCGCCACAGGCCGAGCGCCTCCTGGCCCTGGGGGTCGTTGAAGGTGATCTTCTTGGCGGTCTCGTCGACCATCGTTCCGCCGGCCGACGCGACGAATGCGGGGAAGATCCAGGCGCCGAAGCCGTCACCCTTGGGCAGGGAGACTCCGGCGACATTCGGGTGCTCGCGGTGGACCTTCTCGGACGCGGCGATCAGCTCGTCCCATGTGGTCGGCGGGGTCTGGATGTACTGCTTGTTGTAGAAGAGCACGACCGTGGTCTGCTGGAGGGGGATGCCCATCAGCTTGCCCGCGACCTTGTTGGTGCCGAGCGCGCCGGGGTAGTAGTCGGCCTCGTCGATCGTCCCGGCGGGGACCTCGGCGAGCTGTCCGCCGCCGGCGAACCTGGCCATCTGGGGCTGGTCGAGGTAGCCGGCATCGGGGGCGCCACTGCCGTTGAGCGCGGTGGCGAGCTTGGTGTTGTAGTCGTCCTTGGGGACCTCGGTCAGCTTGATCTTGATGCCGGGGTTGGCGGACTCGAAGTCCTTGGCGAGCTGCTTGACCTTGACGGCCTGGTCGGGCGTCGGCTGGTAGTACCAGAAGTCGACCGTTTGCGTCGCGGCCTCCTGGGCGCTTTCGCCTCCGCAGGCCGTCGCCGCCAGGGCGAGCGCGAACAGGGCTGTGGCAATCCTCATCGGTGTTCTCATCTGGGATTCCTGTGGTTCGGGGGCGGATCAGGAGTACAGGTTGAGTTCGTGGATGGACCACCAGTTGCCGGCCGAGCCGGTCTGGACGATCCGCAGGTAGCGCTTGGTCTGCGTGGGGAAGGACACCGTGGTCGTGGCGGCTCCGCTGCCGGAGGCGATCGCCGTGCCCCACGACTGGGGGTTGTCGGAGGCGTAGACCTGGAAGCCGCGGGGCTCATCGCCTCCCGCGGAGGTGAAGTGCAGGGTGGTAAAGGTGCGAGCCTGGCCGAGGTCGACCTGGAACCACTGGCCGTTCACCTGGGCCTGGCCCGTCGACCAGCGGGTCGACTCGTTGCCGTCCAGCGCACGAGCGGGAGCATCTCCGGCGGCCGACACCGAGGCGGTGGCCGTCCAGCCGGTCCGGCTGAGGATGCCGCCGGGGGTACCGGACGGGGCGGGCCAGGTGTAGGTGGCCAGAGAGCGCGCCGGGAGGCTGGAGGCGAAGGAAAGGCCGTTCTCCGTGACGGAGAAGGGCTGCGCCGAAGTGGTTGTGTTGAGGGCGACGAGGACACGGGAACCGTCGGGGTTGGTGAAGGCGACGTTCTGGACCTCGGCGGAGCTGGTGGAGCCGACCCTGACCGCGCCCGGCTTCACGAACCTCGCGGCGTGGGAGAGCACGTAGTACTCGGCGTTGCGGGTATAGCTGGAGCCGTTGATCTCGACGACGCCGTTGCAGCGGGTGGAGCAGCCGCCCTGGTGCGGGCCGCCCGACGGGTTCAGGGCCAGGTTCCAGGTGATGGTGGACTCGCCTCCGTTGCGGGCGTTCTGCACGAGCAGGTTCTCGGCGTGCCACATCAGCGTGTCGGCGAACGTGGTAGCGCTGTCGGCGCTGTCGGTACCACTGCACTCGGTGAACATGACCCGCTTGCCGGCGTTGACGACCTGCTGCTGGGCGGAGACCTGTCCGCCGTAGCAGTGGAATGCGGCACCGACCAGGTGGGAGAGGTTTCCGGCCCTCGAGAACACGTCGAGGGGGTAGTCGGGGCGGTCCCAATTGTGGTCGTAGGCCCAGATCCGAGTGGTGAGCCCCGCGGCGGTGAGCTTGGAGTCGAGCAGCTTGATCAGATCGGCCTGCTGCTGGGACGACATGGCCATCGACGGGTAGCTGGTGGTGAACAGCGGCTCGTTCTGGACCGTCAGGTCGCCGACCGGGACGCCTGCGGCACCATATGCCTGCACGAACTTCACCAGGTAGTCGGCATAGGTGCCGACATACTCGCTCTTAAGCGAGCCGCCGTTGAGGTTGTTCGAGTCCTTCATCCAGGCCGGTGCGCTCCATGGGGAGCCCATCACCTTGAGCGCCGGGTTGAGCTGCCTGGCCTGGCGGACGAGCGGCAGGATGTTCTCGGTCTCGTCCCGCTGGACGCTGAACCGCGACAGGGTCGGGTCGGCGGCGCCGTCATCGTAGGTGTAGAAGTCGGCGGTCCGGTTGAAATCGGTCGCGCCGATCGGCTGGCGCAGGTAGTTGAGGCCTGCCGTCTGGAACAGGTCGGCCATCAGCGCGTTGCGCTGGCCCGTCGGCATGGCCGCGATCAGTGAGGCGGAGGCCCCAGTGATTGAGGCGCCGAATCCGGCCATGGTCTGGTGGGTCTCGGCGGGGGACACCATCACGTTTCGTGCCAGGGCGGGGGCGCCGAACGCGGTGTCGGGCTGCCGGGTCAGCTTGGCGGATCCATCGGCCGTGGTCAGCCAGACCTGGACGGGTGTCGCCGCCTGAGCCGACGTGGCGTGGAGGGGGAGGGCTCCTCCTAACACACAGCCGAGGGCCGTGGCCATGGCGAGGCATCGTCGCGGGTGCATGGTGCTCCTTCGATGGGGGGTGAGGGAACTTCGAAGAAACAAAATGAAACAAGTCTGTAAAATGTTTCGTGCCACATGAGTACCCGCACGGCTCCGCGCTGTCAAGTGTTCCCTGTACACGGCCCTGGAGATCGAATAACGGTATGCTGTGCGTGTGAAACGAAGTGATGTAACTTATGGTTAGGCGACGTAGCGGCAAGGTCACTGTCCGAGCCATCGCCACCGAGGCGGGCGTATCGATCGCGACCGTTTCGCGGGTCATGAACGGCCATGAGTACGTCGCGCCAGAGACCCGCGCCCTGGTACAGGAGGCCGTGAACAGGCTCGGAAGCACGGCCGTGATCCCCGGCCCTGCTTCGGAGGACCCTTCCAGAGGGACCGTCTACGTACGCTGCCCCTATCTGCTGACCGACTACTTCGGGATGATCGTCTCCTCGGTGGCCGAGACCCTCGACCTGCACGGCCGCCGCCTCATCCTCAGCGCGGGCGACGCGGCCCGTGAAGCGAGCGTCATCTCCGGGCTCCCCAACGCCCCGGACATCGCCGGAGCGATCTTCATCGTTCCCTCGGAGACCAACGAGGAACTCGAAGAGCTACGCGCCCACGAATTCCCGTTCGTCGTGATCGATCCGCGCCTCCAGCCGCCACGCGATATCGCCTCGGTCTCGGCCTCTCACTTCGCCGGCGCCCGGAACGTCACCGCCCACCTCGTCCAACTCGGGCACCGTCGCATCGGCGTCATCGGCGGCCCTCAGGAATGGCTGGCCAGCGAATACCGCCTCGCCGGCCATACCTCCGCCCTCGCCGACGCCGGACTTCTCACCTCGCCCGAGCTCATCGTCCGCAACCGCGAACCGGTCACCGACTGGGGCTACGACTCCGCCAGCCGTCTCCTCGACCTCCCCGAACGCCCCACTGCCATCGTCGCCTTCAACGACAAGTCCGCCGTCGGCGCCCTGCGCGCCGCCTTTGAACACGGCCTCCGCGTACCCGAAGACATCTCCATCACCGGGTTCGACGACCTCTACCTCAGCCTCAGCACCCTTCCTAGGCTCACCACCGTCCGCCAGCCCCTCGAAGAGATGGGCCGCATGGCCGTCAGCCTCCTCATGCGTCTCATCGCCGGTCACACCGTCGAGGCTCTCCACATCGAACTCGCCACCCACCTCGTCATCCGCGACTCAACCGGTCCCGCCCCGGCCACGCGATAGGAGAAAGGCCCTGAGAGCCGCGATTAGCAGGGGATAACCCGGTTGGGGTTTGTGCGGCGGTACGACTGCTCCGCGTTCCCTCCGGAGGTGCGACGGGCTCACCTATGCCAGATTCGCCTTGTCGGAGGAGTGGCTTGCCACCAGAGACTGGGTCCGCGCCATGACGCACTCCTGACCAGTCCCGTAGGTCCGACTGCAGCCGCCGTGCTCGGCGACCTCTTCGTCCTAGGGATGTCGCCGGGCTCGGCCTGGACCAACCCTGGCGGATCTCCGCCCAGTCGTCTACCTTGACGACCCTCCAAAGAGTGGAAGGGGCAACATTCAGGCGTCGCCGAGCGGAAGTGCAGGACCGCAGTGCCGGCTCGGCCGTTCGGTACCGGCCGCCTCATCTGATGCGTAGTGCGTCCAATAGCTGAGCCAGGGCGGCCTGCGTGGCCGGCAAATCGGCGGGGTCATCCGACTCGGCGAGCCACAGCGCCGCCTCGTTCATCGCGCCCGACAGCAGGTGGGTCAGCGGTGCGACAGGCTGGGGCGCGATCGTCCCCTGTTTGATCAGGACGGTGAGCACGTCGGCCAGGTGGCGGGCCGAGGCGGCCTCGTCCATCGCACGCCATTCGTTCCAGCCGAGTACGGCGGGGCCGTCGATGAGCATGATCCGCTGAATGCCGGGGGCGGTACTGGCGGTCAGGAACGCCTGGCAGCCGGCGGTCAGACATGTCCAGAGGTCGTCGTGGACGTCGGCGGTCTGCGCCACCGTCTGGGCTACCTCTTGCTGCACCTGCTCCAGGACGGCACGGAACAACTGGGTCTTGCTGTCGAAGAGATGGTAGAGCGCGCCCTTGGTCACCCCGGCCTCGGCGACGATCTCTGACAGGCTCACCGCGCCATACCCCCGAGCTGCGAACAGGCGCCTGCTCTCCCGCAGGAGGGCCTGCCTGGTCTGCTCCCGCTGCTGTGCTCTGACACCGCGTGTCTTCACGCTTCCCTCCCTTGACATACCGATGGTACGTCAAATACACATTGGCGTACCGATGGTACGCGAAAGGGGTTCATGTGGAACTGACCAGCTTCTATCCGGTGATCTGCACCACCCGGATCGAGGAGTCCCGCGACTTCTACACCGGGCTGCTGGGGTTCGAGACGATGTTCGAAGCCGACTGGTATGTCAGCCTGCGGCGTCCCGGGACACCGCCCTATGAGCTCGCGCTGCTCGACCATGCCCACCCGACGCTGCCCGAGGCGTATCGCCTCCCTGTGCGCGGGCTGCTGCTGAACTTCGAGGTGGAGGATGTGGACGCCGAATGGGAGCGGCTCGTCGTCGGCGCGGGGCTGACCGCCGAACTCGAACTGCGCAGCGAGGACTTCGGACAGCGGCACTTCATCGTGGCCGATCCCAACGGGGTCCTGATCGACGTCATCACCCCCATCGCGCCATCGGCGGAGTACGCCGACCAGTACGTCGATTCCCGTCGATGAATCGTGCTCTCCTGACGCCACGGCTCCTAAGAAACGGGCTCGTCTACGACACCGCATCGTGCTGTGGAACACCCGCTACCTGGACACCGCGCTGGCCCAGCTGACACCGCCCAACGACCCGAATCGCAGCCCTGGCCGGACGACATCGGCCGGGCCAAGCAGCGGGACAAAATGGGCCGGAGAGCAATGACCGCCAGTGGCTCTGGTCAACAATGGGCTCTGACGCCACAACTGCACCACGGTGTCAGTACAGGCAGGAGTGCGACGTGAGCGACACGACCTTCACGATCCTCTGCCCAGTGGAAGTGCGCTGGCCAGACGGACGGGAAACATCGTTGAGCGGCAAGCAGCGCACCGTGCTGGCCAGCCTGCTGCTCCATGTTTCAGACGCTTCTCATCCACGCTAATGATCTACACCAAGCTGGCGCCAAAGATCACGGGACACTAGTACCTGCGGCAATCGTGCTTGGCGAGAACCAGCGTCATCCCGGCGACCTGGTTGGTCTTGTAGGACACGTAGAAGAGATAGAGCGCCTTCTTGTTGCCCGGCACGCTGGCGGTCGGATAGCCGCCCGGACCACGCCGCAGGTCGGGGTAGGCGGTCTTCAGTTGCGCCCTGGTGGAGCCGATGCCGATGCCCTGAGGCGTCTTGAGGCCAGAGGGTGCGACGATCATGGTCGTGCCGTACTTCTGGGAGATGTACATCCCCACCCGGTAGTTGGGGTACGGGTTCTCCTTCAGGTCCCAGCCCGTGCATCTGGCGTGGTCCCCGACTGATTTGCGGACGATTCTCCCGGTCGCCTTGGCCTTCGCGGCGCTCATGCCGAGCTTCAAGTTGCCGTACCCGTACGGTCCCAGCGTCGCCTTCCGGGCGGCGAACGCGGCGGGCGCGACGGCGACCGGCACGAGCCCGCCTGCCAGCACCACCACCAGCGCCGAGCGGCCGATCCATAGAGCGTTCGTTCGGTTCATAGTGTTTTCCCCTTGATCTTTGACTTGATCACTTTAGTGAGAGTGCGGGTTGGTTGTTGGTGATTCGCGAGTTGCGGGCGAGCGCCGCCGCACTCGGATCACCTACCGGCGCTGGCTTTCACGAAATCGGCCCTCTCGGAGATCCCCTCATGTGGTGGGATTCGATCGACTGCCTCAAGCGGGACGACCGTCACCGCGGCGTGCTCGTCCACCGCGGCTTCTGGATCCACAACCTGCCCAGGCTCATGTTGTGGTGCCGCTTGCGCGGGCACCGGCCAGTGGTGGACGAATACGGTCCGCACTGGTTCGGCGGCGATGCGGCACGCTGGGTGGCCTGTGACCAGTGCGGCGTACGACCCGACTCGCAGGCGATGCGTGAGCTGGGCTCGCGCACGTGAGGGCCGGGCCCGTGGCCGGACCGCCCGACCGGCCGGGCGGCCAGTTCGAAGCTGAGCGCCGCCGCCGCACGATCGCGCGCCGCTGTCAGCACCTCACGCGCGGTCTCGGCGTTCGTCCCATCGAGCGCGGAGATGACGGCTGCGGCCAGCCGTGTTCTGGACTGCGGGCCGATGCCGCGCCTTGTGGCAATGTCGCGTTCGGTGGCTGTCAGCCGGCCACGCGTGTATGACAGCGGGAACGCTCGGTGCAGCCCCGAGGCCGTCTGCCGTGTCCTCGTTCCGCCGAGGTAGGGACCGAAGCCGACGACCCCATCAAACCGCGCCATGTAGCTCGTCCGCACCCCGGCGGTGTGTGGACGCGTGTCGACCACGATGTAGATCGACGTCTCCTCACCGGCTGTGCGATTCCAGGGGGGCATGCGGGTTTCCAGCAAGTTGCGTTCGAGCCATGCGGCCTCGTGCACGGAGTCGCACGCCACCGCCTCGACTCGGGCGACTTGGGCCACCATCTGCGCCAGGTGCAGGCGATCGCGCAGGTCACCCCAGTAGGACTGCACCCGGCTCCGAAGATCGGTGGCGCATCCCAGGTAAAGGATCTGGCCGTGCCGGTCGCGGAAGCGATAGACGCCAAGCTGGTGAGGCAGCCGTGCTGCCGAGGACCTAGCTGACACCAGGCCGAGTCAAACATCGGCCGTCAAGGGGCGGCGGGACAAGCTGCCGGCAGGGTGACGGAGAATTCGCTGCCCGAGCCGTGCGGGGATGTGCGCAGTTCGATGGTCCCGCCATGCGCCTCGGCGATCGCGCGGGCGATGGCCAGGCCCAGTCCGCTGCCGTGGCGGCGTACCGGGTCGCCCTGATAGAAGCGCTCGAACAGGTGGGCGCGTTTGTCGGCGGGAATGCCGGGGCCTTCGTCGGCCACCGCGAGGCGTACGCGGGAAGGGGATCCGTTCACGCTGACGTGGACCGGAGTGCCGGGCGGCGTGTGCTGGAGGGCGTTGCCGAGGAGGTTGCGCAGAAGCCGGCGGAGCCGTTCGGCGTCGCCGGTGACCGTGGCCGGGCGCATCTCGTCCCACGCGGGGGGATCGCCCAGGAGGAGCCGTTCCCCGCGGACCTCGCCGGCGTGCACCTCGATGGCGCGGGACGTCGCCGTCAGGGTGATCGTACGGTCGGGCGCGATCACCCTGGCGTCGGAGACGATCTCGCTGACGAGCGCCTGGAGATCGACGGGCGCGGTCTCCAAAGGGCGTTGCTGATCGAGACGGGCCAGCAGCAGCAGATCCTCGACGAGGCGGCGCATGCCAGCGGCCTGGTCGGCGATGCGGCTCATCGCCGTCGTCGTCGCCTCGGGGTCGGGAAGACCACCCTGGAAATACAGGTCGGCCCAGCCGCCGATGGTGCTCAGCGGGGTGCGCAGCTCGTGAGACACGTCGGCGACGAATCGGCGGAGCCGTTCCTCGGCGCGCCGCTGCCGATCGAACGCCTGATTCAGGGCCACGGCGAGGCGGCCCGCCTCCGTGTGCGGATGGCTGACCGGAATGTGCCGGGCCCGGTCGCCGCCCGCTATGGCGGCCGCGGCGGCGGCCATGTTCTTGAGCGGGCGCAACCCCACGCGTAGCACGCCGAAGGCCAGGCCGATGAGGGCGAGCAGCGCCACCGAGGTCACGATCGCCTCGGTCACCGCGACCTGATGGAGTGTGTCCTCGTCGTCGCGCAGGGAGACGGCGACGATGACGCCGGCGAGCGGCGCCGAGGCACCTGGCTCGACGTCCAGCGCGTGGTAGACGATGCGGTAGGGGTCGCCGGCGACCTCAAGCCGTTCGCTCCGTCCCGGATCCCGGCCGAGTCGCGCGACAGCGGGCGCGCGCAGGGCCCGGATGAGGGCGTCGCGGGCTGGATCTTCGGTTGAGTGGGCGGTGAAAACCCGGCCGGCTCCGTCCACCAGGGCCGCCTTGACCCGGTCCCGCCCCAGGACCAGCACCGCTTCCTCGATCGCCCGCACGCCATAGCCGCGGGCGAGAACCTCGTCGATGCGCTCGGACATGCCGGTCAGCCGGCGCTCGGCTCGGACAGTGAAAGAGGAATGAAGCAACGCGTAGGTGGCAAGATCGGAACCGACCAGCCCGACCGTGACCAGCACTATGATGCCGGCGAGCAGCCGCCCACGCGTCGTACGCGGAATCGGCCGGAGCCCGCTCACCGTGACGGCACCCGCAACGTGTACCCGAAGCCGCGGATGGTGTGCAGCAGTGGCTCCTCCTTGGTGTCGATCTTGCGGCGGAGGTTCGAGACGAACTTCTCCACCACCCCGGCGTCGCCGCCGAAGTCGTACTGCCAGACCTGGTCCAGGATCTGCGCCTTGGACACCACGCGGCCCGCGTTGAGCAGCAGGTAGCGCAGCAGGCGGTATTCGGTGGGGGACAGCTCGACCGGCTGCCCGGACCGGCGGACCTGGTGGGCGTCCTGGTCCATCTCCAGGTCGGCGTGCCTGAGGACCCTGTCGGGCGCGCCCTGCGTACGCCGCAGCAGCGCGTGCAGCCGGGCGACGATCTCACCGACGCTGAACGGCTTGGTGACGTAGTCGTCGCCGCCGAGGGTAAGCCCGGTGATCTTGTCCTCGGTGCCGTCGCGGGCGGTCAGGAACAGCACGGCGACGGTGTGGCCGCCGAGCCGCAAGCGGCGGACGACCTCGAATCCGTCGATGTCGGGCAGCATCACGTCCAGGATGACGATCGCCGGCTCGAACTCGACGGCCGCGCGCAGCGCCGCCCTCCCCGAGGCGGCACAGGCGACCCGCATGCCCGCGAAACGCAGCGTGGTCGCCAACAGCTCGACGATGTGCGGGTCGTCGTCGACCACCAGCACGCGAGCACCGGATGAGCGTGCGGACTCCGCGGATTCGTTCATCGATCTAGCTCCTGACGTCCTGCTGATGAATGCTAGCGGCGGGCCGGGAACCAGGGTGCCGACGATCTCGGATCGTCAAGAAACCGTCAGGAAAGCGTCCAGCGGACGGCAGCGTGCCGCCCCACCATGCCATTCATGAGTTATTCGACCAGGCCGCGCGCCGCCATACTGATCAGCGCCGTCGTCACTCTGACGTTGACCGGTGCTGTCCCGGCGGCCGGCGCACAGCGACGAGACGACAACGCCTGCGCTACCGCCGGGTGCCTCGGCGGCCAAGCGCTGCCGCCGCCCGTGCCGGAGAAGGTGGTTCAGCACGTCGTCCCCCTGCCCGCCTCGATCACGAGCGTGACATTCCCCGGCTACACCGCCGACGGATCACGAATCCTGGCCGCGGCGACGTCGACCGGCTTCACCGGCACTCAACTGGTGTCCTTCACCGAGGACGGCACCGACGTGCGCTGCCTGACCTGCGGGACGGGGAACGGCGCCGACGTGCTCAAGCCGTTCGCCTTCCCCGACGGCCGCCGGGTGCTGATACGCCTCGGCGCCCAGTCGCCCTCCTCACCGGCGGATCACGGTGTGGTGGAGTGCGCTCCCTCGGTACTCGACTGCCGCGAGGCGACGATCGTGCCGATCGTGCCGCCGTCGGCCGATGACCCCAACGTCGTGCAGGACCAAAGGGAGCTCCGGGTGGCTCCGGACGGGGTCCATGTGGCGCTCTCACAGATCCGCCGTACGGCCGGAGGCCTGCCCTCCGGAGTGGGGATCGTCGGCAGGCTGGTCCGGCATGGTGACGCCTACCAGGTGGAGGACGCCCGGGCGGTGGCGGAGGGATCGGGTGAACTCAAGGGATTCACCCCCGACGGCCAACAGATCACCTATACCCGGTTCCTCAACGCGTTCGAGGCCGGCAACCCCGACGACGTCACGGTCGACCTGCGTACCGGATCGGAGAAGCGGGCGACGACCGCACTCGACTGGGACGAGGACATCGACTTCTCCCCTTACCATGCGCAGGGCCGGTGCTGGATGGTGGTCGGCAGCGGCCGCGGCGCCGGGCTGCTCGAAACGGTTTCGCAGGTCCGCCGGCCGACGCTCATCGAAGCGGGCCTCTCGTCGCTGCCGTTCTCGGTGTTCAACCAGCCGCAGGTCGCCGAACCCTGGCTGGTCGACGAGTTCGACGCCCGCGGCGACTACCTCGGGCAGCCGCTCGCTCCCGGAGCCGTGGCCGGCGGCTGGAACTCCAGAGCGAACTTCACCTGGAAGCCGGACGGCACCGCCGTGATCTTCGGGCAGCAGCAGATCGGCGGCACGAAGTCACGGGTCGTGCTCGCTCGCCTGCCGCAACGCAAGCCCGGCAGGGCCGTCACCGGCCCGGCGACTCCCACGCCGGGTTGGGCCCCGCCGCTCGCCGGCTATGTCCCGGCGGACCCGATGCCCCCGAAACCCCTCGACGGAAAGGTCTCCGGCCGCGCTGAGGTCAGTCTTCGTCCCTCCCCGGTGCCGGACTACGATTTCGTGATCGAGGTCGCCTACACGAACTTCGCCGACGAGCCTGGATTCGTGATCGATGGCGTCGAGCGCAGCTATTTCGACCGGCCGGGGGTCAATGGGGCCGATTCCCTCTACAGCGCGGATCTCGTGGTTTCCGGAGGCCATACCGGATATCTCAAGGCCGACAACGTCCTGATCCGCCCTAACGCCATCCGGGGCACCATCGAGTCCCGAGTGGACGACCGCCACCTCACCCTGGGCCCGCTGCCCTAGCGTCGATCGTCACCAGGTGCCGGGCAGCTCGTGCATGCCGTAGACGGCGGCGTCGTCCTTGAACGCGAGCTGCTCGGCGGGGACGGCCAGTCGCAGGCCCGGGACCCGGCGGAAGAGGGTGCTGAAGACGATCTCCAGCTCCACGCGGGCGAGGTTCTGTTCCAGGCACTGGTGCGGGCCGTAGCCGAACGCCAGGTGGCTGCGGGCGTCGCGCATCCAGGTCCGCCCGGAGCATCTGGTCGATCAGCGGCTTGAACGGGTCCAGCCGGGACGGCCGGGGCGGCAGCGGCTTGCGCGGCTCGGGCCAGACCGAGGCCAGCGCCTTCTCCACCGTGCGGAAGCCCACGTTGTGCTTGCTCTGGATGGCCCGGATGGACAGCCCCGCTCGAGAATCGCGGCGGATCGCCGCGTACAACTCGACTTTGGACTTGGGCTGCACCAGCGCCACCTCATCCCGCGAAGCACATCAATGCTCTCACCGCAAGCCCTCGGGCGCTGTTACTTCTCAGCGACATCGTCTTCAAGAAGAAACGATCGCTGTCGCAGCAGACCGTTAAACGCTGTCACTTGTCACCGACAGAACCAGTCAATGATCGTAAACGCTGTATCGCCTGCCGGCGGCCACGCGACGATGGGCGAGGTCGGCCCGCCTCATTCAGTCGGCAGGTCGAATCGGCCCAGCACCTTCCTGCCGTCGGTCACGATGATCTCGAAGCTGTTCTCGCCGCCGGCGAAGGCGAGTTCGTCGTCCCCGTCGCCGTCGTAGTCCCCCGCCGCGAGCGGCTCGGCCCGGCTCACCCCGTCGACTGCGCCGCCGGCGCGCAGGCCACTCGGACTGCCCCACCAGATCCGGACCGGATCGTAGAAGCGGTTCCCCCCGCCGAAGGCGAGGTCGTCGCGACCGTCCCCGTTGAAGTCACCGGAGATCGCCGCCTTTGATCATTGTGCGTGGGAACCCGTTGAGACGACCATGATGTGACCGCGGCGTTGGGCATTGATCACGAAGCATCGCGGGCGAGGAGGGCGCGACCGAGTGCATATGCCTCGGCCAGATCGTTGCCGCGATAGCTGACGGTCGCCAGTTCAGAAAGGTGATGATCGGCGTTCACCGCGACCGTCTTGGTCAGCCACCGGAAGAGCGGAGCATCCGACATCGAATCCCCGTAGGCCACGCACCGTGAGCGCACGAGGTCGTACTGCCCACACATCTCCTCCACAATGCGGACCTTGTCGCGTGGAGTGAGGATTTTGGCGGGATCGAGCGGCTCCAGGAAGGGAAGCGCCGGAAACTGGGAGGCCACCACGGCATCGAAGCCCAGCTCAAGAAGATGCCGTGCGAAGAAGTCAGGCGACATGGTGATCACCACGCAACGCTCACCGCGCTCACGGATGTCCGCGCAGACCTCTCGAATACCGGTCAGCCACGGACTGGCGGCGAATGCCTCGGCGACAGCCGACGGCGTCAGATCTCGCCACAGCTCATGGATAGCGGCCGCGAACCCTCGGGTGTCGATCTCACCGGTCGCGAACCGCGTTTCCAGCTCGACCAGCTTCTCCGTAGATCCGAGATGCCGGGCGATCTGCAGACTGGCCGTCGATCCCTCGAGCAGCGTTCCGTCCATGTCGAAGACGTGCAGAGTCATCACAGCACGTAAGTGTGGGCGATCGACCGCGTACGACACCAACGGATAATCGTGCGCTCCAAGGCCCAAGCCCCTCCTCACATCGACAAAGGCTCGGCGCGGGCAGACCGTTCATCGCGTACCCGGAATCGGTAGCGCAGCGGTGACTCACCCACCTCCCGTTTGAACGCGGTGCTGAAAGCGCTCTCGGACGCGTACCCCAGCTCGACCGCCAGCGCCCCGACGCGGACATCGCCGTCACGAAGAGCGCGCTGCGCCAGCAGCATCCGCCAGCGGTTGAGATAGGTCAGCGGTGGCACGCCCGCCACGGTCCGGAAGCGTTCGGCGAACGACGTGCGCGACATCGCCGCGGCCCGCGCCAGCTCCTCCAACCCCCAAGGCCTTCCGGGTTCGGCATGCATGATGGTGAGCGCCGGGCGCAACCGTTCGTCGGTCAGCAGTCGCAGCTGTCCCTTCCGGATGAAGTTGGCGGCCGGGACGGTTCTGGCCAGCGGCACGACACCTTGGTCCGGACGGTTTCGAGCGGAGTTGTTCAGGTCTTTCTGTCGGCGAGAGGACTCAAACGTCTGGGGTAGTCGATCGGCATGAGCACCGATCGGGCGCCAGCCGACGCCGCAGGCCACCGGACCGGCCGGCGGAGTCGAGCTGAGCATCTTCGAGCTGGACGGCGCGGCCATCGTGTCAGCCCCACAACGGTCGGACCCGTACTGGCCGGATCCTGATCGGTCTCCGTCGGAGGAAGCGGCCAGGGGTGTCGCGCCGCGGGGTTCGGGGTTCCCTGCAATATGTCCAGGAACGGGACGGCTGTTGTGCCTGACGATGAGTCGGGGTGTGGCCGGGGTGCAGACAGGGGCCGTACCCGATGCTGCGCATGACGGTGGCGGCTGACGCTGTTTGCCATGACTCGCATATGGAGATCCCGCGGCGTCCGGAGGACGGTGTCGATCCTCCTCGCCGCCCTGCTGGCGCTCTGCGCCACCGTCGGGCTCGGGCCGGCCGCGCTCGCCGCGCCGGCTCGCGCGCACGTCGTCGACGAGCAGCGGGTACGGCCCCGCGTCGTCGACCTGACCATCGACTCGCCCGCCCTCGGCAAGACCGCGAAGGTACGGCTTCTCACCCCGGACGGCTGGGAGCGGCGCGGCCCCCGTGACCGCTGGCCGGTGCTCTACCTGCTGCATGGCATAGGTGACTCGCATGAGACCTGGACCCGTGACAGCGACGTCGAACGGCTTGCCGAGCTGCGCGACGTCCTGGTCGTGATGCCGGAGGCCGGGTTCGCCGGCTACTACACGAACTGGTGGAACGACGGGGCGTACGGGCCACCGGCATGGGAGACGTTCCATCTGACCGAGATGCGCCGCATCCTCGAACGCGACTACGGCGCAGGCAAGCGGCGGGTCGTCGCGGGCCTGTCCATGGGCGGCTACGGGGCTTTGGTCTACGCCGCTCGGCATCCCGGGCTGTTCCGGGCGGTGGCCAGCTACAGCGGGCCCGTCCACCTACTGCATCCCGAGCACGTGCGCAGGTGGCGGGAGGCGTTCAAGGAGGCGCCGGAGTACCGCGGGCTCTGGGGCGATCCCGTCGCCCAGCGCGCGATCTGGAAACGCCACGACCCGTACGCGCTGGCTCGGCGGCTGCGGCCCGTTCCGGTGTTCCTGAGCTGTGGTGACGGGCGTCCCGGCCCGCTGGACGAGGCCGGAGCGAAGGCCGACGAGATCGAGGCGTTCGACAACGTGCTGAACCGCTCACTGGCCAGGCGGCTGGAGCGGGTCGGGGTGCGCGTGACCACCGACTTCTACGGGCGGGGCACGCATTCGCCGGCGTACTGGGAGCGGGAGCTCCATCGGTCGCTGCCCATGCTGCTGAGCGCGTTGCGGTCGGCGAGATAGCTCAAGAGGGCTGCCCCAGCAGCACACCCGCGCGGTGGGGGGCCTCACCGTCCCGGCTCGGGAGCGAGGGGTGGGCCATCGGGGAGGCCGCCCGAGTCGCGCCAGGTGGCGAGGAACCCCTCCGCCACGGCGCACGAGCCCGCGAACGGGCCGCCGGGGTGCTCCAGCGACGTGGCGGTGAGCCGGCCGACCCGCTGTCCCACCAGGGCCCGTGCCGAGGCGGCGTCGGAGACCTGGCCGGCTCGTTCGGCGAGGTAGCCGATCGTGGCGCCGGCGCCGCAGACGAAGTCCGCCAGCGTCACCACGCCACGCTCCAGCAGCGTACGCAGCCCGGCCGCGGTGTAGGGCACGTTCGCCGCCGGGGCGACCACGCGGGCGCGTACCCGGGCGGCGCGCTCGGCGGTCAGGGTGCCGGTCCGCGCGCCGGGCACCAGCACGTCCGCGGCCGCCTCGTACAGTGCCCCGGCGGGATGCACGGGCAGACCGAGCCGGCCGACACAGGCGTCGCCGTGCTCCGCGCGCAGCCCTTCCAGGGCGGTGACGTCCAGCCCGGAGGGGTCGGCCACGCAACCGTGCAGGGTCGAGAGGGCGACGATGCGCGCGCCCCGCCGCGCGGCCTCCCGCACGACGGCGCCACCCACCTTGCCGAACCCCTCCACCGCGAGCGTCCGCCCGGCCAGACCGCCGAGCGCGGTCTCCGCGGCAACGACCACGCCCAAGCCGGTCACGATGGTGTCCACCAGCTCGCCGCCGACCTCTTGGTGCATCACCGAGTCGGTACGGTAGCCAGGCAGCGGGGCGAAGTCCTGCGTACGCGTGCCCAGATCCGAGGCCGTGAGGAAAACGCCCTTCTCGACCAGCGGAGTGATCTCCTGGCAATAGCGGGCCACGGTGGCCGCCCGGTCCTCGGCCTTGGCCCGCAGCACCGCCTTGGCACCGCCGATCCGCTCGCCGAGCACGGCCAGCTTGTACGTCATCGCCCGCGCCAGCAGCCTGGACACGTATCCTTGGACCGCGTTGCGTGCCGAGGCCGGAGGCTCCTGCTCCCACACCGCCGTCATCAGCCGATCGACCGGAACCGTCCGGCCCGCATTGAGCATCAGCATTGCCAGCACCGAACGCTGCTGCGCAGTGGGAGGGCCGAGGAGCGTGTCTCCCGCCCAGATCCCGACGGGCCCCAGCAGGCGAAACTCCACACCTTCCGGATGGTGCGCCTTCGCGAGCCTGCTTCCTGGCCCCGTCATGACTCGGTGCCCTGCGGGTTGCGGTTGACCTCGGCGACGTCGATGTCTTGCATCTCCTGGCCCTTTGCCAGATATGACCATGGGATCTCACTCACCGGTTGGTGGAATGTTCCCCCAGTACTCGTGCAACGCGCTGATACGCTCACCCGTCACTCTGACGATGATCGTCTCCCAGTTCAGGTAGCCGGCCGTCGAGGGCGAAGCGCCGCGGGAGTCGTACTCGTACAGGACCCGATCGCCCATGGTGGTGACGTTTCTTCGCCGGCCCTGCACCCTATTGCCGTTGTCCGCGTGGAACTTGGCCCATGCCGCGATGGCCTGCCGCCCGGCCTCGCCCTCGTGGCGCCCTCGCCACTGGCCTTCGGGGAACCAGAAAGAGAAGCGCGGTGTCAGCATGCCCAGGAACGGGTCCCATTCCCCGGTGCGCCAGCCGTGGTCGAAGCGGTCCATCGCCCGGTCGGCCACGCGACGCACGCCACCGGCACCCTCCGCGGAGATTTCCGCCGAGGCGTGCCTTGAAGCGGTCAGTACGGCCGCGCCCGCAAGGGTGCCGACGGCGACCCCGAACAGGGTTCGTCGGGACTCAGGGTGTTGTGCGGAAGGACGATCGGTCATCGGGAGGTCCCTTCTGTTGATCACGAAACGGGATTAGAGCATGAGCACCCGAAAGATGCCGTAAATGCCGGCCCTTGCGTTTTAAGGTCGCTGTCCCGTGACAGCGAGCCTTGAGCTTGGCGCGGAGGGATACCCCGATCATGTCGCCGGTCCGGTTGCGCGGGTGGCGGTCCAGGCTGGTGAGGGATGCCGCATGTGCGGGTGCGTAGTAAGTCGCCCTCCGTGCTGGGGCTTGCGGGGCAACGATCGCAACCTATAGGTTGCCAATTAATGGCAACCCGCGGGTTGCGAAGGAGGGTGAGCATGGTTTCGGACGCGATCGAACGTGTGCTGGTGCTGCGGCACCCCATCGAGCGGGTGTGGGCCGCGCTGACCACCGCGGAAGGGCTCTCGCGGTGGTTCGGCTCGGTGGCGGAGATAGATCTGCGGCCCGGTGGGCGCGCGTTCTTCCGTTGGGACGACCTCGGCGAGGAGTCCGTCGCCACCATCGCGGTGGTCGACCCACCACACCGTTTCGCGTTCAGGTGGGCAATCGCGGGCCTGCCGGAGGATGACGCTCTCCAGACGCTTGTGGACTTCACCCTGGAGCCCGTCCCGGACGGCACTCGGCTGCGCCTGGTGGAGCGCGGGTTCGCCCAGGCCGCCGACGACGTGGCCCAGTCTGCCCGCAAGGCCAACAGTCAGGGATGGGACACGGAGCTCGTCGACCTGGGGGCCTACCTCGATGCGGCCGCCTGATGTGGAGGGGCAGGCCGTTGCGGTGTTCGCGGCGCTCACCGATCCAACGCGGCGGGCGCTGCTGGAGGAGCTTGCCCGCGCCGGGCCCGCAACCGTCACTGATCTGGCGCGGCGGTTGCCGATCAGCCGCCAGGCGATCGCCAAGCACCTCGGCCAGCTCGCCGAAGCGGGCCTGATCAGCTCCGGCGAACCGGCCGGCCGCCGCCATCCCTACCGGTTGGAACCAGCCGCCATTCGCACGGCCCAGGTGTGGCTGGCCAGGCTCGCCAACAGGTGGGATGACCGGCTGGCCGCGCTGGAACGCGCACTGGACACCACTGACACGAACCAAGGAGTCACGCAACAATGAGCAAGCCTGAATTCACCGCCGGCCTGAACCTCGCCATGAAGATCCCCAAGGCACAGTACGAGGCCACCGTGGCCTTCTACCGCGACACTCTGGGCTTCGACGTCAAAGAGGACGACGTCTCCTACGCTCCGACCGTCTCGAGAACTCATTCGGTGCGGTTCGGTCCCAATACGCTGTGGCTCGACTGTGTCGACAACTACAGCCAGCCCGACCTGTGGCTGCAGCTCCACACCGATGACCTGGACGCGGCAGCGAGCAAACTGGCCGACATCGGTATCCACCCGTGTGACGAGGTCGAGCCCCTGGAGAACCTCAATTCCAGAACCCACTGGATCAAGAACCCAGCCGGTGTCATACATCTGCTCGCGGAGTCCGGCTGATCCTGATGTCCCGATGAGGTGAGCAGCCACCCTCGGCGGTAGCGCGGAGCCAAACGCCCAGCTTCCCGAGTCGCTCAAGCTTCGGGTTCTATGGTTCTTGGTAGGCCGTGAAACGGCGATCTTCACCCGAGCGCGGCGCAGCTTCTCGATGGTGCGGGGTCGTCCTGGACGACCGGGTGGCGGCGGTGCTCGAGCGGGCGATGCCTGGGTGGGTGCCACGACGGAACTGACTACTACCTGTCCATAGCGCTGCTGGCCGGAGGGCTTCTGCCGCTGGAGAGATTGCCCAGCGGGTTGAGGCTCCGAGACGCCGCCCCGCAGTTGGCCGGGAACTTGACACAGAGGGGATTCGCCTCAGGACGCAACGCGCAACTCGAAGTCCGGTGCGTACAGGGCGGGGTCTAGCAGCTCACTGGCGGGGACTCCTGCCTTGTGGGCCTCGGCGAGAATCTGCTGCATGCGTCCTCTCACATAAGCCATGTCCGGCTCGGGATCCTCGATGCGGGTGAACCCCGCGGCCTGACGATCGTCGGTCCACACATGTCCGAGCAACCGCCCGTTGCGGTCGTGCACCGCGGCCCGGCGTTTCGGGCCGGTGGCCTTGAAATCGTAGGAGTCGTTCTCCGAGGCGAACCTGGCGGTGACATCGTAGAAACGAGGATTCGGGGTGTCAGCCATCGACGGGTCCCTTCCAGCCGAGGTCAGCATCCATGGATGGTCGGGCGTCCCAGTCGGGCGGCTTGGTCCAGCCCTCCGGTACGACGTCCGCTTCCATGTACCACTGGCCGTCCTTACGGTACACATCGCGCACGATGTACGACGTGCCGCGGCGCAAGAGGATCTCTCGTTCGATCATCAGTTTGGTGATGGGGAACATGTTGAGCGCTTCGTATCCTTTGGGCACCCGTAACATCACGCGGAGATCCCCGTCGAACCCGGCTCTCCGGCCCACGCTCGTGCTCAAGTAGCCCGGTTCGGTGAGGACGCGGCCTGCCAACGCCTCCATATCGTCGATTGAGTTGATATCGACCCCCAGCGACTCCAAGAACTTCTTGCCCACGCCTCTGTGCAGGACCACGTCGGATGGCAGATGAGACTTGGCGATCGCCCGGTCCATGGCGGCGACATCGTCGGCGACGTCGGGAGACAAGACAAAGCCGGGATCGGCGTCCTTTGCCCGCAGTTCCGGGTTGATCTTCTTGTAGCCGATGCCGCCGTAGAAATCCAATGCGCGCAGTTCCTCAGGGGTCAGGTCCGGTAGCGGCAGGTTGTCCCGCGCCCATGCACGTCCTTCGGCGTTGCTGACGTGCCGTACGGCATCGTCCAGAGGATTCGCACCCGCCACCGCCGGCGTGCTCTTCGAGGCATCGATCAGGCCGCTGTCGCCGGAGGGACGCTCTTCGATGCGCGAGAGCGAGGTCGAGGGTTTGGGGTTTATCACGCTCTTGGCCGCCTTGCCCAGTGCTCCGACCGCCCGGGTGGTGCCTGAGACTGCGCTGCTGGAGCCGCCCGTGGCGATGGCTGCGATGATGTCCGGGATGAGGCGGCCGAATGCCCGCTCGGGATTTGAGGCCCAGGTATCCCAGTCCAGCGCCGACTTGGCGAACTCAACCGGGTTCTGAACGCCGTAGAGCAGGCCTTGGGCCAGGTCGCTCATGTTGCGTTGCCAGCCCCAGAAGTCGACGATTGCCCGGTTGGGCGAGTAGTCGATCACCATCTTCCCTAAGCCGGCGACGCTCTCCACCGCGCCCTTGGCCGCTTCTGTAAGCCCGTCGCCGGAGTTCAGGTTCGGGTCGAAGGTGGCCTGGATCTGTTGGCCGACGCGGTCCCAGAAGCCGCCGGTCGTGGGGAGAACCGCTCCGGGGGCGAAGTAGGAGTCGTCGACAGAGATCGGCGGCTTGCCCGCGCCGAAGAGCTCCGGCTTCTCCAGTTCCATGCGCTCTAGGAGGACCAGCCGCTTATTGATCTCAGGGCCCTGGGTTCCGGCCCACGCCGCTACTCGGCGGATGGTGTCGGCCGAGGTGGGCAGCAGCCACGCCCGGCTCAGTAAGTTCCATAACTCGTTGCCGATGGAGTCCAGCGACGTCTCAGCCTGGCGCAGTGCGTCCTTCAGGCTGCGGACTCCCTCGGGGACCATGCCCTCCAGTTGGCCCATGGCTAGCCGGGGCTGTCCGCTGGCGTACGGGCTAACAGCGCCCAGAGTTCGTCTACCGCACCGGCGCATGCCCCGAGCAGGGCTTGGCGCTGAGAGGTCAGTTCGTCGGCGAAGCGTTGAGCGGCCGGGCCGGTCCAGATGTTCTGCGCCATGAGGGCGACCGCGCGGTCGAGACCGGGCCTGGCTTGATCGGTGAGCTCCTCGGCTCGGCGTAACGCCTGTTCCACTTGCTCCCGGGTCATACGTGACTCCTTGGGTGCGACGATCAGGTTTGAGACCAAGACATGAGGCCATTGGACGTCCCCCCACCTACCGCAGCAACCGAATCGTCAGGATTGGTCTGAAGTGTCAGATGGTGCCGACGCCAGCCCGCGAGAGCATCCCGGACGTGGGCGCTTCAAAGGCCTCACGGCAGCAATGACCTGGGAAAACACCCTCAAGATCACCTCAGTCATATCCCCAGATCATGGTCCTACGGCTGTGGAGACCAGTGCTGCTGTGGCGCCCGGCCGGTACCGCCGCCAAGTCGCGGTGGGCTAGGACTCGTAGGGCTTGTGGGCCAGGAAGAAGGCTTGCCGGCCCGATCGGGGCTTCTCGCTCTCGTCAGGCTCGCGGATCAGCTGAGCGTCCAGGACAAGCCCGGCATCGCTCAGGAGTTCAGCGATGTGCTCAGAGGGCATCCAGTAGATATCGATGGCCATAGCCTTGGTTCGCGTGGCGACGCTCATCACCGACCTTGAACGCAATCAGCAGATGACCGCCCGGGGTCAGCACCCGATGAATCTCGGTGAAGACCGTCGGCAACACCTCTGGCGGGGTGTGGACGGTCGAGTACCAGGCGACGGCGCCGCCAACAGCCTCGTCCGCCAGGTCCAAGGCGGTCATCGATCCCTCTTCGAACCGCAGATCCGGATGGTCTCGGCGGGCGACTGCGACCATCTCCGGCGACAGGTCGATGCCGAAAGCGTTCACCCCGAGAGACTGCAGGTGGGCAGTGATGCGGCCGGGGCCGCAGCCGAGGTCCGCGACTTCCTTGGCGCCCGATGCCTGTACGACTTCGGCGAACGCGGCCAGCATGGCGCGATCGAGCGGCTTGCTCACCAGTTCGTCGCGGAGTAGCTCGGCGTAGTCGCCAGCGACGGTGTCGTAGGCCACTTGAGTGGCATGCAGGTAGGTGGACTCAGTCATGGCCAAGGACGATAGCCCCGTCGGCAGCCGTCAGTCAGCTGGCGTGGGCTGGTCCACCTGGGCGCGGCCTTGGGCTCGCCAAGCCCTGAACGCGATACCGGCACCTGCCGGGGGCCGTTTGCATGTCCGGTCGAGGTCAGCAGATCTTGTAGTCGTCCCGCGTCGAGTTGTACGAGCAGGAGTCCACCAGCGTGCCAGACGGGTTCCGCAGGTACGCGGTGTCCCTGGCCTGGTTCCAGATGTAGGCGAAGGTCCCCCCGCTCCTGCCCCAGTAGCGCGTGGTGGTGGTGTTCTTACCTTTGCCGGTCCGCACGGTGACCGTCTTCCCGGCTCCGAGGGTGAATGCGCCGAATGTGTAGACGTGATCCGACCGGTTCGTCTTGTCGCGGAGGGTCCACCCCTTGAGGCTGACAGCCTTCTTGGTCGTGTTCTTGATCTGTGCGTATTCGCCGTTCAGGCTGCTGTTCGCGCCGAAGTCTGGCGAGCCGGGCGAGTCGTAGTAGATCTTGGTGATTTGAATGGCCGGGCCCGCCGCGTAGGCGGGCTGGGAGACGACGACCACCCCAGCGGCCAGCATGGCGGCCGTCAGCAGAGATCGGGTACGCACAGGGATACTCCTGGGGTGGGGGACATAATCCAAATCAATTATATTGATGGCATTAAGATACCGATGGAACGTTCCTGCATCGGTTTGGTATCCGATAGAGCTTTTGCGTACCGGTCGTTCATGGGGGATCGGCCTGGTGTGCGCCGCTCGTAGCGGACACGATGTCGGAAAGACCGTCAAACAGGACCATACCGTGACAGTGCAACACTGCGCAGTTTAAAGATCACGTCCAGAGCTGCGTCTTCCGGAGGCCTGGGAGGAAAGAACGATGAGGGCCGATCTCATTGAGAAATCGGCCCCTGACTAGCATGAACTCTTCCAATTAAAGCTGCCGCTGCTATTCGAACTACGCAGACGGAGCACAGATCACGAAGGCGAGCGCACCGGTTTGGATGGTTCCTCCCTCAGGGATCTTGATTCGGACAGTCCAATCCCTTGTGCTGGGTGTTCCATCGCTCCGTACTGGTCCGTTAACTGTGGTGATAGTGCCAGGAGACGGATGCCACCAGATATGCTGACCACCGCCGATAACTACCTCGCCATCGGCACACTGAAGGGTTGCACCGTAGAACCCTCCGTAGTGGTTCTGGAACTCTGCCCTGATTATGCGCGTGGACCTGATGCCGGGAGCGCCGTCCTTGCCGTCTTTCCCGTCTGCGCCCTTGAGCGAGGCAAGGAATTCAGCTTCGGTTCCGGTGAAGCCGTTTTCTAGGGCGATCTCGTAGGCGCTCTTGCCGTCGTTTCCGGCGGCACCCGCGGGCCCAGTCGAGCCTTGCGGTCCAGGTTCGCCCCTGAGTGAGGAGAGGACTCGGCCTCGGTGGCCGCGGCGGAATGCCGTCTGCGCCTGGACGGCCTTGTTGGCCGAGAGCGAGCCTTCAGGGACGTCGACGGTGGCCGCCTCGTCGAAGTACCGCTCGGCGCCGTGGGGCCGTCCCTGAAAGGAGGCGGAGTATCCGAGGGTTTGCAGTGCCCAGTTCCGGAGCGTGGGCGGACCTTCCGGCCGACCTGGTCGAAGAGGCACTCGCACTCTGGCTGCTCACGAGAGGCTTCAACCCCGCCACGCCAGGCGCCTTGGGCCTGGTGTTGGCACCCTTCACTGGGGCCGGTGGAGGGTGAAGTCGTCGAACGACACGGTGATGACCCCGCCTCCGGCCTCCGGCACCCGCGCGGCCAGGCCGACCTGACTGGTCGCGCTGTCGGGAAGCGTCTCCGAGTCGACGACGTCGATCGTCTGGGTTCCGTCGATCCACAGCGTCAGGCGGGTTCCCGCGTCGGCCTGCCGGCAGGCGGCCTGGATGCGGACCTTCTGCCCGGCTCGTGGCGCCTGGGCCTGTACGGGAGGCGTTACATCGAGATTGGTCCCTTGAGCGTTTCTGATAACGCGTGCGACGCCGTCGAGCCCGAGCAGGAACGCGTACCCATTGGGCACGTCTTCGTCCCAGCGGCACAGGAGCCCGAAGCTTGCCCGGCCCGTCGAGCCCTCCTGCACCTGGGCCGTCACGCCGATCATCACCTGGCGTTCGACAGTGGACGCATTCTTGGCGGGCACGGGGGAGAGGGCCGCATTGCTGGGGTAGCTCTTGTCGGCCATGAGCGAGAAGACGCCCCGGTCGATCTCGTAGCCGCGCATGGTGCGGTTGTCGCCTTCGGCGTCGGGGCTGAAGGTGTAGCCGTCCCAGTTACCCCGATCGCCGAAGTCGTCGCTGTAGAGAAGCGTGCCGCTCGCCGGCGCCTCACGCTGCACCATGAGGATCACGCCCGCGACAAGCAGCGCCGTAAGACCGGCCGCGACTCCCGCGATCCACCGCCGCGACTTCGCGGGGATCGAGGTGGACGGCTCTCGCCCCGGCGGCGAGGCGTCCGTTACGGTTCGCGTGTCCGCCGAGGATGCGCGGCCGGCAACGTCTGGATCGTTCCCCGTGAGGCTGCGCAGCAGGTCGGCGGCGGTGGGCCGGGCGCCGGGGTCCTTGTCCAGGCAGGCGGCCAGCAGCGGGCGGAGCTCGCCCGGCACGCCGGACAGGTCGGGGTCGCCGGCCGTGATGGCGAACATGAGCTCGGGAATCGTCGCGCCGCCGAAGGCGCGACGCCCCGTGGCGGCGAACGCCATCGTGCAGGCCCAGCTGAACATGTCCGACGCCCCGCTGGGCGGCTGCCCGGTGAACTGCTCGGGGGCGAGGTAGGCGGGGGTGCCCATGACTCCGGCCGCGGTCGTGGTGTGCTCCACGGTGCTGGCGATGCCGAAGTCGATGACCACCGGACCCTCGGGGCCGAGGATCACGTTGCCGGGCTTGAAGTCGCGGTGCACGACCCCTGCCCGGTGGATCGCGGCCAGGGCCGTCAGCGTGGCGACCGCCAGCCGGTGCAGTCCGCTGCCGGTACGCGGGCCATCGGTGGCGACCGCCTCGGCCAGGGACCCGCCGGGGATGTACTCGCTGACCACGTAGGGGCGGCCATGGAGCACGCCCACGTCCAGCACGCGGGCGGTGCAGAAGGGGGCGAGCCGGCGGGCGGTGTCAGCCTCGCGCAGGAACCGGCGACGGCTTGCGGCGTCGATCGCCGCCCTGTGGTGCAACATCTTGATCGCGACGTGGGCGCCCGACGGCGCTTCCCCGAGGTACACCACGCCCTGCCCGCCCTCGCCCAGCACGCCGCTCAGCCGATAGTCGCCTATCCGCTCGGGCTCTTCCGGATCCAGGGAACGCGGGCTCACGGCCCACCTTCGATCTTCTCGATGTCGTGGTGCGGAAGCCAGGATAAGAGCCGTTCGCTCCCCGTACAAGCGGGTGCGCATCATCACGGCAGACGGCCCGCCTGGCGTCGGCAACCTGATCACGAGGCCATGCCGCTCGGCGGCGCTCCTCCCGCGGGGCGGCCGGCCTGCGCGGCCACCGGTAGGCGGCCCTCCGCTGATGGGCTCGGGACAATAGAGCGTGCCGAGTACGCGATTCCGGAGTCGCTCCGGCAGGAGATCGCTCCGGCTCCCAAGGAGGTCTGGCTTTCATGACAACGACGTTCGGGGCGATCGGCAGCGGGCGGCGGACCCGGTTCTTCCTGCGGTTGGCCGCGGCCATGCCGGACCGGTTCAGGGTCAGCGGCGTCGTGACGCGCAGCGCGGATCGGGGCAGCGAGATCACCGCCGAGTGGGGCGTGCCGGCCTTCCGCGCGGTGGACGAGTTGCTCCGGCGTGATCGGCCCGACTACATCGCCGCGGCGGTGCCATGGGCCGCGATGCCGGACGCGATCCGCGAGGTGGCCGGGCACGGGATGCCGGTTCTCGCCGAGACGCCACCCGCGCCGGACCTCGCCGGGCTGCGATCATTGTGGCGGGACGTGGGCGGCACCGGCCTGGTCCAGGTGGCCGAGCAATACCTCCTGATGCCCGGACACGCGGCCCGGCTGGCACTCGTCCGGGAGGGCGTCATCGGCGAGCCCACCTCGGTCCAAGTCTCCTCGACCCACCTGTACCACGCTGTGTCGCTCATCCGCGGCCTGCTCGGCATCGGCTTCGAGGCCGCCGAGGTACGTGCCGGCGCGTTCGAAGCACCGCTCGCCGACCCGCTCGGGTCCGACGGGTGGACCGGGGACGACAGGCCGCAACGGCTGACCACGACCATCGCCACCCTCGACTTCGGCGGCAGGATCGGCCTGTACGACTTCACCGACAACCAGTGGTGGAATCCCCTGCGCATGCGGCGCATCGTGGTGCGCGGCTCGATCGGCGAGTTGGCCGACGACCGGGTGGTCCGGCTGATCGACCCCGTGACGCCGGTGGAGTCCCGGCTGATCCGGCGGGAGACCGGCATCGACCTCAACCTGGAGTTGCGTGACCTCAAGCACATCAGCTTCGACGGGCGAGTGATCTATCGCAACCCGTTCACCGGCGCGGCCCGGTCCGACGACGACATCGCGGTCGCGGACATCCTCGAGCGCACGGGCGCCTGGGCCCGCCAGGAGGGCCCGCCACCGTACCCGCTCGCCGAGGCATGCCAGGACCACCTGATCAGCGTCGCCATCGAGACGTCAGTGAAGACCGGCGGCCCGGTCACCACCGGCGAGGAGGCCTGGGCGGGGTGAAGGATCTCCGCGCTCCTCACCGGACTGTGTCGCGCGTCCGTCGCCGGCAGGACTTGTTGCGAACCTCCGCCGACGACACCTCCGCCGCCGACGTCAATCGGAGACCAGCACGGCTCACCCCTTCAGCTGCCCGGCGCGCAGCCGGGCCAACGCCTCGCGGGCGGCGGAGAGCGGGAACCGCCGCCCTGGGGAAGCGGGCCCGGTTTTCCGGACACTCAACCGCCCGCCTCCGCTACCGACCACCACGAGCTCCCCGTCGGCGCGAAGGCTCCTGGCGGACAGGTCGAGCGTCGAGTCGGTGCCCGCGAAGTCGAGCACGACGTCGACGCCGTACCCACCGCTCGCAGCCAGCCGGCTTCGGCATGCGTTTGCAGTTCACGGATCTTCCGCTCCACCCCAGCGATCCGTTGCGCATCGGAGGCTCTCGATCGGCTGATCGGGACTGGATTTAGTGAAGATCCCGGTAATCTCAGGACGTATCGGTGATGCGGCCCGACGGGCTTCCGCTCTGATGGCGGACACGCCCCCATACCGCACGAGTCTTTCGTGCTGCCTGGGGGTAGATCCGTGGCCGTTTTCCGGCATTCGGCGGAAAGTCTGGTCCAGCTGGTGTCCGAGTCGGTGCCCGAACGCGTCCTCAGTGATGTGATCGCGGACAACCTGCGCGCCACCCAAGGGATCAATCCAGGTAGGGGTGAACGCAAGTCCTGGGACCGGAGCATCCCGATCCTGGCCAGGGATCTGGTCGAAGCCGGGCTTGGCGGCGTCGAGATGCTCATCGAGTACCAACTCCCATTAACCAGCAAGCGGGCCGACGTCATCCTCGCCGGGCGCGACCGGCGAACGGGCGCCGACTCCTACCTGATCGTCGAGCTCAAGCAGTGGAGCCAGGCCGAGCTGTACGAGGACGACGCCGATCTTGTCCTGGTGTCGGGCATGGGCGATCGGCCCAAGCTTCACCCCGTCGTGCAGGTGCGGGGCTACTGCGAATACCTGGCCGATTTCGTCGGGGCCCTGGATCAGCACAGGAACGCGGTGCGCGGGGTTGCTTACCTGCACAACGCTAGCGATCCGGACATCCACGATCTCTATGACCACGTCGAGGACGAGCGCACCCGGCTCTTCAGCAAGACACGTAGGGGCCAGTTCGTCGACTACCTCAAGGCTCAGTTCGCGCCCGAGCCCGGGGCCCTGGCGGCCGATCGCCTGCTGTCCAGCGCCATCCGCCCGTCCAAGCAACTGCTGAAGGTCGCCGCGGGCGAGATCAAAAACCGCGACCAGTTCGTCCTGCTGGCCGAGCAGCGTCTGGCCTACGAAATGGTCCTGCACGCGGTGGAGAAGGCACGGGCGGACAACTCGAAGCAGGTAGTGATCATCACGGGAGGACCCGGCTCCGGCAAGAGCGTCATCGCGCTGTCCCTGCTGGGCGAGCTCTCCGATCGCGGCTACTCGGCTCTGCATGCCACCGGTTCGCGCTCCTTCACCGAGACGATGAGGCGCGTTGTCGCCAGGGGATCGACGCGGATGAAGGCGATGTTCAAGTACTTCAACAACTTCATGACCGCCAAGCCCAACGACCTGGATGTACTGATCTGCGACGAGGCCCACCGTATTCGCGAGACCTCGGCCAACCGGTTCACCAGGTCGGCCGAGCGGTCGGGCCGGCCACAGTTGGACGAGTTGATCGCCGCGGCGCGGGTGCCGGTGTTCCTGCTGGATGAGCATCAGGTGGTACGGCCCGGGGAGATGGGGCGGGTCGCTGACATCACGGCCCATGCCGATTCTCTCGGCCTTGCCGTACACCAGGTCGATCTGGACGCGCAGTTCCGCTGCGGCGGGAGCCGCAAGTACGAGGACTGGGTGCTGCGACTGCTGGGCCTGGACGGCGGCGCTCCGGAAGCATGGACGGGTGACGACCATTTCACCGTTTCCCTCGCCGAGTCGCCATACGAGTTGGAGGCCCTGTTGAGGAGCAGGCTGGAAGCAGGGTATTCGGCGCGGATGACGGCGGGATTCTGCTGGCCCTGGAGTTCCCCGAACGGGGATGACAGCCTGGTCGCGGACGTACGAGTCGGTGACTGGGCGCGGCCGTGGAACGTCAAGGGTGACAGGGCCGTAGGGAACGCTCCGGCCAGCGCCTTGTGGGCCACCGCGCCCGGCGGGTTCGAGCAGGTGGGATGCGTCTACACCGCCCAGGGCTTCGAGTACGACTGGAATGGCGTGATATTTGGCCCGGACCTTGTCTATCGCGACGGCAAGCTGGTCACCGTGCGCAGCGCCAGCAAGGACCCAGAGCTGGTGCGCAGGGGAGTCAGCGACGAACACGCGGACCGGCTGATCCGCAACACCTACAAGGTGCTGCTGACTCGCGGCATGATGGGCACCACTGTGTATTCGGTCGATCCGGCGACGCAGGAGTTCCTCGCGGGGCTGCTGGAGCCTCGTGTATGAGGGCTCGCTGGCCTTGGCGATACGCGCGAGCATCGCCTCCTCCAGGCCAGCCTGGGTGCGGTGGATGGCGGAACTCCCAGGCGCCGACCGTCACGGTGATCGCGTCGAAGGACCCCGAGCCCGGGACCTCGTGTTTGGCGTCGGCTGTGATCACCGTGACCCTGTCGCACTATCTGAGCCCGTGTCGGATAAATCGGACCATAAGCTTGCGCTGTGGGACTCTCCGATCTTCGTCGTGAAATGATCCTCGCCGCCATGGCGGAGTACGACCGGATAGGCCGGGATGCGTTCCTGGAGACGTACGGGTACGGGCCGGCCCGCGGATACTTCCTCGTTCATGAGGGTCGTCGCTACGACTCGAAGGCCATCGCGGGCGTCGCCCACCGCGGAGTCACCGGGCGACCGCTCCTGCCTGAGGAGTTCTCCGGCGGTAGGGAGACCGTGGCACGCCATCTCATCCGCCTGGGATTCGACGTCTCCGCTCTCGGCCTGGCGCTCGGCGAGCACACGATCGAGACCTTGCTCCTGAAGATCGATTCGCTCCGCACCGACAGGTCCAAGCTGACCGACCAACCCCGCCGGCATCAACCACTGACGCTGTTATGGGCGTTAGGCCGAGCCGCACAGACGGAGCCGCGCCTGGAGACCTGGGCGCGGACAAGTGCTGAGATCTCCTCGCTCATCGAAAAGTTCGGCCATGCCGACGACCGGCCGAATCCCGAGTTCCCTGTGCTCAGGCTGTTCCACGACGGCCTTTGGGAACTGGACGAGTCCGACGTCCCACCGGCCAGCACGAGCTCTGCCCAGCAATGGATGCGCGACCACGCACCGACGGGCGGCCTGCGACCGTGGGTCCACACCATCGTGACCAAGCAGGCGGACGTACGCGCGCAGATCGTGCTGCTCCTCCTGGCGAAGTACTTCCAGGGTGTCGACCACGACGCGCTGCTCACCACGGTGGGGCGGTCGACCGTTCCGGACGCTGAGGTGCCCTTGAATGAGGGCACCCCGATTCCGGAGCGCCGACAGTCCACCACGATGCGAGTGATCCGCGATTCCGTCCTTGCGCAGCAGATCAAGGACTTACACGGACACCACTGCCAAATCTGCGGTCTACAGCTTCGACTTCCGAACGGGTCGTACGCCGAAGGAGCCCACATCCGTCCGGTCGGCAAGCCGCATAGCGGCCCCGACGAGCCCGGCAACATCCTCTGTCTTTGCCCGAACGATCACGTCCTCTTCGATCGGGGTGGTCTCACCCTCACGGACGATCTGCTTGTCTGCGACGAAGTCGCCGGCCAGATCAGAGGCAGTCTCCGCCTCGCTCCGCAGCACACGATCAACATCGCCCACGTCGCCTACCATCGCCAGGTGGCCCGCCAAGATCGCGGGGCGGACTTCGGCTGTGCCGCGCACTGACCGTCCCTGATCACTGGCCAGCAGTTCCATGGCCAGGGCGACACTCTGGCATCCTCCTTAGGAGAGTGGTAGCTGTCCGGCTGGATTACGTGCTCTGACCTGCACAGATGATTCGCACCGCCCGCATCGTTCGAAGATCATCCCGCGCATGTCCCTGCACCAGTCGAGGGTGGCACTACCTCACTCGGTGTCACGCGGACCTACACTGCGGGACGCCTGTGCCGGGGTGAGTCCGCCTACGGAAGCGTTCGAAGGGCGACCACAATGCTGGCGACCATCAGGATCAGCGCCAGGACCTCCAGCAGCAGTGCGATGAACAATAGCCTGACGCGCACCCTGTTGACCCGCCTCAGTTTGACCAGCAAGCTCGCTTGAAGCTGGTACTCCTCCCGCGAACTCTCTTCGTCGGCGATGTGCCAGTCGGGCTGATCGGCCGCCTTGACCAGTTCGGCGTCGTCGATCACGTATGTACGCACCGGCAGGTTGATGAGCAAACCCGTGATCGAGGCGGCGATGAGTGCGCCGAAGGCACATGTGAGCAACAGCACCGTCGGCTGTGGCACGGCATAGGCTTGCGTACGCGCGGCCAGTGAGACGAAGCCGAGAACGATCGCGACCAGGGTGCCAGAGGTTGATATGACGACGATAGCTCGCTGTTCGAGTGCCCCTTTGAGTGCCCGTTCGTCGGCCAACTGGTCCAAGAGGAGGGAGAGGTAGCGGCCGCCCGACGGTGCCTTCTCCGTCATCAGCCGAGCCTAGGTTTGATCGTCGGTCTGGGGGATCTAGGTTGCCGCGACAATACTCTGATTGGCCACTGTAGATCCCGCTCCGGCAACAGGTCCGTCGAAACCTCCCGCCGCAGGTTGAGATCTTGGGCTGCGGCGATCACCGCATCAGCAAGACGCAGTTCCGCGCCGATGCTGTCCATTTCGGCCTTGATCCGGCCGATTCTCTGCTCGATGCCCAAGCCTTCCGCCTTCGCATCTGCCAGCCGTATCACCGCGGGCTGTTGTTCGAGGTAACCGGCGGTCATCTTGGCCAGGGCGCGCCGCAGTCTCCTTGGGAGCCTGCCGGACGCCTTACCTCTGTTCAGCAGGTACAGCAGTGTGCGTGAGGGCGCGCGGTCCGCGATGCCAAGTGGTTTCCCCGCGCGCAGCCGCGCTGCCATCCACCGGCAAAGACGTGCCTCCTCACCGTCCCATCTGACAGCGACATCGTCCAGCTCTTTCGCAATTTCAGCGCGGTATCGCTCCCAGTCCTTGGTGACCGCCTGGGCCGCCACCCTCCGCGCGCCGATATCACGGCGATTGGCGACGCGTGCCTCCTTCGCCGACTCTAGTTCCAACTCCTTTTCCCTGATCCTCGGCAGCACGGGTTCGATTCTCGTCTTGATCTTCTTGAGGAATTGATACACGCTGGAATCCTCCTCCAGCGGAATTGCGAATACCGTCCGCTCCTGCAGCGAGACGACCACGACGCAGGGCACTAAGGACTCCGGTATGCCGAAGAACTCCTGCATGTGAGTGACAGCTCGGGTGAGCGCTATTTGGTGCTCACGCAAGGGGCTTGGTGGGGTCGGTGTGGCGACAGCGGTGGAAGTTTGCCCTTTGGGCCGGCGTACCTTGGGCCGCTCCGCGGCCATCCGGACCGCCCATGGGGACACGCGTGAAGAGCTGTACAATTTACGCTTGTTCGAGGCGCACTGCACGCCGTCCACCAGTAGGACCTGCGGCTCGTAGCTAGACCACGTTGCACGTTCTGAGGACAGTGTGATGCGCCCGGGCGCGGGGGTGAACACTCCCAAATAACGTCCGGTGAGGTCGTCGATGTCCGCCCAGTTCCGGAAGAACGTCCGCTGCAACTCCGGAGCATCGGCAGAACGGGCGAGCAGGAACACCAACCCGGCGAATCCACCGTCACTCAGGGTGCGAAACGGCAGGTGCAGAAACGCCTTGACCGAAATCTCTGCATCCCAACTGTACATCTTCGTCCCTTACAGTCTGAGTACTACCATACGGTGGAGACGCCATAAGGCTTTTGATGATCAGAAGTATGCACTACGCCCCGCTTACGCAACTCACGATTCTACCAAATACGTGTTCGACGTCGAGCGCCATGTGTTCACATCCGCTGACGCCAGCACGTCCTGCGCGTCGGTTCTTGACGGCATGAATACGCATCTTCATGCGACAAGGAGCAGCAGAAGCAAGGCGTACGTAGCACGCTCCCAATGCCGAAGCGGCTCGGCGGTGTCAGTGTCGCGTTCGACGTACACCGGGAGCGCCTCGACCGCTCCCTGGGCGTTGATGACCGCGTGCACCCCAGTCGGCGCTGTGCCTTCTCCGCCCGGACCGCACCGACCGGGCCGGCCGCCTGCCCGGCCCGTGCCCACGCCGCTCGCCACGGCCGCCGATCTTCGGCGTCCAGCCCACAGGCCCGCAAGAACAGCCCCATGCGCCCCCAGGTCGACCGCGTTGTGCCGCTCAGTAGGTCGCTACCCTTGCGGGACGGCTGTCCGCAACATCGGCTTCACCTGCATCTGCCCTGGTCACGACATGGAGCTTTATGATCTTGTGGACAGCCAGGCGTTGCTATACGTCAATTAGGGACGGCGGCCCGCCCTCATGCTCGATGGCAAGTGGACCCGTACCGCAGGGCCGCCAGGCCCGAGGAGCGGAAGCCACGCGGCAGCATTCAATGAAGCTACCGTGGGGAGATATTTGGCGATGTAGACACACCCAACCTGACCAAAACCACTCGGCTCGGATACCCACAGCATGCTGGGTGGGCATCTCCGAACCGCGCGGTCGTTCCGTTCGACCATGGCCGCGGCCAGTCACCGATGACGACCTCGTTCACCAGGGAGTGCTCTGGGCGCGGATCGCTCCAGGGCCAGCAGCAGTCGGCGACCATGCGGGCTGTTCCCGGCTCGGCGCGCAAGGGTAGTCTCGAGTTCCCGGCGTGAGTGCACGAGCGTATTTCGAAGTCGTTGTCGCCGTTCCACAGCGTCGGACCGCCGTCCGCGAGACAAGTAGTCGAAGCATTACTTCCCGTAGGCGCGTCTGTCGCTGCACCTGAACTGTCAGATCAGCACGTCGAGGCCGCTCCGTTCAGCGTCCGTGAAGCAAAGCCGGAGTGGCGGCTGACGCGTGTGGCCTTGCTCGAATCCGTAGAGCCCTACTGGATTGTTGTCGTGGCCAGTCGCTCTACCACCTGGCTCCTCGCGGCTGGCAGATCAGTCCTGAACTCGACTGAACTGAACCAAGACGAGGCGGATCACGGTCACGATCGGGGCCAGATCCGCATCCCCTTCGGCTAAACGATCAATTTCCCAGGAGGCCTCGATGCAGCTACTCTCGACCCAAGGGCTCGAGCAAGTCATTGGGAGAGGCGATGGGCCAGCAGACGCACCGCAAGGACGACCTCATGGTGTCCTCCAACTTCATCCGCGCAATCCGAGAGTCGGGTTACGTAAGCCTCGCGACCGCGCTCGCAGAGCTCATAGACAACTCGCTGCAGGCATGCGCGACGGAGGTCAAGGTCACGATCACGCGCCCCAAGGCAGGCGCACTTCCGGAGATCCGTGTCGAGGACAACGGGGAAGGCATGTCCCGATCACAACTTGAGGCGTGCCTCCGGTTCGGCGGCTCGTCACGCTTCGACGAGCGGCTGTCGTTCGGTCGGTTCGGTATGGGGCTGCCCGCCGCATCCCTCAGTCAGGCTCGGCGAGTGGAGGTGACCTCGTGGCAAACCGGTCAAGTCTCATACGAGGTGGCCTTAGACGTCGACGAAATCGCCACTGGAACCCCGGTTGATCTCCGTGCTCGCCGTCGATCTACCAGCACCACAGGGTCCGGATGCTTGGTGCTTTGGCGAAACTGCGACCGCATCGAATACCGGCGCCTCGCTTGGCTCGATCGCGCCCTGCACCGCGACCTTGGACGGATGTACCGGCGCTTCCTGAGCAACGGCGACCTCGCCCTAACCATCAACGGCAGGAAGGTTGATCCAGTCGATCCTTTGCTGCTCACGGCGAAGGTTGAGGGGCAAAGCGCACGCCTGGCCTTCGAGCCGCTCCGCTACGAGCTCGCAGCATCGT
The DNA here is from genome assembly GCF_052245935.1 of Nonomuraea sp. 3N208. Lineage (NCBI taxonomy): Bacteria > Bacillati > Actinomycetota > Actinomycetes > Streptosporangiales > Streptosporangiaceae > Nonomuraea > Nonomuraea sp. 3N208. The sequence continues at coordinate 25,097 of NZ_JBQQBR010000004.1, read as the reverse complement.
CGGGCGAGACGGCCTTCGTTACAGTTCGGTTCGCGATTCTGCCGGTTCACCACTGGCATCATCTGGATAACATGACCAAGCGACGCATCGGTATCGTCGGCGGAGCCGGTGTCTCCATCCTCCGTGCCGGTCGCGAGATCGCAAGTGGTTGGCACCTTATGGGCGCGAAGCGAAAAGAGAACTATGACGACTGGTGGCGCTGTGAGATCGAGTTCGATCCCATCCTCGATGAACACTTTGGCATAACCATCAACAAGCAGGGCATCCGACCTTCCCAGGTACTCCAAGAAGCCCTCGGGCCAGAGTTGGAGTCGATTGCCAGGCTGTTGAACTCGCGCGTGCGCCAGGCCTTCGAGGAAGTCAAGTTTCAAGCGGCGACGGAGATGTCGTGCCGGATAGCGGAGGCCGCGGATGTCGACCTGCCCGTCATTCGGATGGCTGGGAAAGGCTCAGGCGCCCTAAGTTACCGAATCGGATCGGAGCAACTACCGATCGAGACGATGTTCATCGCGGCCCTGAAGCGGCGCACGCTCGACGTAACATTCAACGTTGACCACCCCGCCTTCGCAGCGTTGTACCGCCCTCTCCAGACGCTGGGTGACGAGGCGGCAGGAGAACTGCGCATCGCACTAGAACTATTCCTCCTGTCCTTCGCCCGCACCATAACGCTATTGGAGCGCAACGGCCATAACTGCGATGCTCTCCTGCAGCTGTGGAGCAGGACCTACGGACGGATGCTCCAGAAGTCATGAAACAAGACGTCACGCTTGTGCCCCTCAGCCTTCCAGCCGATGCCTCCCGTCAGGAACGGCAAGGGTTCGCCCGGCTCTGCACTCTGCTGGCGATCCCTTCGGAGGATGCAAAGCCCGTAGGCGACTACGACCACTGGATCCGGGCTGCCAAGATCAAAACCCTGTACGACAAACCTCTGCTCGCTGCCGCTGCTCACGCCGCGATCGATCTAATTAATCAGGGCTGGACCGTTCGGGTCGACAGGTCCGGGGCTGTCTTTTCTCCTCCGTCGGTACACAGTAACCGCGAGGCTGAGAAGGCCCGGATCCGACGTCAGGAACTCCTCCGTCGCGATGAGCAGCTTAGGAAGGGCAGCGTTCGGAAATTTGTTGAGGGCATGGAGCGCACGCACCAGCATGGCAACCGTCTGGTCTCTGTCTTTAACTTGATGCGTGACGGCCGAGAACTTGCGGACGCGCTTCAGCATGCCGGTACACCCACAGATGTTATCAAGCCCTACGTTCAGATTGTCGACTCCTCGGTCTGCGAACTGACCGGTTTCAAGCTCCACGACATCTGGCGCTACTTCCGCCACACGTGGTCCAATGCTTACGCGACCGTACCCGGCCGCTCGATGCCGATTCTGATTCGGGACGGTGCCACCGAATTTCACGCTGTGATCGGGCTAGCGGCAATCTCCAGCCCAGTTGTCCAGATCGCTGAACGCGACCACTGGATAGGCTGGGAGACCGACCAGTTTCTCGAGCAGGTGCATGCTGAGCCCACTGACAGTATCGCGTTCTGGCTGGCTCAGCGGATCGAAGCTCAACAGAGTGAAATCTATGTCGACGATCTCCTCCGCGATGGAGTTCTTCAACCGACCGACCTGATGACGCCTAGGCCGGAGGTCGTCGCCCGCCTGCGGGCTGACGCCGAGCGGCACCGTCAGAGGCATCACCAGGCCAGCACGATCCGCGAGGTCCGCAACATCGAGCGCAACGCGTGGGTGAATCGCGCTACGACAGACCTGTTTCGGAGCAAGCGTTCGTCGGCGCTCGCCGAGGCCCTAGAAATCGCTACCCTGCTCGGAGCCTATCTCTCCCCGCCTACAGCCGAAGGACTCACCAAGGCCTTTTCGGATCCTAAAGCTCGGACGCAGATGCGTCGCGTGGTGCGTCGCGCACGAGGAGAGCGGGTCGGCACCGTCATCGCCGATCTCACTGTCTGCGGCGCCGTGGCGCCTTACAGCGCACTGGCGGCCGGGAAACTGGTGGGGGCGCTGGCCGTCTCGCCCCGAGTGCTGGCTGCTTACCGCGAGAAGTACGCACGCCCAAGTGAGATCGCCTCCGCGATGGCCGGTCGTCCGATCCTGCGCGAGCCTCGGCTCTCTTTCGTGGGGACCACGTCCCTCTATGGCACCGGTTCAAGCCAGTACAACCGTCTGTTTTGGCCTCCCGAGGTGATGGGGGGTAAGGGCAACACTCGTATGGGCTTCCACGAACTCGGACGGTCGCGCTCGTTCGGAACCTCCCACTTCTCCGAAGAGACCGTTAACGCTCTGGTCCGACTTTCGACGCTGCGTGGCTCGCTCGTCCGGGTCAACAGCCTGTTCGGCGAGGGCGTCAGCCCTCGACTGCGCAAGGTACGGCTAGGGCTCGCCGCACTCGGTTGGCCCGCCGACGAACTACTCAGGCATGGGCGCGAACGCATCCTCTACGGCGTTCCGCTGGTCGAGAACCTGCGTGACTATTCTCTCGGCATTGACCAGGAACCGAAGTACCTTCTTAATCCCGAGTTGCCCGAGGCGGACGCTATGGTTGCCGCTTGGTGGCTTGAGCGCTGGTGCCGGCGGAGGGCGACGCGCCAAGATGTCCTTGAGTCCATGCGTTCCCACCGGTTGGTCCGGCCGGTGCGGCACGGTGCTCGTGTACCGCTGCCTGTCGGAGACGAAGTGCTCCCTATCGTCACCGAACTGCCGAGCATCGTTGGACACCACTAATCGGTCAGGACGAATACCTCTGATGCTGTGGTTAGTGTCGCTGAGGTCACCCTGGTCACGGGATCGTCGAGTTGCAGATTCAGCAAACGAACCCGACGGCCAGGCGGGAGCACCGGCATGGTCGCCCCTGTCCGCAACAGCATAGTTTTCTGGCCGCTGCGTTCACTGAGCAACCACCAACTACGCGTGCCGTTTTGGGGCCCCACAACGCCCTGGCAGTCGAACCACGTTCCAGTCGAAAGCGTGAGGGCGTCCGGCGCCTGCTCCCAGTAGGCATCGCAGAGCTGCCGCACCTGGCAGAGTGCACATTTCTGCTTACTCGGGAGGGCCTTCGGCACGGACGCGACCAACTCAGTCTCCGCAGCGGCGATCCGCTGCCTCATGGTCTCCTCCAGATTGCGCAGTTGGGTTTCGTCTGGTGCAGATATCGTGACGTCGCGACTCGGATAGGCGGCGGTCAACTCGGTCGCTGGCCTCCGGTCGGGGTTAGCGATTCGGTCGAGGTCCCACAACAACGCGTAGAGCCGGAGTTGGTCGAGGTGACCCGGATCCTCGACGCCGGTCTTGTAGTCGGTGATGCCCACACGGTCCTGGGTGACGGCGAGAAGGTCGACGCGACCTATCAGTCGGAGCGCTTCGGCAACCAACGGTATTTCCGGATGCGTACCCGGTCCTGCAGGCCTTCTCCCGAGCCCCCTAGCCAACGTGTCAGAATCGGACTGGGACCCAGCGCCCCACGGAGTCGCGGGCAGAACGGTCCGGCTCAAATACACCTGCACCTGACTGCGAGCGTGAGGCACGCGATCTCTGAGTTCGACACTGATGCGCTTCATTCGATCATTGTCCAAGCGAGGATTCCCGTCGAGCATGGCCAACCGATCGTGCAACGCCATCTCTACAACGGCTGTGATGCCGCCGAGGTCGCGGAGTACCTGGGCTGCCTCAGCGGTCCGGGGCGACATGCACCCCGCTGCCACCAGCTTCCGGACGATGATTTCGAGTGCCGCATGTACAACATCTCCAAAGAGCGCCGCAGCCACAGGAAGTGGAGGGTAGCCGCGCTTTCCCCAGAGCTCTGGATACTCCGCCCGCGACAACATCCAGCGCCGCGGACACGCCTCCATCTCTTGTAAGGAGGAGTAGCTCCAATACGTAGGTTGCGATGGCAAGACTGCCTCGGACGCCTCGACGCCGGTGGCGAACGAGACCCTCTTCTCGCTCACGTCAGCACCCTCAGAACCAGTTGGCTGGCGAATGGCAGATTGCGAGAGATCACCACGTCGTCGATCAGACTGACCGGGACGCTGCCGAACTCCTTGGCTTCGCGCAATTCATCGGTTGGTGCCGCGCCAGGGGTTAAGGGACCGTGCACGCCGAAAATCCACTGCTGGCTATCCTGCGTCGCCAGGATGGGCGCGGTGACCGACCCGATCCCCTCGATCTCGATCGCGGCGCCTCGCTCGAATCGGATGCCGGCGATCCTTCGGCCAATGAGGTCCTCGAAGAGCCTGTCGGCCGACCGTTCGAGCCGTTCCTTGTCCAAGGCTGGCAGGGTCCCGTGGATCAGGTAGCGCAGGAGACTGGCGCCGACGCGCCGGTCGAGAAGGTTGTGCTCGAAGCGGTTGCGGAAACTACGCAAACAGCGATAGCAGGACTCATCGCAGTTTGCCGGGCAATCTTCCAGTCGTTCCAGTGCCCTCTCGAAGATCTCCATTCCGTAGTCGTGGACCCGGCGCGTGAAACCTGCACCGCCAGCGAGCGTGTCGTAAACGTAAATTTCGGCCTCGAGCCCTTCGCTACCCAACGGAGTCAGCGCGGGCCGGTATTCTGCTTGCAGTTCCGTCGCCTCAATGTCGAGCTTTCGAGTCGCGGCAATCGTCAATGCCTCAGCGACGGTACGGAGCGCGATGTGTGTCGACAGAAACGCCGGCCTCAGCGTGATCGGCGCAGCCACTTTCAAGCGAACCAGGAGCACATCGGAAATGAAGTCGGTGCCGAGTACCAAGCCGCGCGTCGAAGCCGAGCCGGAGCAATTCGGTTCTTTTTCGTCAGGGTAAGGCTTCTTGTGCGTTCCGATCACCACGTCCGACGCGGTCGCCGTCGGTTCGATGAGCCCGCAGCGGGTGCAGTAGGTGTACCCCTCGCTGCGCGGGCCGGTATTACTGACCAGCAAGGTTTCGCGGCGGTACGTCTGCTCTAGGCGATCAGTGACTCGCTGCCAGGAAGTCTCCTCGGTCGGCCCAGGCGCCATGAGCTTGGCACGCGTGGCATAACTGAGCGCGGGCGCGTCATCGGGGCTTGTGCCAGGATTCTTATCAGCGCGATGCGCAAACCCCGGCGGACGCATCCAGTTCTTCGCCTTGCCGAACTTCCCCTCAGCGCCGCAAGCCGGGCAGTCGCGCTCCTCTCCGCGCTCGGCCTGGTCGTAGGGAAAGTGCTTGGCGTAGTGGCAGACCTGGCACTCGAAGTAAAGTAGCTTATCCCGCCAGGCTTGAAAACGTTCCTTCTGGACCGGTGAATAGACGGCCTCCGAAGTCCACTCCTTGTTATCGATCCATACCACTTTCCCCGGCGCGTACTGGCTGAGCGCCACCGGGAGACCCTGACTGGGCGCGTAGCGGAACTCGGCACTGTACGGCGTCGATCGATCGAGATCGAAGACGTGAAAGGCAACGACATCTGTGGGAAAGGCGTAGCGCGGCAGCACTCCTTTGTACAGCAGTCGATCGAGTAGATTCGTCTGACTCCGTCGGGCGCTCAGTTCCTCAGCACCGTCCTCGCTGGGGCCCTCTGCTTCCACTTCATCGGATTTCGGTGGGGCGTCGCCCGCGGAGGTAGTCGGCAGGCTATCACCGAGGTCGAGGTCGAGGGCCTTGTCGATCTCGTGAAGCGTCGTCGTGACGACGCCCCCAAGAACGGATTCGCGGCCGGCGTGGCTCAACTCATCGGGAAGCCACGACGCAACCTCCTCGAGCAGAGTGCTCTCCTTCGCCCTTAGCCACTCTTCCAAATCCATCCGGTTCAACGGTGATGTTGCTCTCGCAAATGCCTCGACAGTTCCCAGGACCTCAAAAAGCTGCGGCTGCTCGTCCGGGGCGATCGCCGGCAATCGATCCTGGTGATAGCGCTGAAGCAAGTACGCGGTGACGTGACGCCGAGCGATCTCATTGTTGTCCATTGTCAGCACTGGGTCATCAACTTCTCCTCGGATCATGAGCTCTGGCTGACGGAAGTAGTGGTCATCGTGTGTGTCAGCGCTTCCGAAGGCCAGTACGGTGGCGACCGCATTGCCCCGACGACCCGCCCGCCCTGCGCGCTGCTGATAGTTAGCGCGTGATGGTGGCATGTTGCGAAGAGCGACGCCGGTCAGGCTTCCGATGTCGATGCCCACTTCCATGGTCGTCGTGCAGGACAAAACATCGATGGCGGCGCGTGGTTGATCTCCCTGGTGGGCCATGCCGAAGTCGACGTCTTGGAACAACAGTTCGTGCTCTTCCGCTTTGGAGAACACTGCGTCGAATTGGGCGGCATTGAGCTGCGCCGTGTGCTCGGCCGCAATGATACTCATGGGCGACTCAGGCGGGTCGCTGAGTGCCCGGGCTGAGCTGGCCCGGTAGTAACCCTTGCGGGTCTGGAAGACGGGATCGGTGTCGGGGTTGAGAGTCCGGACTCGGTCGGCATCGCAACTGACGCACCGCGTTATACCGGGAAACGGCCGCTGTGTAAAGCGGCAACGCATGCAATAGCCCCAAGGCCCACCCAATTCCAGGGCAACATGCGAGGCCAACAACCGGAACTTGCCACCCACTGGCTCGCAGAAAATTCTGAGCAACTTTTGGAGCCAGCCGTCCCTGAACTTTTTCTTAGACGCGCTCGAATCGAGCCAACGCTCGATCGATCGAAACTTACCAGTATGCGGCTTGACGCCACCCTTCGTCTTCCACCAGTCACCGTCGGTCATCGACGGAAACCAGATTCCACGAGTGGGAGTGCTCCACTGCGCCAACCACAACCGCACAAGAGTAAGCTTCGCCTCGGCGCTAGTTGCGATACCTTCGATGTCCGGCAGCTCTGCAAGCAACACGTCTGTCAGATCCGCCCGCTCACGGAGTGAGGCCAAGCCCAGGGACGAAAGCCCGTAGTACTTGTCCGTGAGGGTTGCGTACATAGCGCGTAACAGCGACTGCGGGGGCGGGGCGGTGGTCAGGAGCGGCACCAACTCGGCTAAATTGCCCTTGAGCGCACCCCTATCGATCGCCCGCGCGACCTTGCTCAAGATATCGAGTGATTCCGTGGGACGCAGTTCCGGACGGAGCCGCACTGACAGCAGCCGCGCTCCCACCATGACGGTCAGGTACAGACGTTCCAAGCTGAGGGACTTCGTCAGCACCTCTTGATCCGCTAGCTCCCGCCATCCGCGTAAGATCAGGGGCCGAATGACGTCCCGCATTGAATAATCTTGTAGGTTAGGAGCTAGACGGGCGGCGACCTGCCTGGAATCGGAAAAAGCTAGTACCTTGCGTCCGCGCAATGGCGCAAAATCAGTGTATGGCTGTGCGCCTGGGGGTTGGACCTCGATCTGACGTGTCACCAGTGCCTGGAAGGGCTGATCACCCTTCGTCTGATGATCCTGCACAGATGAACGGCCAAAGCCCGCGAGTTGCCCGCAGATGCCGCAGGGTTTGAACTCTCCGTTCGCCTCGACCTCGTCGTCATCGTCATCACCCTTGACGGACTCTCCTCCCCGAAGCCGAGGAATGAAGACACTGCGGTTGCGGGCGCCGAGTTCTTCCGAATTAAGCCGACCGGTGACCAAATCGAGGTCTGCGGGGTCGACATTGCCCTCGGATGGATCCTCGAGCAGCAGGTCGAGAGGCTGGAGTTCGGGGATGGAACCCGATGCGGTCTGGAACTCTCCCCCCGGTTCGTGCCATAGGTATGACGGCTCCAGGACGTCATCGGTATAGGCTCGAGCGTAGGCAGAGCCGCAGTGCCGACAGGTGTACAACTCAAAGACCCTGGCGCCACAATTACAAGTTGCCTGCGGTTGCGCGTAGAGCTTGCCGACCGGTCCCGGCACTGGGTGCGCCTCCCGGTCGACCTCCGGACAGTCGGGGTCGAGGCAGGCCCAGAGGCCGGGCAGACCGCGAAAGAATGCATGCACGCGACACGGCAACAGACCTGCGTCTTCCGCCGACCGGCGCGCTGCGCTCCCTAGCGCTACGAGCGCAGAAACAGCCCTGTCGGCAATCTCCTTCTCAACCGTTGGAAAGATGAGCGCACCCAACTCCTTGACAGGCTGTGCCTGCTTCATCGTCTCGTTGACCAGCAGATTCATAGGGCCGAAGGTGCTGAGTGCATCGTGCAGCACTTCGCCGACTGTGGCGCCTTCCGCCACAGCCACCTCACGGTAGTCCAAAAGCCCCTGAACAGCAGCGATGCGGGCCTCGTTGCCCTCGCCCTCGTAGAAGGAGTGCATTGGCACTGCAGCCAGAACCTGTGCATCCTGGAGGCTGCCCCTGTCGGCAAATTCCCGCAGGGCGTGCTGCCCCTCCACGGTCCTGAAGTCGGCTTCGGACTTGCCGCTCAATTGTGCGGCGAACTTACGTGCATATTCAGGGCTCGCGAAGCTCGCACTGGTGCAGATCACCTGCAACTGATCCGGGGCGATCCCTAGCCGTGCGCGAAGGCGGCGCAGTAGAAGTGCGACCTCGGCGCCAGCCGCGCCCCTGTAGAGGTGGGCCTCATCGATGATCAGGAGGAACTTCTCGTCGGGATTGTTCACCAACCAGGCCCGCGTCGCATCGAACACCGGCCGCTCGAGCGGGCGCATCAGCATGTACTCAAGCATCGAGTAGTTCGTGATCAGGACATCGGGAGGGGCCTCCAGCACCTCGTGGCGTGTCAGCAGTTCGGGGTCGTCGGGCTTAAGGACCGCCCGGACAAAGTCGCCCACCTTATTCTTCCAGCGGGAACCTTTCTCGCCGTACCAGGCTTTCAGGTCGGCCTTGGCAGGCCATTTCCCACGCGACCTAAGCTTATCGATGAGAGCTACGGCGTCATCATGCCCGGCCGACGAAGGATTGGCCGCCTTGTCGATCAGGAGAATGTAGAAATCCTCGATCGAGCGCAACCGCGTCTGGTCCTTCTCGACCTTCCGCACACCGGGATACAAAGTTCGGCTGGTGTAGCGGGCGAAGCGGGCCGGACGGCCGGCCCACGCGCCGAAGTGCGCGGTGACGCGTGGATCGCCCAACAGCAACCGGAGGCGACCCAATTGGTCGTTCACCAGCGCGTTCATCGGGTAGAGGATCAAGGACCGCACAGCCGGGGCCGCGAACGACTCGGGTTTGTGGGCAGCTTCTGCCGCAAGCTTCGCCAGCATCGGCAAGAGGAACGACTCTGTCTTTCCCGAGCCAGTGCCTGTTGTGACCGCCAGACTGAGGCCATCCCGAGCCGTCCACTCGAGCGCCTCGGCTTGGTGGGTATAGGGCGGGTCATACAGTAGCGGCCCCAGCCCCCCCAGGTGTGTCGCCAGGCTCTCGAAGAGCACGTGGACAGCAGCATCCAGCTCGAGATCGGCAAAGCCGCGTTTCGTCTGGTAGCGGGGGGTGCTCTCGATGAATGGCGCCCGGAACAGCACGCCTTCCTGCTCGAGTAGCACGCGACGCTGCTCGATCAGGGTGGGGTGACCAACGTGGTAGGTCGCCTCAATGTAGTCCCGAAGTGCAGCCTGAATTCTAGTGACCGTCTCAGCGATCGTAGGCGCTTCCACTGTCACGCCACCTCTCCCTCTTCCATGACGCACATCCACAGCATGTCAGCAAAGAAAGCCGACAACTCGCCGATTACCGAACACGGTACGCGATAGGAAATCAACGCTCCCCTCGTCGGTGAGACAGGGGTTCCCACGAGTTCGAGGTAGCGCTGGGCCCACCCGGGAACGGGCCCGAACAGGTCTAAAATCCGGCTCCCGTCCGCTCCTGCAGCAGACCGGACGCGCAGCAGTTGTGGCCGGCCCGCCACGGCATCGACGGCTGCCTGCAAGCGCCATGCCTCATCGCACCCTGAGGCGGCAGGGTCATCGACCGGCAGGTCAACAAGGGCGCGAGGCGTGCCGTGCTCGATACGCACGAGACACCACAGGTCTGCACCATAGGCCTGCGGTCGACGGGCAACGAAGTCCCCAAAATCGCTGTCCGAAAGTTGCCGCCGACGGCCGCGGTAATAGCGAACGGACGTCTCTGAGTCAATGACTGTCAGACCGTCGACTTGACCAGACTCCGCCGCCCCGTCCAATCGCCGACACATGGCCGCAACAACAGCGGCCGCGCTCGCCGCACTCGGGCTCTTGAACCAGTGCTCACGGCGGATCTCATGCAGGCCAGCGGCATGCAGTTGGGCAGGCGCGAGCTCGGCGTCGAGTGCGAGGGACCGCATATGGCACTCGAACTGCACCCTCGCGCCATTTGACTCGTCGACGAGCGGGGCGCCATTGGGCCGTACGCCCAGCAGGAGGTACTGCCCGGGCGCCTTCGTCACATATGAGGGCGGACCCAAGTAGAGCTGTCGCCCTCCCAGGTCCCTCGGTCGAGGGAGTTCGATTAGATCACCGATCGATACCAAAAGATCCAATTGCCCCGCGACCTGGTCACGAGTTATCGAAGACGACTCGTCGAGCGCGGCGAGGGCCTCAAGCACGGCATCCACGAGTTGACGCGGCGTGGCCGGACATAGGAAGGAGGCCGCACGGCGAAGTGAGGCACAGAGCGCTTCCTTGGAGAATAGGTCAATTGCTGACTCATCCAGACCTAATGCCTGAACTGTGCGTTTGGCTGCTTCTTCGCCGGTGAGGGGGACTATCCTCATCTATTGCCTCCTGCGCCCGAATGGTCCGATGTATCTCGTAAGTCCTGAATCCCCAGCACTGCGAATCGAGCTGCCCGAATGAGGGTGGGAGAGCGAAGTGCAGAGTCTAAAAGATTGTTACGTTCAGTTTCGTCCCAACCTGCGAGACACCCAGGCCTGCTTGCGAGAAGCAGCAGAAATTCGGCGGCAGCATGCAGGTCCTTTATGTCCTCGGCGGCCGCGACGGCAGCGATCGCATTGGCGAATCCCTCGCTCAGCGCGGCCGGCGAGTCCAACCATCTCCAGAGATTGCTGGCGATCTGCTGAGCCACACCACGCTGCATTCGAGAGTCGCCCACAAGTCGTTGCATCTCATCCAACACGTCCGGTGGCTTGCCATCACCTACAGGGACGCGTTTGCGTTCAAGGCGAGCCCACCTGCTTCCGCCGATAAGGGACACAAGGGCAGTCGTGACTGCGTCAAGCACCTGCTCCAGCTGGCGATCGGCAAAGGGATCGGGCGGCCGATCAGCATCTAGCCAGCGACGGTGACCATAGATGAGTCGTTGTATCTCGGACAGCGACTGCTTTGCGTACTGAACGACCGGGCGGTCATTTGGCCTCTGGCGCAGCCAGTTAGGCTCGGGCGGCAGAATGATTGCCGCGGTCGCATTGCCGGACGTCGCCTCAAGCATTCCGCCACTAGCTGGGACGGCAATCGGCGCACGGGGATCGCGTTCCTCGCTGACCAGGGGTGCCTCCACCCGGAACAGGCGCACCTGGGTGTTCCCATCTGTACGATCGATTAGGCGTGCCTCATGTCCACCGCGGCGCCGCTTGGTAAGCACCCAGCGGAGTGGGTAGAATCCCCGCTCGCAAATCAGCGAAGCGAAGCCGACTCCGCTCCGGGACACCGAGACTTCGCAGGACTCGGCCTCGCCGTAGCAACTGAGCATGTTTCCCTTGCGCAATTGCTGTTCCGCGAACCTCTTCCATGCGCCATCACTGAAGGGGAGCGAGATGTCCTGACCACACTGTTCCAGCGCCTGTCCAGCATCGTCACGGAGTACGATCGTCAGTTTCGCCTTTGTGTGGATCGGTCCATCGATCGAGAGGCTGACCCGGCCATCCAAAAGTTCGGTCAGTTTCGGACGAGCTGGTGATGCAAACAGCCGGATTCCTGACCCCTCCGTCGCTTCTGCCGAGGCTGCGTGGGGGTCGCGTATTGTCACCATAACCGAACCACCTGCCAGTGACGCGCCCGTGCCTGTCGTCAGTAACGAAACGTCCACCTGATGCCTGCCCACGGTGAGGTTTTCAAGAGCAAAAATGAGCTCTGGCGTGCTGGTAGGCCAATCGAGCACGAAGGGGATGCCGTGATCGATGGTCACCACACACTTGTCCGTGGCCCGAGTAGACCGCACCGCCAACATTGCCGGCTCCCCGGTTAGCCACTCAACATCACCTTCCCCGTCCCACGAGCCTGGCACCAGCCCGACCGGTCCAATAGAGACATGTGACAGTACCGACAGCCCAACCGCCGCAAGCCGAACAATGTCCGCTTCGTCAACCGTTTGTGGCACCTTCAGGTCGAAGGCGTGGACTCCGTCAGCTAGGACAGTCGATTTGGCGGCCCATGGCAGCGCCGGAAGGTCACTCTCGACCCGTCCGACCAGGCAATACTCCTGGCCGGGCCGCACGAACTTGCCTTTCACCTCAATGGCTGGCCCGGCCGCTTGCTTCCGAAACACCCACCATGGGCCCCGGCTGATGGAGCAATGCTCGGCGATCAGACTGTTCACGGCCGGTGAACCGCGCTCCAGTTGAATAAGAGGCACATCGGACCGGGGCCACGCGAACAAGGGCACTTTGTCCGGGTATACGAGTTTTCCTCGGGGAAGCGGGCTACGGTGGCCTTCCACCCTCGGACGCAGATTCCGGAGTTCCTGTTCAACTTGCTTCTGTCGAGCCCGCAGCGGCGTAAGATCGGGCAATTCCACATACGGACGCCAGGCACCATTCTCGCTCTGCAGCAGAAGCTTCGGGCCGATGGTAGCCAGGCGCTGCTTCACTGGTTGCGCAGATGCAGAGCCCGAACTGTTCGTACGGAACCCGCTGGAGCGTACCAAGTCGGCCGACAGCTTGGCACGGGTCAACCAGGTGCGTGACTGTCGCTCGCGGGACAGCCCTTCGACCAGGCGATCAAGTGTCGACCGCACCAAGTAGGGGGAGTCCTCGTCGTCGCCTGAGAGCAGTGCCGCGGCGACCTGGCCAAGGAGGCTTTGGTTAGTGCAGAAGACCTGGAAGCGCTCGCTGTATCGGCCTGTGCGTGACGCCAGGCATGCGCCCAGCGCGCGGGGGTCACTCAACAACTCTGTGGTCAGTACCGCGCGCGACTCAAACAGCAACTGGGCCAACTGCCGCTGGAGGTAGGTTGGCATGACGGCATGTGTGATCGGCCACGCAATGATGTTGAAGTTCGCGGCGAAGCTTCCCTTCGGCTCGGCACCGCCGTAGTCGACTGAGAACTGCTTGAACCACTGCTTAATGCGGTTTCGGTTGGTGGAAACGTTCCATCGGTGGTTGCTCTCCCAGCCTGGTGTCTTCTGCGCGAAGAGTGGCCAGTACTCGCCCCCAACATAGTCGTAACCGATCTCAGCGGCATACACCACAAAGGGCAACCACCAGGCGCGGCAACGAGCATCGAGCCCCTGCGCGACAGCCCCACGCACCGCAGCACGGAGCAACTCAACATCAACTTCGCCGAGGTCATGCTCCAGAGCGAAGACCGGAGCCGCTGGCTGCAGTATCTGGCGATGTTCGTGAAGCGCCTGAAAATGGCGATCGAGACGTTTGTGCAGGTACTCGAGAATTTCCACGGAACCACTGCGTGCTATCCCCTCCACACTCGATCCACCTCCCTTCGGGTTCACCTTGGCCTGGAAACAGTGTGGAACAGGGCACTGACATTTGGGGAGGTCCATCTGGCGAGGTGAGCCAGCGCCAGCAGCATTGCCGTCTTAGTTCCAAGCGTCAACACGGGCATCGGCGTTGAGATGCCTGAGTGCTGACCATGTCGGCGAGTGAGCGAGCGGTGCGCTCGGACAGCGGTAAAAGAGCAGATAGGGAAGGCAACGAGGCGCCTGGGCGGGTCACCGAATCTTGGACGCCTGCTGTCCTACCGGGGGTCTCCCTCATCCCGACATCAGCCTGCGCGCATGGATAGAGACCAGCGCCATAGGAAGTCACATCCGAGCATCGGCGGTGGCACAGTCTGGCAGGCGCAGAGATGTGCCTACTACCTGATGGGTCGAATGCTGCCCACGGATTTTCTATGACGAAAGGTGCGAAAGTGGACAGTTTGGGTCATTTGGGTAGGTATCTATGGCTGACGTACCTCCTAAGACAGGTTACAGTTTTGGGATGCCGGGCGAGGCGATGCATATCAAAGGTGCAGATGGGGCGCGACGCGCGAAGCGGTGGCTCGATTCGACAACCCGGGTGCGTTCGTCGTGGACGAACGAAGACGAGGTACATGCCTCGCGACTCGAGTTTACCTGGCCTTACGGGGGGCAGCCGTTTTCCTTCGACGTTGGGGGAATTCTAACTGGCGGGGAGTTTGAAGGGCACTTCTTTGCGGCTGAGTGTAAGAACTATGACAGCGACTCCGATCAGGGTACGCATTTCGATGACTGGGTAGCAAAATGCTATGTAACCCGGAGAGATCACGCGCGGCTAGCCGATCACTTCATGTGGATAACCTGGCATCCATTCCGCGTCAAAACATGGACGAAGCTGTGTACAGCCGACACTGTGAAGACCGGTCTCCTTGTTCCTCGAAATGCTAAGCGTGTATTCGACCAAGAGGATGCCGAAGTTGCCCGATCTCTTATAGACGACTCTCTGGCAGAGGACATTGCAAGCCGAATGTGGTTGCTTGTTCTTTCCGAGAAGCAAGAGAAGCTGGTCATTACTCGCGAGCATAGAGCGCTAATTGTCGCCCATCAGATCAAGGAGGGAGAGTTTTAATGAATGACTTCTCTGCCTTAATCGCGGATTTAGCTGCAGATGAGCCTCTGCAGAATGTGGCGTCAATCAAGAATGCAGTTATCGAGCGAATTAAGGAAACGGACGCAAACGTCACCGTCGAGTCAACAGAGTATTTCAATCATACCTTCGCCCCGGATTTGGTATTGCGATGGCCATTGGATGGCTCGACTCGACGCGTATACTTGCGTACGAGTAGTAACACTAACTATCTGAGAGAAGACATTGCGCTAGTAGCAGGCGTTGGCCCAATATTCATGCCGTTGCTCCCACTCGGATCCGAGAGCGGCCATGAGGACCTCGAACGGGAATCCACCCAGAGTAATACTCTTGTCGCTGACCCATCGACCATCACAGCCTTTGGCGAAGAAAGTCCACAGCGAGCAGTTCAAAATTTGGTTGCTAGAGCGGTCCTACAAGGCGGCCGCGGACATGTAACACAGCAGCGCGCACGCGCTATTGGCCATGCTATTGGCCAGGGCTTCGTTGCAGCGCAGAATGCCAATGTGAACATGACGCGGCGGGCGATTGACGTAACTGAGTCACTCATGGATCTCCAACATGCCGACCAGCTGACACGCTTGCTTCACGCAATTTGGCTTGGCTCCGGGGCGCCGGCTTCGGCGTTTCCAAGCTCTACTGGTATTACTGCTAATCTAGATGCATCTGCGCTTCAGTTTTTGCTAGAAATCGCGATAACTGACGATGGCGATTTCTGGAGGCGTATAGGTTCGAGCTTAACGCTCGAGCGGCTATGTGAAGTAGAGGTGCCCGCAACGTCAAATGGCCTGCAGCAACTTATCGCTGTAAATTTGGACCGATTGCGGGCTAAGAGTTGTCAGGTAGTCAGTCATCCCAAAGGAGAACGCGGCTATCCAGCTCCTCGATGGCTTGTCAAATCAGGCTTCCTGACTATGGCCACCGAACGTTATAGCGCGCACTTCTCGCCCGGCCCTGCATCATCTATCCCCGCGGAGAGGAAGAGCAAGGAGGATCATATCAACCTTCAGGAGCTAATCAGTCGGGCGGACGCGGCAAGTGTGAAAGTGACTGAGGTTACACTTGAAGTCACAGGAGGGCGGCAGCTCGACTATAAAGCTCCAAACGATTCGGACATAGTAAGCGATGATGTACTTCAAGAGTTAGGAGGGATGCTCGGGCCGGACGCTATCGTTCGCGCCGCTGTATCTCCTCTCGGCGGCGGGGCTCGTCAATTGCGCTGCGACTTCAGCAGAAATTCAGGCTCTGGTCGAACAGGAGCGAAGTTTAATTTATTGGAACTGCTTAGTGTTGCAATTCCGCTTCTGAGAACATTGGTCTCGAGCGAGAGGGATTTTATCAATAGAATTGTAGAGCCGTTTGATACTTCGCAGTAGTTGATGGCGTCTTGTTTCGCATTGTCTGTGAGCTGCAATGTTCGGGTGGATTTGTGCTCGGGCGGTGCTGGCCGCGACCGGCCGGAGAGCCGCAGCGCGGCCAGTGACCCGCCCGCCGCACTGGCAGGCCGCCGCAGGCGGGCTGCCCTTGATGAATGTAGAGAAAGTTCTCATCCGCGAACGACGACTCCCTGCGAACGACGACGTCAAGCATCAACTGAAGGTTGACAGAACGACGACTGTGCGACCGATGGCGAGGAGAGATCACTGTTTGCAGCGCGAAGTCAGATGATGTACGGGGTGTCCGCTTAGCTCTCGTTGAGCTTAGCCTCGGCGGATGGACTTGCGAAGCTTCCCAGGCCACACACGACAAATCTGGGCCCGGGCACATCTGTTCCCAGTTGTTCCGTTGGGCCTACGCCCTCCGGAAGATCTCCTCGAGGTGCCACTCGAGAGCCTCACGATTCGGCCGGTCCCGAGGTCGGGCTGGAACGTTGATTTCCTGCCCGGCCTGGCGGTAGAACTCCTCGCCGTTCCCGAACTCCTCGCGTAGCCTCGGGCTGACTTGCAGCCGGTGTTTGGGATCGATCGCCAGGTAGCCGCGATCGAACAGCGTGTGCACATCCGACCGGAGAAGTAGTCCGTTGTCCAGGCGATGTTCGCCGCCCACCGCGACCGGACGGATGTGGGCGGCCTGCAGGACGGGCCGGATCCGGTCCCCAGTGATCGCGCATTGTCGTTCGTACGCATGGAGGACCACGGCCTGAAAGGCCTGCTGGCCGAGCCTGCGTGGGGCCAGCCGGGGATCGCCGTAGACCGGCCCGTCCCGGTGCCACGGCTCGGACAGGTCGATGTTGATGCCGATGCCGATTCTGTGCAGCAAGTCATGGAAGTAGTCGGCAGCCGTGTGAGTTGCGAGGTCGTAGCTCTTGCCCTGCACGATGTTGGGTGCGAAGTCCGGGGGTGGCCCGGCGATCCGATCTTCCGGGAAGAAGAAGATGTCTCGAATAATGACGCAGCCGATGACCGGGTCCTCCCCAGGGGCTATCGGCCGGCTGCGGTACCGCCCAACCTGGTGGCGCAGCTCAATCAGGCTCGCAGTGCCGTTGCCCTGCCCAAAGAACTCCCAAGCCTCCGAGACGCGAAGGGGAGCGAAGCCGCTGAAGAAGCCGCCGCCGACCACTCGGTTGTGGGGGTGGTGCGTCTTGAAGAAGAATGGTTCGCCGTGGTCAAGCGCGCGGAATTCGCGACTGCTGGAGGGGCGCCAGAAGTTCACTTCGGTGAGGGCTGGGTGCGCTGAGAGGAATCGGTACCAGCTCTCGTCGGTTATCCCGACATACGCTTTCACGGCGCAATTGTGCAAGATTTTGATCACCCTGGCCAGAGGGCTGATGCTTGATCATCGCGGGACGGGTAATGGCCCACAGTCCCTTCAAAGGCGAGTTGCCGCCGGATCCGATGGAGGATAGGCAGCCCGGGATGACCGCAGCAGGCCTCGGAGCTGAGCCGTGCCCACAACGAACGTACGGGGCGTGCTCCACTCAGCCCTCAGGCGGTTGTGCTTCGCCAACTGGGCTAACGAAGCTGCCGAGGTTGGGCACGGTGTAGATCAGGCCTTCTTCGCGAAGCTGGCGGACTGCCTTGCGGATGGTGTCGCGGGCTACGCCGAACTCTTGGACGAGACGGACCTCCGACACCAAGTACTTGGGCGGGTACTCGCCGGCTGTGATGCGCATGCGAAGGACGTCGGCGATCTGTTGCCAGCGGGGCCGGTCTGGCTCGAACTCCATCACGTCTCTAAGGGTAGAAAGGGGCCATCATAGGTCTTCACTCGCCTCTAGGGATCTATTGGTATCTCCAGAGGCCCCGTGGGGTCTATAGGGGTAGACAGGCCACGTCATTGCTCGTACGCTCGGGACATGGCAATACCTGGCTATGACCTCGACGTGCTTCGTGCGGCGTTCCCTGCCTGGTCGCTCTTCCGCAGCGACGCAGGTGTGTTCTATGGGACCCGGCGTGGTGTCCGCCTCCGGGACGCTGACATCGACAAGGGGCTACGTCAGACGGTAAGCGCAGAGGACGTCGACACCTTCGTGTCGCTGCTTGTGGACCAAGGTCGGATGGTGGTGAGGTCGTGAGCTGTCCGCCTTCGCACTTCGACTATCACAGCCTGCACGTGGCGCCCGCTCACGCACAGCCCGTTCGGGTGAGGTGGGCGCCGAGTGTGCCCCGCGCTGAGCGGCTGCGGATCCGCGAGCACACGTGCTCCTGCACGTATCCGATGTTCGAGCTCTGTACGGCGGCCGGCCTATGGTTCGTCCGACGAATCTCGGACGAGAACTCCGCGACCATCGTCGAGAGCGCCTGGATGTCAGCCAGCGCTGCTCGGGATCTGTGGCTGCAGATCGTCACAGGCCAGGCGGAATGAGACGACTACGGGCGGGCACGGATTTCCATGCTCGTTCGCCGTCCGTCAACCGCGGCATGGACGTTACTCTGCGGGCGTGGGAGCGTCGGCATGTTGGCAGGAGGGCTGCATCCGGTCCTTGCGTGAGTCCTGCTCTACGTGCCGAACTTTTCCCGGAACCGGGTCATCATCCGCTCCGCCTCGGCCTCACTGAGCTCGACCAACTCGACGCTGGACTCACCGCGGCGCCAGTCTCCGATGACGCTGCTGTCATGCCATTGCAGGTCCCGTTGGAAGGTCTCCTCCACGATCCCTCCATCCGGGAGGATGCGCCGCCTTGCCAGCCCGCCGGGCTTCTCTCGGGTATCGCCCGAAAGCAGCAACCCATAGTACGTGACCTGCTCTTCCATGGGTCAGTCCTCCTTGTTCACGTACGGGATATCGCGGACTCCTGGCGGCTCCGGCACGGCCTCGAAGATCTGTGCCTCGTACTTTTCCAAGCGCGCCTTGTCCTGAGGGGGCAAGTTCTCCTTGTACTCGTATATCTCGTGGGTGACCTCCTTGGCCCACAGGCTCGACGGCGTATGCATCTGCACCTCGAACAGCTGCCCATCAGGCCCGCGCCACCGCGTGTTGACGCCCTTGTACTTCGACGCGTCACTCCACGATGGCTTCTGTACGATCAGCTCAAATCCTTGCTGCTCCAACGCCTTCTTGGCGTCCGCGACACCCTTGGCGTAGCGATCTTCGCTGAAGGTGAACGTGTAGCGGATCCCGTCGTGCATACCCGTACGGATGAGTTCCTCGGGGGTGCGGTCCGGGAAGTCCCTCATCAGCTTGGCCAGCTTTTCCTTGTAGCGGTCGGGGCCCTTGAGGACGTGTTCCGGGAAGCCTTCCATGTCCGCGTGAATCTGTCGCGCCGCCGATTGAACGCCCGACGATATGCCCGGCTCGGCATCCTTCGCCCGGGCCAACGCTCGGTCTGCCGTGACATTGGCCTCCGGGTCAAGGCTGAACCCCTTCCACTCCCACGTACCGTCCGGTTTGATCTGCGCGGGACCGACTTGTGGCCCGGCCTTTGCCTTGGCCACCTTGACCAGGTCGGCGATCTTGTCGACGGCGCTCGCGGCTCTGCTCGCCCCAGAAGCCGCGCCACTCCCGCCCGCCGTGGCAGCCGCCATCAAGAGGTCTGGGGTGAGGCGGCCGAAGGCGCGCTCGGGGTTGGTGGTCCAGGTGTCCCAGTCCGTGATGGCCTTGAGGAGCTCGGTCGGGTGCCGGATCCCGTAGATCAGGCCGTGCGCGCTGTCCTCGACCTGTCGCGCCCAGCCATCCGGGTCAAAGGTTTTGCGTACCTCGGAGAACTCCCACAGCATCCCCGCGAGCCCGGCCGTGCTCTCCAAGGCGCCCTTGGCCACCTCGGCCGCGGGGTTGCCAGAGTTCTGGTCCAGGTCGAAAAGGGCCTGTGCCTGTTGGGCGAGGCGGTCCCAGAAGCCGCCGACCGTGGGGAGCGGTTTGCCGGGGGCAAACAGCTCCGACTTGACGAACACCGGCTGGCCCGCCTGGACGGCCGGGTCATGCGCCACCAGGCGTTCCAGCAGCACGACGCGCCGGTGGATGTCTGGGATCTGCTGCTCGGCCCAGCCGGCGATTCTCCGTATCGTGTCGGCATGCGTGGTGGCCAGGCCGGCGTGACGCAGAAGGCTCCAGAGCTCGTTCCCGGCGGACTCCAGCGTCGAGTTGGCTCTGCGGAGTTCGTCCTCCAGCGCCCTCACACCGTCGGGCACCATGCCGTCGATGTCCACCAGGGTTACTCCGGGGTGCGGGCGAGCAAGGTGCGCAGGTCGTCGACCGCCGACGTACACGCACTGATCAAGGCTTGTCTCTGTGCCGCCAGCTCGCCGCCGAAACGGTCGGCTGCCGGGCCTGTCCAGATGCGCTGGCCCATCAGTCCCACCGGCCGGTCCAGGCCGGCCCTCGCCTGGCCGGCCAGTTCCTCCGCCCGCCGCAGCGCCTGCGCGATCTGCTCTCGCGTCATGGGACCTGCTCCCTGGCTTCTCGGACGCTCCGCTCGTGCTGAACGGATGCAAGCGCCATTCCAGAGGCATCCCGGAGGGGGCGACAAGCCGGTTCGCAAACTCGGTCTGGTTCCTTGGCCACCCTCGCTACGAAGGTCGGACCCGCTTCGTCAGGGGTGCATGGCGTCGCGGACCTTGGCGGTGTCGACGAACTGCTCGAAGCGCACGATCAGCCCGCCGCGCACCGTGAAGTGGTGGGCCACGCGGACGTCGAGCGGCTTGCCGGTGGCCTTGTTGGTGGCCGTGTAGCGGGCGAGGACGACGACGTCTTCGCCGTCGACGACGTAGGTGTCGTCGTGGGCGATCCAATCGGACCACTCGGTGGCGAGCTTCTCCATCACGTTCGAGGTCACACCCTCCGGCGTGCGATAGGTGCCCGCGAGGGGGAAGCCGGCCATCTCCGTCCACTCCACGTCCGGGGCGAGAGTGGCACGCAGGGCCTCGAGGTCACCGGCCGCGGAGGCCAGATACTGGCGGCGTACCACGTCAGCGGGAGCGGCGAGGCCGGTGGTGTGCTCTGTCATGTCGCCTCAGCCCCAGGTCATCTCGCCCGTGGCGACCTTGGCGCCGATCTGCGCCGCGATCAGCATGCCGTGGGCGGGGTGGCGGGCCACCAGCGCCTCGGTCAGCGCGGCGCCGTCCGCGGCCTTGGCCAGCTCCTCCTCGAAGGCGACCAGGTACTCGCGCGTGCCGGCCATGGCACTGGCGTCGGCGGGGGCCGTGGGCAGCCGGTGTCCGGGCACGACGAGCTGTGGCTCGAGCGCGGCCATGTCGTCCAGCAGGGCGATCCAGGCGGCACGCTGCTCGGCGTTCGGGGTGTCGGCGACCCATACGTGCTCCCCGGCGAAGAGCAGCACGCCGCCGAGGATGGCGCGGTGCTCGGCCTGCCACAGGTAGTGGCGGTCCGGCAGTTCGGCGACGCCGCCCTTGAGCTCGAATCGGTGGCCTTCGAAGGTGATGTCGCCGGTCAGGGGGGTGAGGCCGACCAGCCGGGTGGGCAGGTTCGCGCCGGCGGCCGCCCAGGCCTTCAGCTTGCCTTCGTACGAGTGCTGGATGTGTTCGATGACGTGCTCGGTGGCGATGAACTCGGCGCCGGGGAAGGCGTCGGCGATGACTTCGGCGCCGAAGTAGAAGTCCGGGTCGCCGTGGCTGATGAAGACGGTGGTGAGCTGCTTGCCGGAGTCCAGGATTTCGGCGGCCAGCCGGTGCCCGTCGGCCCGGGTGAAGCCGGCGTCGACGAGGAGGGCCTCGTTCTCGCCGATGACCAGGGTGGCCGTCTTGTTCTTGCTGCCGACGGGGAAGTCCAGGTCGAAGATCTTGAATTGGAGCGTGCTCATGGAGTCCTTCTTTAAGGGTGGGGGAGAGGGAGGGTCAGGATGCGTCGCGGGTGGCCTGGGCGGACAGACGCCGGTCCACCTCGTCGGTGGTGGCGTGTCCGCTCGCCAGGACGACGGCGCGGTCGCCGTCAACGGCCAGCAGGGTAGGGAATGCGTCGACGCCGAGCTCGGCCGTGCGGCGGAAGTCGGCCTCGGCGGCAGCCTGCGCCGCCGGGGAGTGGAAGGCGGCGACGACGGCGCCGGCATCGAGCCGGGCCTCCTCGGCGACCTGCCGGTAGGTCGTCGGCTCGGACAGGCTCTGCCCATCGACATAGAAGGCGTGCTGGAGGGCCACGGCCAATTCCGCCGCCCGCTCGGGGGCGTTCTGGCGCAGGGCGGCCATGCCGCGGGCGGCGGCCTCGGAGTCCATCACGAAGGAGCCGTCGGCGATCAGCCGCTCATACCCCTCGCCGAACTCCGCGCCGGTCAGCTCGTTGATCTTGGCGTTGGCGCCCTTCACGTAGCCGAACTCCCGGATCGGTACCCGGCGGGCGCCGGTGAACAGGCCACCGGAGAGGACCTCCACCGGCAGGTCCGGATGCTTGGCGGCGACCTCCCGCAGCGTGCGGGAGAACCCGTGCGACCAGCCGCAGTACGCGTCGAAGACGTAGACGAGCTTCATGGGGAACCTCTGATTGTCCTTGCGGTGCCCGCGCTGCGCGGGCGAACTATCTGAGGAAACAGTATCTGACTCGTCAGGTATTTCGGCGGGCTCACGTGACTTGTGTCACACCGAAGGACATCGCGCCGGATTCAGCGCATCCGTGGCAGCATGTCTCGCGCCGTATGGCTGAGGATCCGCAGATCCTCGGCGAAGCGCTCGCGATGGGCGGGGGGAAGCGGCTCCAGGAAGTACCGCTTGATGTTCTCCACGTGTACCCGCGCGACCTGCACCGCCGCCTCCTCTCCCCGCTGCGTGAGCCGCACCAGCCGCCCTCGCCGGTCATGGGGATCGTCGGCCCGCTCCACCAGGCCGGCCGCCTCCATCCGGTCCACGAGCCGCGTCGCACCCCCCGTGGTGAGCACTTGTTCCTGTCCGATGGCTCTCATCGACAGTCCCGGCGCACCGGCCCGGCCGAGGATCAGCAGCACCTCGAACATCAGATGGCTGATCCCGAACTCCTCCTCGATCGCCCGCCCCAGGATGTACTCCAGCCGGTTGGCCGCCCCCTGCAGCCGTCCGAAAGCCAGAATCAGCTCGTCGTCCGCCGCCTCCTTCGCCGTCGAGATCTCCGCCTCGGCACCCACCGCACCGCCACCCCTTCTGCTTCGTACGAGAAATACGCTCCATCGATCATGCCGACCCGAAGGACGGAAGCGTCTCGTAACAGTGAACCGGCTGCGGCATGTCGCGGTTGCATCGAGGGTGACTTACGGACCCGCGGGGCTTCGCCGCCACCCCGGGGGCGCCACTTCGATCGCATCGCCCGGCCGGGGCCGCAGGCGCAAGGGCTCGGCTCAAAGGTCACTTGATCTTTCTGCCCGGTACTTCGGCGTCTTTGAGCTCAGAGAGTTTCGCTACCCGGCGGCCGGAGCGCCGTGATACACAACCGACGTGCAAAACTTCTTGGAGTTCCCCGAGGTCCTGCGGCTGATCGAAGACCGCTCGGCCGCGTTCCGCGCCGCGATCGCGTCCGCCCCCGACCTTGACGTCCAGGTCCCGACCTGCCCGGACTGGACGCTGCGCGAACTGGCGCAGCACCTCGGCGACGGCCGCCGCCGCCAGGCCGCCATCGTCGCGGCGGGCCCGGACGCTGAGCCCCCGGCGAGGACGGACCCGAAGGGCGCCCCGACCGCGCCCCGCGATCGCGAAGCCCTGGACGCCTGGCTCGCCGAGTCGACCGAGCTCATGCTCGACGCGATGCGCGAGGCCGGCCCGGACCGCGGCTGCTGGACCTGGTGGGGCCGCTCGCAGGCCCCGGAGACCAGCGGAGCCGTGGCCCGGCACCAGATCCAGGAGATCGCCGTCCACACCTACGACGCCCAGCTCACCCAGGGGGCCGCACAGCCGCTGCCGACGGACGTCGCGGTCGAGGGCGTCGACGAGTTCCTGACGACCGTCTCGGCGACGACCATCCCCTGGCCGTTCAAGCCGGCGACCATCGACCTGCACACGACCGAGGGCCGCTCCTGGCGCCTGACCCTCAACGCCGACGGCGTCCGCTGCGACGACCTCGCCGCCGACGCGGAGCCGGGCGACATGGCGATGCGAGGCGCAGCGAGCGAACTGGTCCTCTACTTCTACGAGCGCGTCCCGCTCGACGGCCTGGAGACCACCGGCGACACCGAGCCGATGGAGCAGCTCGCAGACTGGGACCCGAACGCGTAAAACGCGCACTTGTGACGCATCTGTCGGTGGTGCGCGCGCTCCTGCGGGCGCCACTGGGCCCGGGGTTGCGGACATCGCGCGGCTGCGGGCCTGCTGTTCAAGGGCGAAGGGCGCACCTGCGGGCGGCTCGCGCTCGACTGGGGACAGTGCGCGGCGGGTGCAGATTGCTGGGACTGACCTCGTAGATCAAGCAGCGAGTCGGTAGCGGGCCCGGTGGTTGCTGTTGTTCTTGGTCGAGGTGGAAGGTCCAGTAACGGTCGAAGTCGCGGCAGAAGCCGCCGGGGAGAGGTATGGTGCATCGTCGTCACCTGCGACAACGAAGAGGAGCAGACCCGCCTACTCGAGCGCTTGGCCGATGAGGGATGGCAGGTCCGCGTGCTCATGTGACCCGGGCTATCGAGCGGCTCCACCCAGGCGGTAGGTGTCAAGTCAAGTGCGACAGGGACTCTGCCGAGATGATCGCTAGGCGGCCTCCTGCGCGGGCGTGGATGCGCTGTTCTGGTCTTCTTCGGGCTGGTTGATGTAGGCGACCGTTGGGATCTTGGGCAGTCGCGGCGTTCGGGTGAACCGGTGTGGATTGGCCGTGCGGAAGCGTTCGACCATCTGCTCGCGCCGGTCCTGGATGGCCGGGGCGGTGCCGATGTGCACGGTGAATGGTGTGTGCAGGCCCAGGCCGGCGTGGTAGTGCTCGTGGTTGTAGTAGCCGAAGAAGTGGTGGCAGAACGTCTCGGCCTCGGCCAGGGAGCCGAACCGTTCGGGGAACACCGGGCAGTACTTGAGGGTCTTGTTGTGAACACGAACATGGGAGGTGGAGTGGGATGGCGCTTCACTGAATGTGGTGCTGTATGGGAGATGGAGTTTGCTGGCCCTCCAGAGTCGCTCTGCGGGGAGAGGCTCTAAACCACCCC